>JBMFVX010000191.1:0-4047 GCA_049965775.1 Phycisphaerae bacterium
CATATCGGCATGGTATTGCTGCAGGGCAATGCTGATGCTCTTCATGTTGCTGGTGGTGGCGCTGATGTAACCTTCGCGCTGGGCATACATGATGGCGGGCAGCAGGATGGCGATGAGCAAAACGATAATCGAAATCACAACGAGAAGTTCAATAAGTGTAAATGCCGCAGCACGCGCTCGAAAACGAGCCGTGGGGTTTAGCCCCACGGGCATCCCGCGTCTTCGCACCGCTCCGGCGCAGTTCACAACACTATTCGCAACACCAATCATTATTGCCCTCCCCCAACAATAATGTCATCACTGGTTGCCGCCGATGCCCAGGTAAGCGTGCCGACCGAGCCTTGGCTGGCATCAACGGCCAGCGGCGGGCCGTAGATACGGTCAGGTCCGGCGCTGATGAGAACAAAACCGCCGAGTACGGGCGTGCCGACGGCATTGGGGACGGAGGTGTTGGTAATGGTGGCCGTCGGAGACTGCGCCGGGTAACCGTTCGGGTTGGTAACTTCATACGCAAGAGCGCCGGTGTAGGTCGTATTATTGTTTAGCGCGGTTGTGTAGGAAGTTCCGTTGATCACCTGCTGCTGTTCGTTGTATGCCGCCCCGCTGGAGGCGATGAGGGAGGGGTTGGTTATGTAATAGTAGTTCGAGTTCAGGTAAAAAGCCCCCGGAGGACTAGCGCTGGCGTTTAGCTGCACCGGCACGCCGGTGGTGCCGGGCAGGCCGGGGATTTTACGGTAATAGAGAATCGGCAGACCATCAGGGAAGGTGTCGTAGAGCGTTGGCAAAGTGGATGACGCCGCCCCATTAGGCGGCGAGGTCAAGAGCAGTGTGTTGTCCGGGCTTAAATACGACTTCTGCTGAACATTGCCATTGGAGTAATCAATTGGGCCGCTGCCGAGAGGGTTGGTTACGTAAACGGGGTTAACGGCATTAACTCCCGTGCTGCCTGAGACTGATACCGCCGCAGTGCCCGACGGCAGACTCGTCGGCGAGGTGGTGTACATTGTTCCCATCAGGCCGATGAGCATATTCTGCGTGCCCGTAACTACTTCGCCCCCGGAGGTTTTTATGGATTGGTTGGCGATATCCGCCTCACTAAACGGCCCCGGGTAGGCGTTGTAATTGGAGTAGTACATCAGGCAAGCGGTTTTGACGGAGTTCATTTCTTCGGTGGCGCTGGTGACGTAGCCCTGCAGGCGATACTTGGCGAGCGCCGGGAGCAAAATGCCTATCAAGATCGCGATAATAGAAATCACGACCAGCAGTTCGATAAGCGTGAAACCGCGGCGGCCCCAACGGCGGCCGCAATAGAGGCTGCCTGTATCGGCCGATAAAGCCGGTTGCCGCCCGCACGGGTTGGCTATGACAATTTGATTGAGTTGTTTTTGCGCCAACATAAGTTAATCCTTTGTGTTGGAAAACCGCCGCCTCTGTAGTTCCACGGGAATTACCCCGGCGGCCCGCTTTTTCCTGTCGTGGAACCACCGGGCTAAACCCGGTGGCTCGTCGGCCCGCAGGGCATTAACCCCGCGGCCCATTTTGCCGTTTAGCCGCCGCCCACCTTTTTGAGCAGTTTCACGTACGGCAGGAACACGGCGACCACAATGCCGCCCACCAACACACCCAGTACGACGATCATGACGGGTTCCATCACGCTTACCAACGTGCCCACGAGCACGTCAACCTCTTCGTCGTAGTTGTCGGCGATTTTCATGAGCATTTTGTCCATGTCGCCGGTTTCTTCACCTACTGAAATCATGTTGATGACAATGCCATCGCAAACTTTGGCTTTGCGCAGCGGCTCGGCGAAGCCTTCGCCCTCGCGAATGGCGTCGTGCACTTTTTGCAGGGCATTTTGAAACACGGTGTTGCCGCAGGTTTCGCGAGTGATGTTAATAGCCTCGAGAATGGGCACACCAGCGCTAAGCAGCGTGCCGAGCGTGCGGGTAAACCGCGCGATGGTACCCTTTGAAACAAGCTGCCCCATGACGGGAATGTGCAGCTTGACGCGGTCAATAAGGCCGCGGCCGAACTTGGTTTTGCCCAGGAGCTTGATGAAGAGCCAAAGGGCAAACGGCGAGGCTAAAATCCAGAGCCAGCCATATTCTTTGGCAACCCAGTTAGAAAACTCCATAAGCCAGATGGTGATGGTGGGCAAGCCGGTGCGAAACGAAGCGAAGAGCTTTTTAAACTTCGGGATCACAAAAATCATGATGCCCGTCACCATCAGCACGGCAAAGCTGATGACCACGATGGGGTAGATCATGGCGCCTTTGATGCGACGTTTGAGGCGCTCGGCTTTTTCCATAAAGTCGGCAAGGCGCTGGAGAATAACATCCAATACGCCGCCCGTTTCGCCGGCGGCCACCATGTTGACGTAAAGCTTGTCGAACACTTTGGGATGCCTACCCATGGATTCGGACAGCGTGGTGCCACCCTCAACATCGGCGGAAACCTGATCAAGCGTATCGCGCATCATGCCGGGTTTTTGCTGCTGGTGCAGCACCTTAAGCGACCGCAAGATGGGCAGGCCGGCGTCCTGCAGGGTGGAAAGCTGCCGGGTGAATTGCGTGAGAAGTTTCTGGGAAACGCGGCCGATATTGATTGAAATTTCGGTGAAGCCCTTTTTCTTTTTAAGGGCGGTGCCGCCGGTGGCAGCGCCGGCCGGGCCGGCGCTGGTTGCACCTTTGGGCTTTTTGACGGCTTTTTCTTTTATCTTGTGGACGAAGTAACCCTGGGAGCGGATTTTAGAAATCGCCTCGTCGGAACTTGTGGCGTCCACTTCGGCCTTAACCTGTTGGCCGGCGCCGTTCATCGCTTCGTATTGAAAGGTAGGCATGGGGCAATCCTTATATAGGAAGCAAAGGTATTTTCAGGCATCGGGGCGGGCCGTCGCAGAGCGACGTTATGGGTGTGAGGCGGGCATACCAAGTGATCGCCATAGCGCCCTACCGCTCTGGCTCGCTAGCGGGGCCACGCGCCCGCAAGCTACAACACCCCCGCCAGCAAAAGCCGCCTATGGGTTGGGACGCAAACCTTATCGCACTGCGATTTGCGACCCACTCCATTGGCCAGCGAGCCTGCACAGGCTCGGACGCATGCTGGTGCGTCCCTTGAGGCCTCCACCCTTTTTATTGTTGCGGTTAGGCCGGGCCGTTGGGCCAGCGTATGGCCAAGCCCCTCCGCAAAGCAGGCGACGGGCATATCGCACGAGCCGCGCCAACTGTCATGGCCTGTAAAGCACCGGGCAGTGCTCACGGCCTTTACCGCCCCTTACCTGGTTTTGGCCGCACTTGACGGCTCTTGGCCGCCAATGGGGCAAGGGACGATTACCTCACCTCGCCGCCGAGCCAGCCTTACAGGCCAAAGAAGCCCCAGGGTGGTCAGAGCGGCATTCATACAGGCGGCTTACAGGCAACCTTTTGGTTGGTTGCCTTTGGCATCCTGCTAATTATAAATACGAGGTGGATGGCCGCGCGGAAAGTCCGGCGGGGGTTTATTCTGCGTAATCGGTCGCGGAGCGGGTGGCGGGGCAGGCTGGAAGCCTGCGTTACAGGGGTGAGTCCGGCCGCTCAAACTGGCCCTTGCAGCCCTGGCAGGCTGGAAGCCTGCGTTACAGGGGTGAGTCCGGCTGCTCAAACTGTGCCTTGCAGTACTGGCAGGCTGGAAGCCTGCGTTACGGGGTGAGTTGGCTAACGGGTTGTGCCGGGACGGTCGTAAACGACGCAGCTGATGCCGATCGCAGGCACCAGAAGAGGCCCTATTCTTCGACAATGGTTTGCTTGACGACTTCTTCGATGGTGGTAAGGCCTTCGAAAATGCCAATAAGGCCCGATTGGCGCAGCGTGCGCATGCCCCGCTTGCGGGCGGCATTGCGGAGCAAATTGGTGGAGGCGTGGGACATGATCATCTCTCTCATTTCATCATCAAGAACCATAATTTCGCAAACAGCCAAACGTCCCTTATAACCGGTGTTATTGCAAAGCCCGCAGCCACGGCCGCGGTAAAAGCTCTTGCCCTTGATGTCTTCGGGCATGAGTTCAAGCT
>JBMFVX010000192.1:0-3992 GCA_049965775.1 Phycisphaerae bacterium
CCGGTATTACCTATCATCGGAGTATCTCACCATCACACTGCAATAAAGCCTTCAAATTTTGGCCGTGGGAGGTATATGCAAATTGTACGTGCACATGCGAAACAGTGGCACATTGACCCGCACCGCATCGGTGTCATGGGTTTTTCGGCGGGTGGCAGCGCGGCCTCGCTCGCCGGTACGCATTGGCTGCCGGGCAACCCCGATGCCGCCGATCCGCTGAATCGTTACAGCACGCGGCCCGATTTTTTAATTCTGGGTTATCCAGTCATTTCCATGATGCCGGGTATTACCCATATGGGGTCGCACAATAACCTCTTGGGGCCACATGCGCCCAAAATCGTTGATGAATACTTTTCCAGTGAACTTAGCGTAACCGTGCTTACGCCGCCGACATTTATGTTTTATGCGCACGATGATACGGTCGTACCGCATCAAAACGAAAAACGCTTTGCGGCAGCGCTGCGTCGCAGCGGCGTGCCCGTCACGCTGGTGAAGTTTAAGCATGGCGGCCACGGCTTTGGAATTGGCGATCCCAAAACCGATGCCAGCCAATGGCCCGCCGACTGTGCCCGCTGGATGAAGAAAATGGGGTTTCTTGCCCGCAAGCGGATAAGTAAAACGCATGGCGCAAATATCGCGGGTTGCAGCAAAAACGGCAACCGGCCGCAAAGCATCCAGGATGAACCTGCTTCGTCGTCAAATAAATTCAACCGTTGTGCTGCGGGCGTAACAGAGTACTGAAGATATTGCTCGCGGGGATTCATTGCCGCTGCTGTTGCCCCGCGGTTTACCCTTTGTGTTGGAGGGCGTATTTTTACGGTTCGAGGCCGATCATAAAATGAAAACCATCGGGCGGATCAAATCTTCGAGCGCCGCGTTGAGTGAGTTTTGCTTTGCCGATGGGCGGCCCTTTCGGCTGCCCGCAAAGCCCGATCCAGTTTCTCCACGGTAGACACTGATGGATCAACCTTTGCGCGTTCGATTCGATTTAATGCGGCAGGCAACATGCTGGCGCGGCGAGCCAACTCGGCTTGCGAGAGTCCCAGTCGCCGCCGCGTCCGCACTATATCACGCGCTATACTCGCCCGAGCATATTCCATCGCCGGGTAGCCTCCGCCTGACAATTGTTTGGGCAGCGGCGGCATGCCCATCTCCGGCGTTGGAAGTCCGGCTCGCTCCAGGAGTTTGAAATACACGCCCTCAGGAAGCATGGTGATACGCCGGCCCGCGATTTCGATTGTCTGCACGGTGGTCATGTTTATTCCTCGTAGAATCCATCCCGGTGGCCGATTTTTTCAATCCATAGCACTTGGTCTCGCATCGCAAACTGTACGCGGTAATCTCCCGTGCGTACGCGATAATGGCCGGCGAGAGGTCCTGTCAGTGGTTTAACGCCGCTTACATGCGGCCAGTTGTGCAGACGAGCGATAACCTTTTGCACTCGGGCCTTCATGATCCGCGGCAGCGCCTCAAAATCACTTGCCGCAGTGGGCGAAAACCTCACATTCATTGAAATACTGTATCGGTAATTAACAGATATGTCAATAGAATTAACTCGGTATGTAATTGGAGCCCCGGAATCTCCTCCGCGCATCGCGGACATTACAGCCTCTTCGCAATCCCGGCCATTACCCGGATAGGCTCCCGAGTGTTTATGCGCAAAAAAGCTGACGTGCTCAAAACACGCTGGCTCGGTAAGCGGTCAATGAATGTGTGCCGCTGGGCCTTCGAACTGATAGCCTCGTAGGCGTCGCCCCCGCTTATATCGCCTCGCCGCCCATGGTGCCATCGCTGATACGAACCACGTTTTCCAGCGGCAACACGAAAATTTTGCCGTCACCCACATTGCCTTTCGGGCCCGTGCCCGTGCGGGCGCCTTTGAGAATAGCGTTAATCGTGGGCTGCACAAAATTATCGTTGACGGCAATGTCGAGGCGCACCTTGCGAATGAGATTAACCTGCATCGGCTGGCCGCGGAAATACTCGGTGTGCCCTTTCTGTCGGCCATAGCCCTGCACATCGCTTACCGTGAGGCGAAATACCTCAACATCTATGAGGGCTTGCTTAACCGCTTCGAGCCGGTAGGGTTGAATAATTGCAATGATCCATTTCATGCCGTTGCTCCAGAAAATGTGTTCCCGCCTCGGGCGGTGCGACCTCTCGCTTAGCACCTATTATATAACGCGGCGGCTGCTTATGCCGCATTGCTTGGCAGCGAAATAGCCGGTTCCGGCAGTGTGCCCACATCCCAGCCGTTTTCGCCATGTATGCCCACATCTAAGCCTTCAAGCTCAACCGACTCCGGCACGCGCAGGCCGATGGTTTTATCAATGACAGTTGCAATGATGGCGGTGCCAACAGCGGCATACACCACGGCGTTTACCGCACCAAGCAATTGCCACAGCAGTTGCACCGGGTTGCCCAGTAGAAGGCCGTTGGGGCCGCCGCGCCCGTTGACAGCCGCACTGGCAAATACACCCGTGAGCAGCAGCCCCAAAAAACCGCCCATGGCGTGCACGCTAAAAACATCCAGCGAGTCGTCGTAGCCAAACAGCGACTTAATTTGCGAACCCCAATAGCACACCACGCCGGCGAGCAGGCCGATAATGGGCGCCGACCAGATGGTTACAAATCCGCACGCGGGCGTAATGCCCACCAATCCAGCGATAAACCCGGTGGCAATGCCCAGCGTGGTGGGGCGGCGGTGATGAATATATTCCGCCATCATCCAGCCGAGGCCTCCGAGCGCCGCTGCCAGGGTAGAGTTAATGAAGGTAACGCACGCCAGCGTGTTTGAGCCATAAGCCGAGCCTACATTAAACCCATACCAGCCAAACCAGAGCAGGCCGGCGCCGGTAAGCGTCAGCCCCAGCGAGTTAGGTTGAATAACGTGCCGCGGATAGCCAAGCCGCTTTCCGACAAACCAGCAGAGCACCAGACCTGAGACGCCCGATGGAATTTCAACGACCGTGCCGCCGGCAAAGTCTACGCAGCCGCCCCTGGCTCCGAACAGTCGGCCGATATTGGCAATCCAGCCGTGTCCATCAGGACTCCAAATAGCGTGCGCCAGCGGGTCGTAAACCAAAAAGGCCCATAGCACCAAAAATGCGATCCACGCGCTGAACTTCATTCTTTCAGCCACGGAGCCGGCAATCAGCGCCGGCGTAATAATCGCAAACATGAGTTGAAACATGCAGTAGGCGCCTTCGGGAATAACCTGCCCGCCGGGCGCAAAGACGGTGGCATGCGTGGCACGGTTGGACAGGTTATTAAAAAACAGCCGGGCCGTATCCCAGCCGATAAAGCCGTGCATGTGGCTTGTGCCAAACGCCAGGGCGTAGCCGCCCAAAAACCATTGGAGCGTAATAATTGCCAGTGCCGAATAGGAGGTCATCATGATGGCAAGCAGGTTCTTCTTACGGACAATGCCGCCATAAAATAGCGCCAAGCCGGGCATCATGACCATTACCAAAGCTGCCGAAACCATCATCCAGGCGGTTGCACCGGGGTTTGGCGCAACAGGTGCCTGTGTTGCTGCGGCCATCGTTGTTACACCCGATGAAAGCGGTGCATGCGCCGCCGCCCGACATGCCGAGCCGAGCAGCAATACCACCGCGCCGGCCAGGGTACAGCCGCCAACCGCCAATCGCCGCCCAAGGCCCTGGGCCTCTGTAAAAGCACATCGCATGAAAAAAGCTCCTGCCGACGCTGTCGCGCAGGCTCGCCAAAGGCGTGCTCCTGCCGACATCGCTCATTTCCGGCAACGTTATAGCTTATATATTGAGCATTTCAAGGCGTGCTATGTTTATAAAATAAGCCGCGTGGCGCGTTTTGGCTTATTTATTAGGCCTATTGCATCTATAGTAAACAAAATTTTATAGTCATTGCCCTAAAGCATCGCGGGATTTATAAAAAGGGTCTGCCAATTTTTCTGGCATTGTGCATAATAGTGCATAAATAGGCCTACGGAGCGTTCCGTGGGCGGTTTTGTG
>JBMFVX010000193.1:0-3977 GCA_049965775.1 Phycisphaerae bacterium
GGCAGGTGCTGGTGGCCAACTTTGTGCGCGACATCGGCGATATGTTGTTTAACAACGGACTGGATTCAAAATTGCTTTATCCGCACCAGATTCCCGCAGAATGTCTTGGCGATGCGCCGGCAGGCAGAAAGAGATCGCTCTCATCGGCCTCAACACTATGGTCGGGATATCTGCCGCAAAACGACCACCTTGGCATTACGCGGTTTGGCACGTTAGATACGTCGCTTGTTACCCAGTACAGCCGCAACTGGGGCATATTTGAATGGCATCCGGCTCCCAACACGCCCGCCCACAGCCCGGCGCTTTATAACGCCGCAACGCGCGACCTGAAAAAGTTTGTTTCGCATGGTTGCAGGTTGCTGTTTCCGGGCTGGTGGCACGTGGATCGCGTCGGCAAAACCTTTCCGCTTAATGACAGCGCCTTTGCAAAGGCGATTAAGGACTTTCTAGCCCAACAGCCCGATCGGCCGCACCAGAGTGTCGGTGGTTCGTAAAAACGGCGATGAAGTCGCCATGTGTTGTATGGCTGTTATCGTCCGTCGGCATGGCTGGGCGCGGCAATTTTGCATGCGGTCAGCAGCGCCGGTAACGCAGACATCTTGTCTGCATCGTCGCGGCAATTTTCCATGCGGCTCTGGGAGGGGTCTGCCAATTTTTATGGCGGACGAAGGCTTTTCCTGGGAGCGCGGCTGTCCTCAGCCGCCGTTGGTCGTTCGCGACACTATTTTGGATTCGAGTTTACGCCCCGAAGAGCGCGTTTAGGCCGCCGCCACGAAAATTGACAGGCCCTCTGGGAGCGTCCCGATTTTATCGGCATCCCTCACCCGCTTTTATCTTGAAAACAGCCTTGCTCCGGCAACGATGGGGCCACGATTGGGCCATATTTTGCGAGGTTTTTAAGCCTGCCCGGAAAAATTGCCGCGCCGGTATGGCCTCATCGCAGCAGGCTGGTGCATGTGGTTAAGCAGCTACAACTTGCCATGCAGGTGGCGGTATTCTCCGGGCGTTATACCGGTGACTTGTTTGAATAAGCGCACCATGCGCTGCGCACTGGAGAACTCGGACATGTAGGCGATTTGTTCCTGCGAGAGATCGGTTCGCAGAAGCTCTTTAATGCGTTCGGCGCGGGCGCGGTGTATCTCGTGGAGAATGCTTCGCCCCAGGACCTGGGTGAATTTGCGTTCCAATACCCGGCGGTTCAGGGCAACTTGGCGGGCAACATCATCCACGGTAATCCGCGTATCGCGTCTTTGGCGGATGAATTTTATGGCGGCGGCAACGCCTGTGTCCTGCACGGCCAGCATATCGGTGGATTGTCGGGTTATTACGCCCCGCGGCGGCACCACGGTCTGCGGAGCAACCGTCTCGCCGGCGAGCAGGCGCTCGAGTACGCCTACGGCGGCGGCGCCGAGGTGTTCAAGGCCCGTCTGCACGCTGGAGAGCGGCGGCGAACTGAACAAGCAGAGAAATTCGTCATCGTCTACGCCGAGCACGGCAAGCTCGTCGGGTACGCGAATGTCGAGTGTGCGGGCAACGGCGAGCAGTCGGGCGGCGAACAGGTCGTTGGTGGCAAAGACGGCAACCGGCCGAGGCAGCGTGCTGAGCCATTGGGCAATGGTGTGCGATGGGGCGGTATGCGCCTGGCCGAACTCCGCAACGATGCGAGGTGTGCTGCGGCCCACATCGGCGTCGGTTTCGGGGGCGGCCAGCGCCTTTTTAAGCCCGGCGGAGCGCTGCTGCGACCATGCAAAGGCCATATCTCCGAAAATGGCAAAGGCTTCAAACCCGCGATCGAGAAAATGTTCCGCGGCTAGCCGGCCGATCCATTCCTCATTGAGGCTTACGCCGGGACAGCCGGCAACGCTCTGCGTTTGAAACAATTCCACGGTGGGCACGGCATAGCGCAGCAGCATGGCGCGGAGCATGGGCGTATCCATGCGGGCCAAGATGGCATCGGGTTTGAACTCCCTCAGCGGGCGGGTAATCTCGTTGTCTTGATCGTTCGCGATGCTGGAAAGAACCATGACGTTCCAGGGTGCTGCGGCAGAACCGCTTGCGGCGGCGGTACCGGCCGCAAGATGAGCTCGTGCGGCTTTGGCAATCCCATAGAGCGTGCTGCGCGCAAAACTCAAGTGCAGCGGCGCCAGCACCGCCACTCGAATTTCGGCATTGAACGAACGTTGGCTTTGCATGGATGTGTAAAGTCTCCGTATACCATGTCGCGAAAGACCGATAAATGAGTATAAACAATTTCGCCGGGTATTGCGCGTAAAAATTTTCGTGGCCAATAGCGCCACAGCGGTTATGCTGCGCAAACCCGCCCTGAAAACCAAAAAGGTTGCGGCTGCCAATCGGCACGGCGCTTGAAGATGTTGTCCTTGAGGGTCACATGAGGGGTGCTCACCCCGCGGTTTGCGCGGTTTGGCCCATGGGACGAGACTCGCAGCCGTTCCTGCGATATATCTCGCGGCACGGTCATCAGGCCTGCGCTGCGGTTGGTGTTGTGTCGCAAGATGTAACCTCACCGTGCGCAAATCGGTCTTGCAAAGCCGGGCGACTTCATGCAACATTGTCAGTGCCACGGCGTTGAGATGTGTATGCGCTGACGGTAGAAACACTGGTTTCGTTTGATACTGGCCATGTTTGCGGTATTGGCTGCTATTCAATTTGTGAGTGTGAATGGGTGAAAGTGCAAACGACCGCGGGGTCAGGCATAAAATTGAATTAGGGTGTCTTTGCAGCCGTCGCCGGTTGCGACCCGCTGTGCCTGTGCATTGTTTCCTGTGTATTGTTTACGGAGAATGTAAATGTATAAGACGCCTGTGAAGTTGCCGGTGGGCTGGCGTTTGCTGGTTCGGTATGGCGCTATCGGCCTCTTATTGGCGCTTATGCTGCTCACGTCGGCAGCTACTGCTGCGAGTGGGCGGGCGAATGCCGGGATGTATTCTCCCCGAGGCCTGACGGCAGCTCAAATTAATCAGCGGGCCAAGGCCATTTTGTCGCGGCTGACATTGGCGGAAAAATTGCGCTTAATGACCGGCAACAAACACGAGGCCCTGCATTCGCTCAAGGCGATTGGCTTGGCGTCGGTGCGGGTGAGCGACGCGACCTGCGGCGTTGTAGACTGGGGGCCTGCGACGGCGTTTCCGGCGGCATCCTGTTTGACCGCCGCCTGGAGCCGCAGGCTGGCATGGCAAGAAGGCCAGGCGATTGGGCGCGATGCCCGTGCGCGGCAGGTGGGCATTTTGCTTGGCCCGGGCGTGAATATTTTGCGCGAGCCGCAAAATGGCCGCAGCATGGAATATATTGGCGGCGAAGACCCGACCTTGTCAGCCTCCCTGGTAACACGGTTTGTGCGCGGGCTGCAGTCGCAGGATGTCGCCGCTTGCGTCAAGCATTATGTCGGCAATGAAATTGAAACCCAGCGACCCTGGGTTAACTGTGTGATAAGCCGCCGTGCGCTGGAAGAAATTTATTTGCCCCCGTTTAAGGCCGCGGTGCAACGCGGCCATGCATGGGCCATCATGACGGCGTGCAATCGCATTAATGGCTGGTATGGTTCGGAGAACGCATTTCTACTTAACGACATGTTGCGGCGGCATTGGGGCTTTCGCGGCGTTGTCATGACTGACTGGGGCTGCAGCTACAACACGCTTGATAATCTCAAAAACGGGCTGGACCTTGAAATGCCCGCCCGCAAAATGTACACGCTTGCGGCCGTAAGCCAGCTTCTTAAGCAGGGCAAAATAACCACCAGTTTGATTGATCAACATGTACGGCGTTTATTGCGGTTACTTATTGCCATGGGCTTTATTGACCGCCAGGCGCCCGCTGCGGTGCCGCTGCGGGGGCCACGGCGAGCGGCTCTGGTCAATGTTATTGCCGCCGAGGGGACGGTGCTGCTCAAAAACCGCGGCGGTATTTTGCCGCTGAAACATGTGCATACGGTGGTGCTGGCTGGCCCCTGGATGACGCGT
>JBMFVX010000194.1:0-3861 GCA_049965775.1 Phycisphaerae bacterium
GCGTTGCGCGATCCATCCTCCTTATTATCGGACAATAACCACAAATGGTATCAGTTATTTATTTACAGGCCCTAAGCTGCGGCTGGGTAAGCCCCGTCACGCCGGACGAGGGTCACGGCTTTTGCGCCAGTGTCCTTGAAACCGCTCCTTACTACCTCTCCATTTCACCTGTGGATATGGAATATCTGGAGGTGCTTTGGGGGTTTGATTTTCGCTGCAAGCTGAATCATCATGAAATTATCGCCGAAGCGCTGCTCACCGATGGCGCTCTAGGCAGCCTCATGGACATTCCCGACGCCAAGGCGGTACATTTCGGCTTTAGCCTGGCGGTGGGACTCTCACCTGATGTGCGGACGCAATTTAGAATTCTGGTGCAGCCGCGTACGTTCAGTTCGCAGGTTAAATCCGGTCAGTATGGCAATGAACCCCTGAGCGTCATGGCCACCATGAGGCAATGGGCCGGCGGAAAAAAACATGCCAGCCTCCATGACCTGCACCAGCAGTTGGTACAGCAAGCCGCACCGCTTGTTGAAGAGCGGCTTGTTAAACCCATTGTCATGCCCATTCGCGAAGCCATTGCCCGCCACAGGTGAGCGACGTAGACTGCAAGCCTCGATGGCTCAGCTCATAAACTCAATTTCCTGCAGGCACAAATGGTAGCCGCTGCCCGGTGGATACGATGCAACTCTTACCCGAGTGAAATCGGCGCTGTAACACATCCAGGCACCCCGGCCGCTGCTTGATATAAACTTACTCGGAAAATTAACGAAATACCCCTGCTGACCAAAATGCCGCAGGTATGTCACGAGTTTCCATGGCCCCCAGGGCTGCGAAGATTCCAGAACAATGGTGTTCATCTTGCGCGTGGATGGCCAGCCATCGGCTATACATAAAACATACTTTTTAAGGCCGGGCACATACGTCATCGCACTGTTGCCGAGGTGATTTTGCCATTCGAGCATGGGCTTCAGGTGCGAGAAATGCCGCGACCACACGGGACGATTGCGGCTGTCGTAGCCGGCAAAGAATTCGTATTGCGATGCGTCGTTAATGGTTTCGGGGGTTGGCTTTACGCGGGCCAAATACACGGCGTCACCGCTGAGCCAACTTACCGCGCCCATGCGTGGATGTGGAATGCCTGGCGCACGGCCGTGGCCCACCATATACGCCATGCCGTCGGGTGAATGCTGCATATTTTTGCCGAAATCAACCACATGGAGCACGCTGAACTTGGCCAAGGGCAATCCGGGAATCATCTCAAATAATGCACTACCTGGGGCATTACCAAGAAACTGCTTTACTGAGGTACGGGTTTTGGCAAGCTTATGAAGCGCCGGCCCACAGTTTCCAACATCCTGCACAAACAGCGGGTCCCAAGGCGTGTGGGGACATGGAGTCCAGGTTTTGCCCAAGTCGCGGGAATATTCAAACCCCACAAATGGCCCCAACCACGCCCAGTTGCAGCCCATGCCTTCATATGTGCGCCAACCAATATCAACACAATACGTTCCCGTGTACCATACTCCATCGTGAACCAGATTTGCACACGGATAGCGTCCACCCCACGGAGCTGCCGACGCTTTATACAATCCCACCGCGTCAACCGTCAGGTGCATGGGGTTATCGCCGCGAATGCAAGCCAACCCCGTATCGGCACGAGGGCCTAAGCCACAGTTAACGTGAATATCCCCGCCTCCCGGCAGCGGCGCATTGCCATCGGCAAATGCACTATACAGGTTACCATCCGACGCCCACGACGGGTACCAAGTGTCGGCATTGGCATATTGATGATGCTGACCGGTAAATCGCAGCCCCGTCATTGTGGTTGAGGGTGCAAAAGGGCAGCCGGCAGGCGGCTGCGACGGCCACACGCCCGGATACGCCGGCAGGCGATCTTTACCCTGTGCAATGCTCCATGGCACACTAGCAGCGGCTACTGCGACACCGGCTTTAAGAAAATTGCGACGACTTGTCATGGCATAAGCTCCAAATAACATTTAAACTTTCCTGTTGCGTTCACCTCATTGATCTGCAGGCAACATAGCGGTTCCGCCAGAACGCCTGCTGCTGCAAACTGCATGAAGATACTGGCAAACAAACTCCACAGATTAATATATTTCCCAATGCGATAAATGGTGGCATAAGTGATGTCTATGTGCTACCGCATTGAGTCCTCATCGAACATTGCCGACAAAGTGAAAAATGCACTGTGCGTAGCATACCTGCATCGCCGCAGGTTCGTCAATGCTAAAACCCGACGCATTCCATGGATGCGAGGCCTCTTGCCCATACTTAATATTCGTGCACTAGCAACCTGGGAGAAACTCGCCCGAACTGCTGGCAAAGCAAGCAGACGTAGCGCCATAAAACTCACGACAGATTGCCCAGCATGCTTCTCCCACATACCGTCCGCACGGGAGCGGGACGATGGGATCAATTCGCTTTACTGCCCGTACCCGAAGCCTGCGTCACGAACAAACGCTTGAGAATATCATCTGCCGCAAGTTGTTCGCCGCTTAATGCCATAGCCAGCAACTCGCCGCCGAGAATATCAGGCGCAATGATGATGTCAGGTGTGACGCGCCTCACCCGCGCGAGATTTTTGCTGTTTTTTACGGCGGCAACTGTTTTGGCCGAGCCACCAACCTCTTTGGCGGCCAGCACAATAAAGGCATTTTCGCTGTCGTCGGCGCGCAGCGCCAAAACAGCCAGAGCGTCCGCGGCGCCGGCGCTTCGCAGTACCTCAACATCTGATGCGTCACCTACCACAAGGTCCCCGGCATCCATCCACATGGCCTCGGGCTGCTGCGGAACAATAACGGTTACCGGCATGCGGCGCGACTTTAGCTCACGATACGTGTTATGAGCCAGGGCGTTATCGCCCACAATAATGTAGTGATCTTTTTTCACGGCCTGTTTCTCTCCTGAAAGCAGTTTGCCAATGCGGCTGTTCACCAACGGCACAATAACCGCCGACAGCGAGGTTGCAAACACCGTAATGCCCAGCACAATCACCGAAACAACAAAAAGACGCGCATCATCGCTTTTGGGCACAATGTCGCCGTAGCCAACGGTTGAAAGCGTTACCGCCGAAAAATAAAGGGCGGTGGTAAGCGTTTTCACCGGCGGCGAAAACCCCTTACCAAGAATAAATGTACCCAAAACCGCATAGCCCAGCAGCAGCAGAATGCTTATAACCGAAAACATCGTGCCGGCGGCGACGCTGGAGCGAGCAAAGCCACGATGAAAGTACAGCAGCCCCACCATCAAAACCAGATTGTAGGCGGCCAAAAAACTCCAGCGCATGCCTGTTCGGTGCAGCACCAATGCCAGCGCCGCCGACGAGAGCAGCAATGCCACCACCCAGGCAAAACGCGACCGTATCGCCAAACCGCCGGCCATCAACAGCATCACCGCGCCTACAATGGTTTGCGGTATGCCGCTGACGCCATGCCATGCCGAAAGTTGCGTAAGCGTGAGCACCGGCTTGGTCGTCAACAACTGACCAAACTTGGGCGCAAGCAGGTCCAAACCATGCACAAGGTTAAACAAGCCCAGCAGGCCCACGCCGAGGGCCGCCAATAAATGCGGAAACCAAACATGCAGGAACGTAACCTGCTTAAACCGCAGCATTGCACGCCGCAGCGGTGAACCTGCCGGCGGTACGAACTTGTGCAACGAAATAGTCATGCCAACTTTCCCAAACTTAGTGAAATTGGAGAATACCATAGCGCAGCAAAGCCGCAAAGCACCGCGCGACCTTCAGTAGGCCGCGTGTTCTAGGCCTTAAACAAGCGAATCCCCCTGCCGAAACGCGATAATTCTTGCGTGATATTTTTTCACGCAGTCTCCCCATTGCGG
>JBMFVX010000195.1:0-3527 GCA_049965775.1 Phycisphaerae bacterium
GAGCGGGCGAGAGAGAGTTCTTCCAGCCACTGCGTGACGCTCCAGAACAGTGCGCTCTGGCCGGCGAGGCAGGCGTGCATGCCGAGGGCCCGGGCGAGGAAGCTCTTGCCGACGCCGGTCTGACCGATGAGCAGGACGGGACGGCCCTGACGCAGCCACTCGAGGCTCGAGAGATCCTTGATGTCCGAGCGAGTGAGGGAGCGCTTGGCGGTGAAGTCGTAGTCTTCCAGGCGTGATTTGACGGGGAACTTGGCCGCCTTGATCAGTCCCTGGACCTTGCGCTCGCCCCGATAGTCGCTCTCGGCCTGCAGCAGCACGTTGATGAGCTCCGTGCCGCTCCACTGCTGCTCGGTGGCGTCCTTGACGGCGCGGTCGAATACGGCGGCCATGCCGGGGAGCTTCAGTTGTGCCATGAGGTTACGGGCAAGAACGGTGCTCATAGTGGCAGGCTCCCCTGGTGGGTTGGCGGGGATGAGGAACCGCGGGATTCTGGGGGTGAGAGGCGGGTTTCTGGAGCCGCGCCAGGAGCCGACCGTGACGTCGGCCCCTGTGCGCCCACCACCGCAAGCGGCGCCAACGGCAGTGGAATCAAGAAGTTGGGCTCTATTGAAAGTAAATGATCGGCCGACCCGTCTTGCGCGGCGGCTGATTTCGCGGTAGGAGCCGCGGGGCTGGAAGCTCTGAGGAGTGGCGGATGGCGGCGGTTGAGGCGCGCAGCTAGCGGGTGAGCGCCTGGCGGAAGGATCGTTGCAGAGGATACAGCCAGATGTCTTTCACGGGGATGGCGTACTGATGAGTCACATCGAGCTTGCCGCGACCGGTGGTTTGACCGACGTGGAGCCAGTTGGCTGCCTTGTAGCAGGTTCCTCGGAAGCGATCGGACTGGACAAAGGACTCCAGCAGCACCGGGCGGTAGCCGTATCGCTGCTGCCAATCGGTGGGTAATTGACGGGCGATGCGGCCGAGGATCTTGGAGGCCAGTCCTTTGGATTGCACCCAGGGCAGGATGAGAAAGCGCGCGTTGTTGACGATCAGATGCATGTTGTTGCGCCGCTGCTGTTCGGTCCAGCCGATGAACTGATCCCGGGGAGCGGTTTTCCAGGCGGCCGCGCCAAAGCCCAGCAGGGCCACGAACTGGCCATCGATCGCGACGAAGTAGCGCAGTTGCGCGCCCGGCAAGGGGTTGTAGCCGAGGTAGTGGTAGCGCTGGATGTACTCGTTCCAGAGCCGCGAGTCGCGCTTGGTGCGAGTGCTCACGGGCAGGAACTCAAGCGGCGGCAGCTGATCGACTGGGGCGGTAATCGGGGGTTGCGGATCGGTGGCCGCGGTGGCTTCAGGCACCGGCCGGCGGATCAAGGTGACGGGGCGTGCCGGGGGTAGCGTCAGTAAGCCATCCACTTGCATGCGCAGCATCGCCACCCGACAGCTCATCTCTTTGAGCTTGCCATCGGGCTTGATCCAGCCGAGCAGCCGGCAGATGCGCCGCGACAGTTCGGCGCGAGAGGTGCCGGGAGATTGCCGGATCAGCTGTGTGATGCGTTCGAGGTCCGCGGGGGTGAAGTCCCGTCCACAGTAGCGGTGGCTCATGAGGTGTTCGTTGCCGGGATCGGTGGCTGGGGCACTCGCAACTCGTGCAAGCGTTGCGGACTCATCTCCCAGGGCAGGAACGGCGAGAGATCCGCCGGGGGTTTCTGCCCATTCTGCGCACAGGCCTCGAGATACTCCTGCAACCAGCGCCGCGGGTTGATCTGCCAACTGTGCACCAGCGTCATCAGGAGGGAGAAAAGCAGCGCGGCAAGCTCGGCGGCCCACACGCTCCCTGAGCCATAGTAGCCTTTCCGCCCCAACACCTCGTTACGCAGCGCCGTCTCGACCGTGTTGTTATCCATGCGAACCCACGGATGATCGACAAATACTGTCAATCCCTCCCAATGGTTCTTCAGGCTCGTCAAGACCTTGCGCGCCGCCCGGTGCAGCCCCTGATCGGCCAACTCGCGCTCGTACTCCTGGCGCATCTGCGCAAGATGCGCCTTCACTTGCGCGTCACGCTCGGCAAAGCTCGCCGCATCGGCGAGCACTTCCACGCGCGCATTGTTCAGATGATAGAGTGTCCCGATGCGCTCGACCCAACCCATCGCCCAGCCCTGCAACGGCGGATAACCGCGCGAGAGCTCCAGGAAATCCCTGCGGCAATGCGCCCAGCAAAAAGCGAGCAGCACCCCGATGGTTCGCGCGAACTTCTTGTAGGCGCTGTAGCGATCGCACACCAGAATGGTCTGCACCAGAAGGCGCGAGAAATACGTGATCGGCACTCGAGCCCCGCGGCCCGGCGCCATCACAAACACCATGGCAGAGGCGGTGCGGATCACCCACAGATACCACTTGTAGCCGACCTTGCCGTCAATCGCCTCGAAGACCTTCCATCCGGTCTCATCGGCGTGGCAATACCCTTCCGTCAGCTGCTGCTCCTGGAAGGCCTGCACCACCGGACGGAACAAGGGCAGGAGCGGCTTCAGCGCCCCGATCACCGTGCCCGAGGAGAGCTTCAAGCCCGCTGTCGCCCAGTATTGCCGCCAGCGGTTCAACGGTTGGGCGTAGAGGTATTTGCTCAGCAACACCTCCACCAGCACCGAGATCCCCAACAGCCCTTTGGGAATCAGCCGCGCCGGGGCCGGCGCCGTAATAATCCCCGGCAGTACCCCGCAGCGGCAGCCCGGCCGATAGCGTTTGCGGCGGATGCGGCGCCGGTACGCGCGCACCTCGATCTCCAGCACTTCACTGTCTTCGGTTCCCGGGAATGAGACCAGCGCCTCGCCGCACTGCGGGCAGTGCTTCTCGGCGCCGCTCAGGTCCTTCAGCTCCTCTTCGACCGGCAGATGCGCCCAGTCCCTGCGCCCATGCCCGCCGCTTCCGGGCTGTTGCCCTCGGGGCCGACGCGAGACTGCGACGCTCGCTTGCCTCTCCTGCCTCGCGCCGCCCTTCTCGCTACGCCGTCCAAACAGACGCTGCAGCAAATCGCGAATCCGCGCTTCGAGCCGCTCGATCTTCTCCTTCAGCTCCTCTTCCCGAATCAGCGCCTGCTGATGCCGTCGCTGCCAATACCGCGCGTCCCACTTCAGTTGGATGTATTCTTCCTTGGAAATCTCCACCTTCACCGACGCAAAGGGCGTCGGTGAGGCCACCGACGATATCGCCGGCTCGCTTTCGGAACTGGGCTCGTACAGCACGGGCTGAACTGTAGACGAACTCGGTTCCAGTGTCCAGCGTCGCCTTTGAGCGCCTCGATCGGCTGCTGCCGACCCGCGAAGCGGGTCCCGCCCCGGGACCTCAACGGCTTCGCGAGAATGTCAAGAACGGGTTGGCCGATCGTTTACTGAGGTCTCTTGTAAGGTACGACCCCGGGAGCGCGTGGTGTTCCGCCAGTACCCCGGATGGGCCTGCTGCCAGCGCCGCACTCGGGCGGCGTTCTCGGCGTCGCGGAAGTAGTGGCGGTTCTGCGGCTCGCTCAGCCAGCGGCGCTGGCTGGC
>JBMFVX010000195.1:3537-3840 GCA_049965775.1 Phycisphaerae bacterium
AAAGACGCGGATTTCGATCCCCGTCAACAGGAGCGAACGATGCACAAGATGATTCTGCGGCGAGGTGAGGAGACGTGGCGGGAGCTGGTGGCTCGGCAGGCCCGCAGCGGACTGTCGGTGCCGGCATTCTGCCGGCGAGAGCAGCTGAACGAGAAGACATTCTACGGCTGGCGCGCGAAGCTGCGAGGGAGGCTAGCGGCGAGCGAAGCTGCTGCGGTGTGCAGCGCATCGGAGCCGGACCCGAGGGCGGGGTTCATCGATCTGGGGACTGTGGGCAGCGGCCCGCCGCGGTGCGAGATCCGC
>JBMFVX010000196.1:0-234 GCA_049965775.1 Phycisphaerae bacterium
CTCTATCCAATTGAGCTACGAGCGCTCTGGCAGCCGCAGCCAGCGGCTTCAAAACGCTATTGTGCTCTCCCCAACCTGAACCTGCAATCAATCCCGGCCATTATTCGGACCGGCTCCTGGCCAGCAGGACTTCGTAATCCGACGCCCCACGCAGGTTGCGCCGCGTTTACACCGGCACCCGCAACCCGTGCCAACGCCCTAAAACATGCGCCCGGCAGGACTCGAACCTGCAAC
>JBMFVX010000196.1:244-3820 GCA_049965775.1 Phycisphaerae bacterium
AACCTCGTGGTTCGAAGCCACGCGCTCTATCCAATTGCGCTACGGGCGCTAACCTGGCTGCACTCAACAGCCCTAACCTCGACCAATCCCGGCAGGACTCGAACCTGCAATCCCGATAGCCATCGGGATTCGAAGCCACACGCTCTATCCAATTGCGCTACGGGCGCCAACCTGGCTGCACTCAACAGCCCTAACTTCAACCAATCCCGGCAGGCCTCGAACCTGCAATCCCGATAGCCATCGGGATTCGAAGCCACGCGCTCTATCCAATTGCGCTACGGGCGCTCTATTGGCTGCGCCAAGCACCTTATTATGCGGCTAAATTGATAAAAAGCAACATTTCTCAAAGCCTTATGCGCCGCCGCATCGCACGGTACAATTTCAACATGAAAATCGCTTTTCTCGGTTCCGGTGCCTTTGGCTTGCCCTCGCTTCAGCAACTGCTGGCCGACGGCTCTGAAATTGTTTGCATCATTACCCAGCCCGATCGTCCGGCTGGCCGGGGCGGCCACCTTACGCCTACTCCCGTCGCCGCGTTCGCTGCGGCTGCGGGCCTGCCAACTATTAAGCCGGCAGATGTTAACACCGCGGAAATTGTCGCTGCAGTGGCTGGCTGCGGAGCCGAGTTGATGGTGGTAATTGCGTTCGGGCAAAAGCTCTCCGAACAACTCCTGGCCTGTGCGCCGCGCGGGGCCATTAACCTGCACGCGTCTCTTTTGCCTGCCTTTCGCGGTGCTGCGCCCATTAATTGGGCTATTCTCAGTGGCTGCCGGCAAACCGGCGTTAGCGTTATTGAGGTAAACGCCGTCATGGATGGCGGCAATATTTTAGCTGCCGCCGCTACCCCGATTGGTGAGCAGGAAAATGCCGGCGAATTACATGATCGCCTCGCGCAGCTCGGTGCGCCGGTGCTGGCGCGGGTGGTGGGGGCCATGGCTCGCGGCGAGGCCGTGCCCGCTGTCGTGCAAGATGCCTCGCAAAAAAGCCGGGCGCCCAAACTATTGCGATCCATGGCTTGGGTAAAATTTGCCGACGCCGCCGAGGCAGTTTCGTGCCGCATTCGCGGGCTTTCGCCCTGGCCCGGCTGCGCCCTGGTGCTGCATGATGCTGCAGACAAGCCGCGTGTTAATGTGCACATCCTTAAATGCAAGGCGCACCCGGGTGATGGCAAGCCAACAGGTACGCCGGGCATCGTGCTTGCCGATTTAACCGTGGCCTGCGGAGCAGGGCGGCTTGAGATAATAGAATTGCAGCCCGAAGGCCGAAAAAAAATGACCCTTGCCGACTTTGCCAACGGCTACGGGCTTAAGCCGGGGTGCCGCTGGCAATCTCTGCTGCCGTCGCCATAAACGCCGCCTCGGCACCGCCTGATGACCCAAAACACACGACTCTCGTCTCGCACCGCGGCAGCGGCCGCGCCCCACAAGTACAGCACCGTTGAGCCAGGGAGGGCGAAATCCCGATACGGTAGGAACCACGTATCGGGTTTGAGCCAAGGAAGGCGAAATCCCGATAGGGTAGGAACCATCTATCAGGTTAGAGGTATGGCAGCCAAAATCCCAATTCGGCAGGGAGCCGATGATCGGGACTCTCGCGGGCCGCAGGCCGCGTTGGCTGGCCAAGCAGGTTCAAGGGCGGTTACAATTCCACCCATGGATGGAACCAAAGCAAATCTCACACGTGTTGTGGCAGCGGCTATGCTGCTGGCCATGCTTGGCGGCTGCCACAGCGCCATTCAACCGCTGCATCCTTCGCAGGTAGGGCCGCCGTGGGCGCTGCCTGACCCCGAGCAAAAGATCAACAGTAATTTTGATCTGCCGTTGGCGGTTGCTGCGGCACCCGCAACCAAACCTGCGGCCAGCCAGTCGGCCATCGCGGCGCAATCATCCATCTGGCTGGCCAATACAAGCAACGCATCGGTGCAAACGATCGCCAATTCGCGCTATGCCATCATTTGGCTGCAAACCCTCCGACTCATCCAGCGGCTCGGCTATCGCGTTAACTGGCAGGATCGCACGCTCGGCATCATTACCACGCGCCCGCGTATCGGCCCTCAAATAGTGGAATGGTGGCGGCCCGATCAAACCAGCGCCGACTCCGCCATGGAAAGCACCTTCAACACCTTTCGGCGAAGCTTACGTTTTGTCATTACCCGGCTCAAGGGGCGGCAATTTCAAATAAGCGTGGAAGTATTGGTCGAGCGGCGTGTAAACCCCACCGAATCGCTTGGCCCTGTGGCCTTTACCGGGATTTCGGCGTTCGGTGCCAGCCAATTTCCGCTAGAAGCCAGCCACCTTCAACCCGGCACGCCGCAAACACAATACTGGGTTATGGTGGGCCACGACCCCGCATTAGAAAAGAAAATTCTTCGCAAGCTATCCAAACACATTTAACCCCGCCACACACGTAACCCATGTATTCTGCCTGCAACCCGCAAGGCGGCGCGGTAACGCGAAGCCGCCCCCGGCGTAGACGTTTCGGCACTCTCCGAGGGCTGCCCATATCTGGGTCGCAGCGGTATAAGAATCTAATATATTCACACAACAACATGTATACAATATTTTACGCTTGTACAATCAGCGGGTGCCTTCACGCCGCGGGTATAGCGGCGTCAAACCGCATCATGAGTACTTTTGTCATTGGGGCAGACTTGGCGATTACCCGTAAAAGGCATCTGAAAAGCCTTTGAAATGACGGTTGTGAACATGCAGTCGCACAAAATATTCGTATTGCTGAAAGACCGCCATTATTTTCAAAATAATCACGATCGTCGAGCGCTACATGGAACCCCAAAATTCCGGCAATTTTTCTCTTGACTTCCCTATTTATCGCGCTATAATATTTTCAACGATGATGAATGGGCAGGTGACTGCGAGTCACCCAAGTCTTTGTTCCTGCCGCAGTTCGCAGCGTTTTTTGTAGAAGTAAAAATGGGAGGTTTGTTGGCTCATTTGCTTGCGTCTAACTGCGCAGCAACGGCAAGGTCGGTGGCCAAATGTGCCGCTGAATTGGATCGTATGGCTAATATGGATGTGGCTGGGTTGGCAGGAGATTTCGGGTCTGCGGATATAAGGTATGTGTAAAGAGCCGTTTTTTATAGGGGCATGTTTGCCGCACGCTTCACTGTTGCGTGCCGTCAAATCAACCGCACAAAAATGTGAATATTTACGCATTTTGCAAATCTGTTCGCCGCGTAGTGTAGCGCTTTTCACAATGGGCTTACTTCTGAGGAGTCTACCATGAGGTACCAAAACCGGCGCTCAAGGACCCCAACGCAATGCATCTCTGGTCCAAGATTTTTGGATTCAACGGCCTGGCACGAGGCACGCTGGAGGTATGCCATGGCGATTTTGTCCGCAGCCTTGGCCTCGGGTGTTATTGGTTACTGCGGCCACGGGGATTGCTTGGAGGGGCAGGTCTTTTCTGGAACCCCCGGTTCCACGTACGCAGGGCAGCAGACGTCATACTACTGTGGTGAGGGCACCATGCAGATGATGCTATTGTCTTGCTTCAGTCGGAATTGGACAAGGGGGCTTTTGGCGTTAAGGATACAATGGCGCCGTTTTTAGGAATCCG
>JBMFVX010000197.1:0-3802 GCA_049965775.1 Phycisphaerae bacterium
TGGCTTCGCGGTAAATAAAATCTTCTGCGGCAAATCTGGCCTCTGATGTTGGGCTGCGGGCATAGCCCGCGCTGCGTAAATCTGCGCCATCTGCGGTTAACCCAACTTTCGCACTTTGCGCTCGATTTCGGGAATTTTACCGATTATTGCTGTTTTGCCCTTCAAAACCCTTGTGGTGAAGGCCTACTCTCTTTTCTTTGTTGCAGCGATTTGCGATAGTGCCAGGCATGTTCATTCGTGCCAACAAGCGGTTCAAGAACGGTAAGTGACATACCGATCTTGTCGCAGGCTTATAGCCACACCTGCGAAACTTTGCGGTAAACTTGCCGGCATGAATGATGTTACAGATACATCACAGCAGCATTACCGCGCGAAACCATTGCCCGCGTCATGCGATCTTGCTGCGGTGAAATACCGCCCGCGATTTTGGCTACTCGCCGGCGCAATAGCGATGGTTCTGCTTACGTTGCAGTTGCTTGAGTTGCCGCGAATCGCGGGTTGGACCTTTTTTTCGTTTTATGACCCGGGCACCGCCCTCAAGGGCGACTTGCTTATTTCCATGGGCATGAAACCGGCGATTGATTTTGGCTACACCCACGGGCTGGCTAGCCTGATGGTCGCCCATTGGGGGTTTGCCCTGCTCGGGCGCACACCGATGGCTTTTTTACTCATGACGGCCATCATCGAAGTTTTCATGGCTATGGCCATCGCCCGTTTTGCCCAGGCCATGCAATTATCGAAGCCGGCTCTGTGGTTTTTATTCGCAGCGCTGCCGGTGGCCGTTATGCCCTGCTATTTAACGCTCACGCACCCCCTGGAGGCCATGCTTTTGTTGTGGGCCATTGCAGAACAGGCCTGCGGGCGACGGGAGCGGGCGTTGGCTTTGTGCACGGCGTGTTTATTCGTAAAACCATCAATGGCCTATGTCTATGGATTGTTGCTGATCATCTGGACTCTCGCCGACTGGAGCCGTCACGAACGCAACCTCGCCGGCTTATGGCGACGCACCGCACCCGCGATTATCACGGGCGTACTCATGGCCGCAGCGATGATCTGGCGATTTGGAATCAGATCGCTGCTGCTTACCATTATCCCCATCACAGGAATGCGAACGTATAGCGATACGCATTTCGGTTTTTTTTCTGCAAGCGGCTTGCGGTTTTGGTGGCCGGCACACCATAGCTGGCTCTACTTCGCCGACACGCCCGCGGGAATATGGCTGCTCATGTCTGAAATATTGCTATGGGTACTGGTTATTGGCGGCCTTGGCCATAAACCGAACCGACCCATGGCTTGCAGCACGGTTCGGGTTGGCGGGCTGCTGGCCGATTGGGCTTATGCCCGCAGCTACTGGATGGAAACCGCGATTTCGATAGCCTTGATGCACATCGCATTTGTGCTGGGGTTTTACGGCTGGAAAAATGCGTGGGAATATTATTCGTACCTGCCCGTGTTATTCACGGCTTTGGTCATCAGCCGCTGCCGGGCACGACAGGTGCAATTGGCCGCAGTGCTGGGACTATTGGCCGTTTGCAGCCAGGCCCGCAGCGCAAGTTTGACGTTATGGTGCTGGCATGGCAAAGTGCGTACTCACCAGACGGGCTATCTCTGGGCGTATCCGCAGCAGTATGCCCAGTGGCAATATGTGTGCCAACGCGTAACGGGCCGCCGCACGCTCATACTCACCAATGGCTATTTACCTTGGATGCCCAAGGGCATGTCTATGCCATTAAGCTGGTTTCCAGAACCCGGCATTCCTACCGCGATCGAGATGCACCGATTAAAGGGCGAAGCGTTGGCCGCCCATTACATTGTTGTGCGGCGCGACTATGGCAAGTTTGGCCTTTGGGCCAATCCGGCTTTTGCCCCGGTTCGCCGGAGATTTGACCTGCTCTGGCGCGGCACATATTTTTCAATTTGGCGTGCCCGAGTCGTTACCAGCCAACCTTAACCATCCGATTGCGGCCGCGCGCCGCAAACTGACTGTTTTGCATACCTGCGGCGGCGGGTAATATGCCCGCATGAGCAGCAGTGATTCGCGCCCTATTGCGGTTTTTGATTCAGGCCTTGGCGGGCTGACCGTCGTGCGCGCTTTGATGCGCCGGCTTGCGGGCGAATCTATCGTTTATTTTGGCGATACGGCACGGCTGCCCTATGGCACAAAATCGCCGCGCACCGTGCTGCAATTTGCCCGGCAGTGTCTGCGGTTTTTAATGCGGTTTGACCCCAAGCTTTTGGTGGTGGCCTGTAACACGGTAAGCGCCACGGCCTTGGGCGACCTCGCCGGCGAGTTTACCGTTCCCGTCATTGGCGTGCTGGAACCGGGCGCGGCCGCTGCGGTTGCCGCCGCGCGGCAGCACCATGCCGCCGGCCCGTGCACGGTGGGTTTGATTGCTACCGAGGCCACTATCACCAGCCAGGCGTATCCACAGGCCATCAGCCGCTTGGACCCGGCAATTCACGTGCTGGGCCGGGCGTGCCCCCTGCTGGTTCCCATGATTGAAGAAGGCCGCCTCCCGACCAACGCAGTGGTGCAGGCGGTGCTGCAGGAGTACCTTGAGCCATTTATAAAGCTGCGGGCGCCCTCGCTTATTTTAGGTTGTACGCATTACCCCATTTTCAGTGAGGCAATTGCCCGCGTGCTCGGCCCGCAAACCCACTTGGTGGATTCGGCCGACGAAACCGCCTTGGTGGTAAAGCAAAGGCTCGATACAATGCACGCGCTTGGCCCGATGCCGCCTGAAGAACCGCTGACGTGCTACGTCACCGACCAGGGCCAGCGGTTTGAAAATTTGGCGGCCCGCTTTTTGGGTCGGCCCATCGGGCAACCCGTGTGGGTTGCCCCCGAGCTTTTGGAAAGCGCCACGCTGCCTACGGAGTAACTATGCACGCCCGTACCACTTCACCATCGGCCCACGCCAAACCCATACAACTGGCTGCGGCCGCAAAACTGGCGGTAGCGGTGCTGGCTGTGATGCTCGTCGGCTGCGCCGGCGGCTGCAGCAGTTCGAGCGATAGCGCCACCGGCAGCTTCAATCAGTTTGTCAATAAGATTATTCACAAGTTTCATGGCGGCGGCTCTCCGACCCAAGAGGCAGCCGAGCTATTTCATTCCCAGAACCCCAGCGCCCAAATGGCAGCCATTGCATACTTTCAGAGCCAACCTTACGGCCACCAGAAAATATATATGGAAGCTTACCGCAAGCTCTTTGCCAACAATCCAGACCCATTGGTTCGCGGGCAGGCCATGCTGGCGCTGGGTACATCGGGCCAAGCTTCCGTGGCGCCCATTTTGGTCAAAAATCTTGGCGATCCGAGCAAATTTGTGCGCATGTGCTCGGCCCTGGCTTTAACTTATGTCAACAACCCCATCGCGATAGATCCGCTGATAGATCACCTTACGCACGATCCCTCGCGGCAGGTTCGCATGTACAGTATTGAGGCGTTGAAATACTATAAGGCTCATCGTGTGCTGGTAGCGCTTATTGACACGCTTAATTCCGACAATGTCGCCGAGGTACAGCTTGCGTGGAACAATCTTACCAGCGAAACCGGCCAAAAGTTCGCCCAGCACCCAGGCCCGTGGCGCCGATGGCTGTCCGCCCCGCACCCTTCTCAAACCCGCCCCAGTTGAAATACGCGGGCTGCCTGCCCGGTTATTTGATCTGCTCCCAGCGACCGCGCATGCTTGGCCGCCGCCACATGCAATGCGCTTGTGGCGATTGCGCAGCGCGGGCTATGCCCGCAGCCCAACATCAGAGGCCAGATTTGCCGCAGAAGATTTTATTTACCGCGAAGCCAC
>JBMFVX010000198.1:0-3738 GCA_049965775.1 Phycisphaerae bacterium
CGAGCGTTGAAAACTTCATCATTTCGGTCATACTCTTTTCCATGGTGGCGTACTCCTAAAAAAAGACAGAAAATTCAAACCTTTAGGTTACGCCGCCTCTTTTTCTCCGTCCACAACTTTTAAGAGTAACCCTGGCCGTTCTTGGTTTACAGCCTCGACCGCAAGCACCTGCCGCGGGTCCTGTTCGGCTTCATTGTTTTTTCAATCTTGGTGCGGATCGTCATGGAGCACTTCGGCTACCCGGTATTCTATTTCACGCTCTGTCGGCTCGACGCGCTGGGCATGGGGGCGCTTCTCGCGGTCTGGTTCCCCGACCCGGCCGGAATGCGGCGGTATGTTAAACCGGCTACTGTCGGGTTCCTCGCGACCGTCGCGGTCGGGGCGCCATTGTACGTGTTGCTTTCGGGGAGGCACCTTCCGGCAGTGCAGGATACGAAATTCACCGTGATCGCCTTTCTCTACATGTGTGCGCTGGTGGTTATCGTGGGATCACCGGCGAGTTCGCCGGTGCAGAGACTTTTTACGAGCCGGCTTCTGAGATGGTTCGGCGGCATAAGCTACGGGATGTATGTGTTTCACCCATTCGTATTCCAAACGGTGGGTTGGGGGCTCAGCCGCCTCGCTGGCGAAAGCCGGTACACGGGGGTTTCGTGGTTGTTTCTTGTCGATCTGGCGTCCTCGTTTGGGCTGACTTTTTTAGTGGCTTTCCTGAGCTGGAAGATGTACGAGCAGCCGATTCTTCGTGCCAAGCGCAGGTTCCCGGCGGATGGAGGCCGCGCCTAGGCGCAGCGCCCTATGGCGGCCGACGCCGGAGTCAATCTGCAGGTTTGCCGGCGCGCCGCGGGGCGGCCCCAACGAGCCACCGCGTGAACGGCCAGCGAAGGAACAAGGCGGCGCTCGCCCAGCTCATCGCTACTGTGAAGCTAAACGCGGCCAGCACCTGCCACCATGGGACATCCACGCGGTGGTTGTGGTCCAACACCGCCTCGGCGAGTTGGAGGAACGCGATGTGCACCAGGTAGATGCCGTACGCCAACTCGCCGAAGGCCGAAAACCTCCGGAAATAGGGCACTACCGGAGGACCAAGCGCAGCCAAAAGGACGAGGAGCCCCGCAAGGTTCTCCATCCAGACGCTTTCGCCACCGAGGAACTGGGCCGTCAGGAGTAGGGCGGCGGCGGCCAAGAAGGCCGCCGACAGGAGCGGCCCCCCACGCCCTAACACCAGCTTGGCCTTGTCAAGATACCAGCCGACGGTGACGCCGGCGAACGCCGCTGGCATCGCCCGCCACGACAGGGCCGACAAAAACCCGAACCCGTCGTGGTGGTAGGGGACGGGGCACGCGATGAAGCAGCTGGCGGCGGCAACCAGCAGCAGCACGGTTGCAGGCAGCACCCGAGATGGGAGCTTCCGGCAGGCGCGGCCGACGGAGAAGGCAAGGATCGTGACCACCGCGATAAAGGGGAGGAACCACAGGTGGCCCGCCGCCCCGGAGATAAGCAGCGGAACCGACGGCAGCAGGAGCGGCAGGTGGAAAAGCACGTGCTTCGTATCTCGCAGCACCAAGTAGATCGCCGACCAAGCGAAGAACGGCAGGTAGAGCCTGAAAAGGCGCCCCCCCGCATAGGCGGCGAGCGGGGTGCGAGCATCCGTGGCCCCCTTGCGCGCCGCCAGCATCGCGGCGGACGCGGCGAAGAACGGCACGGCGAAAACCGAGAACATCCTGAACATAGCGGTAAGGGCCGACACGTCAGTGGCGTGCAGCCAGATCACGGAGATCGCCGCGATGAATCGCCAGACGTCCAAGCCCTCAAGCCTCCCGCCGGTAGTTTTGGCGTTCGGGTCGTTCCGTCCGTCCTCAGCCACCGAGCCCCCCCCCACCGCCAAGGGGCTCCGCTCGCCGGGAGTTGGCCCCGGGTGGAAACGCAGCGGTGCCTACCCCGGTGCGGGCGAACCAGTATCCGAGCACCGTCGGGACACCGCCGAAGAGCCCGTAGAGGACAAACTGGTAAACGTCCTGGCCGATGAAAAGGAACATCAACACGTAGCTGATGACTAAGAGGCCCTGGAATTCCACCAGCCTCCCGTGAACTGCCCGGCGATACACTGCCGCTAGGCCGGCCCCCAAAAAAAACCACGGGACCACGTACAGCCACCCGAACTCTACGAACACGCTGGCGAACCCGCTGCATGCCGCGCCGTTCGGCATCGCGTCGGTTGACATGCCCAAGTGGCGCCGGACCATCGTGATGTCGCCGGTCTGGCTCCAGTCCGTGTACCAGTTGTACTTGTTCGGAAACCACTCGTGCGGAAGAAAGCGGATGCCCAAGTTATAGAGGAACATTCCATTGTCGAAATGGGTTTCGCTCGCCACGCGCACCACGTTCGTGCCGAACACGAAGGTTTTACCCGCAGTGTACCACGGGTGCTTGCGGCCTAGAACGTGCTCGATGGCAATGCCCAGCGCCGTGAGGCGGTTATCGGCCTTCCCTTGGCCCATGATCGTGCGGGTGGCAGTCATGCTCCATACCACGACCGCGAAGGCGAGCAGCACTCCCAGAAAAAAAGGTTTGCGAGGCCGTTTACCCCGGAGGAGGAAGGGGACCATGGCAAGGGAACTGACGACCGCGACCTCAAACCTCGACCCGTAGAGAAAAAAGCGAAGAAGGGACTCCGTGCAAGCGACGGGAACCCCCACCACGGCCATGGGGACGAGGGTCCTGTCAAGGAGGGCGGCTTGGATAAAAAGGATCGCCGCCGGCCACTCCAAAAAAACTAGGTTTGTGATATATCCGCTGGCACGGATGTGGCCATAATACCGCACCGCCACCGCCGCCGAAATTATGGCGTAGACCCAAGCGGCGAAGGCCATTCGGTGCGGGCTGTAGGCGGGCCGCAAATTCAGCACTCCCGCGGACGGCGCGTGGCTGCGGCGGCCTAACCACCACCACCCGGTGTAAAGTGACAGGATGCTCGTCGCGACGATGAACTGGTACATTGACAACGCCGCCATGGTGGTATACTGCAGCGCCGGCGCGGGATCGGTGAGCAGCAGGTATGAGGCGCAACCGAACGCCGTACCGCCGACGATGATGAGCGGGTGGAATGGGTCGCGTATTACTCCGAGCAGATAAAGCACCGGAGGAAGGAGGCAGATTAGGGCACACAGGAGTGCATAGAACCCGTAGTCATTTCCCAATATAGCCGCCATTGACGCTCCAAGCTCACGAGCCGATCCGTACCAGCCTTCGGTCGGCTGCCGACGGGCAGAGTATAACAACGGCTATATCGGCAGCAAAGGCGCCCCACCCGGAAAAAAAATGGCGGGTTCATCCCGGAACCCACCGGCCGCCCCCGTGGTTTCGCGAGCGCACTGGGCTACTGTCAAATGTTGTGTATGAAGGCAATCAGGCGGCGGATTTTTTAACTCCGTTTTCGTAGATAATTCCAGCGACGACATCCTGCAGTAATTCCGATCCATTGAGCCGCTGAAATCCTCGCTCGGCAGCCCGACCAAGCTTGTAGATCATCGCCAAGCAAGCCGCACGACTGGCGTTGTTGCGTGTCTTGTTGTGCCTCAATCTCACCGTCGAGAAAATGCTCTCAATCGGATTGGAGGTACGAATGTGGGTCCAGTGTTTGGCTGGAAAATCATAGAATGTCAAAAGCCGATCCCGATCCTTCTTCAAACACTCAACCGCAGAGGGATATTTATCCTGATAGGTTTCCACGAACAAATC
>JBMFVX010000199.1:0-3725 GCA_049965775.1 Phycisphaerae bacterium
CACCCCTTTCGTATGACCTTACTCATCGGCCATCCGAAAGAAAATCTTGAGCCTTTATAGCGCTGTCGTGCTAGTGGCTTTGACCCTTTGCTCGGCGATAATGCTCCGCTGGTGACCTTAAGAGTATATACTCCCCACGAGTTAATGCCCGGCAGGCCCAGTCCGGAATCAAAGCCTGAAAAATTCGAGGTGTTGTTGGAAGCATTAAAACTCGTACCCAGTAAGCTGTTCAAACTTCCTGTAGAAGGCAGCAGTCCCCAAAATCCGCTGCCCTGGTACGCTGCGCTGCCGCCGCCCAATCCGAACCCGGTACCCGTAAAGGCCGAAGACCCCGTCGAGGTGGGCGTGAGGGAAGAGTAGTCAGGATAGGCAGTCACAGCGATAATCGGGTCGGAGGAACCGAAAAAATTCGTGGCCGAGCCCAAGTTCTCGTTGTTTGGAATAAGGATCGCCAGCAGCACATTGCTGGTGACGCTTCCGCTGCCATTGACCGACACGCTGATGTCCGATCCCGTACCGATCCGGTTAGGATCCTCCGGTACGCCCGTGAGGCCAGTAGGATCCGTCCCAGTCACGCCGTCTCCAATATTAACGACGCCTGCGTTAACCGCTGAAGCACCCATTGCCACCACCGCCACCAAAGCGCCGGCTACCAAGGTCCGCTTGATTCCTAATTGTTTACTGAACATGACTCCATACTCCTTTTCTTAAAAAAACACCTGAAAAACATGCACGGCACACGCGGCCGCATCATGCAAATATCACAAACACACATGTATACTCATACTATTACAGCCAGCCAAGTTTCAATGCATTGCATCGCAGGCTAATCCAGCAGGCCATAAGCCGTGCGCACATTCCTACCCCACAGGCAGCAGAAGTACCATTTTCTGCAGCCCGTCGGCGGTACCCGCACAACAGATCATTGCCCAACTACTTGGCGCCCGTTTCACTGAGGCATGAGAGAATTGAATAACAAATCGTTCAATCGCTCCAAACCGCAGCCTCATCCTTTTGGCTGCAGGCCTCTCCAGTTTTTCGCACAACCCGCCGAGTTTGTCGGCGCACGGTCCGCTCGTCTGCGCAAACCCCCGCTGTTCTCCTTTTCCGACGAGCGGACTATCCTTATACCCACCGTCCAGCTCGCCTATCGCTCCTTATTTATCTATACGTTATAGGCCCGTGTCCCCACGAACCATATATAACCCGTTTGACAGTGGCCACGGTGTGCCTGCTGCAAACTTTACATTCAATACTAGGCGCGAGAATTGCGAAGTCAATGATTTTGTTAAAGAAAAATCTTGCCTTTGCCGCATGCCCGGCCTACTATTACCGCTTTTAAATTATGCCGTTTTATGAATCTTATTCGTGCTTTGGGATAAAAAAATGGCCTGCCAGCAACAAGCTGACAGGCCGGTGCGATGTTGATGGATCGTTCTCCCCGCCGCCACGCGGAAGGGGCGGGAGAATTTTATAACCTCTTCGCCTTGCGACGGCCCAGCAGCAGGCCCACCCCGCCAACCGCCAGCATGCCCAGCGTCGCAGGCTCCGGGGCCGACGAACTCGTAAAGGTCATCGGAACGCTGGCGGTCAAGTTGCTTGTGCCATAACCAACCACAATATTGTTGCCCGCCACCTCGCTGCCGGGTGTGATGCCCGGCAAATTGATCGTAAAGCTAGCCCCGCTGGTTACAAATGGGTTGTGCCCATGGTTACCATCAATGCTGCCATCGCCGCTGTACTGACCGTTGGCATTCGCTGGACCAATCACCAGGTCTTTTGAGCCTGCAGCCGAAAGCGTATAGGTGCCACTGTTGGCATTAAATGTCCACGGACTGGTAAGCTGCGAGTTAGCCAACTCGGCCGAATCGGTAAGCGAACCATTGTTCGCAACCGTTCGCTCCTCGCCAACCATAGCCGCATTATCCAGTGTGGCCGGGGCGGTAACGCCAGCCAGTGAAAAACCGACTGATCGAATCAGTTCGCCCGCCGAATATGTACTGGGCGTGGTATTGTCTATTGTGATGGTTAAGTCTTTGGCAGCCGCACTAAAATTGAATGTGATGGTGGCATCCAGCGGGTTGCTCGCGTCGCCCGCATTATAGTTAGACAACTCAAACGTCTGCATCATATCGGCGTTGGCCACGGCGGCACCCAGCGTAGATGCCCCAACTCCAACGGCCGCAATAAGCAGTGCCAACTTGCGTGAATAAACTCCGGTCAACATGAATACCCTCTCTCTTAAACTCCAGGCGGATGATTGCCTTTATAGTCCCGCGTTGCCTGTTTGATGCGGGAGGCGTCAATATTAATTGCTTCACCGGCGCACGCCGGGGCTTTGCAACAATCGTTAAACTGCCACTGCCACTGCTGCCGTCGGCGACGATAGTCGCAGCCCCAGGGACGCCGGCAGGCGTCGCAGCAGCAGTTTTCCGGAAATGGCCTGACTGCTGACATCGGGCCGCACCAATCGGATCGGCTCGTCTGCATCGCTCATGGGCACCGTGGCCCGCACCACCAGCATGCTGCAATCATCTGAAATGCAGCAAACCTGCATCAAAAACCGCGGAGCCGCCGCACTGCGGTCTGCCGCTTCCGCGGTAATGGCTGAAATCACATACGAGCACACATATACCGGTTCACGCAGCCAATCACTGCTGTCCGAACCTCCCAGTGTTTCATGCCCCATGAACATATCGTCGCGGCTCCATTGCAACCGCAGGTTCGGATGCGACAAAATGCTGTTGCCGACCTGCCGCGGGTTGGCCAGGCGCAGTTGGCCTTCCACCCGTCCCGCATGCGACATATCAAGCGTTGACTCCAACTCGCCCACCGGAGCAAACTCGCAAGGCTCCTCCGGGCCATGGCCGGAGAGAACCGTGTGCACCTGCCCATCGCGTACGGCAAACCGCGAGGCGGCAAACACGCCAGCCAACTCGCCGGCATGCCGCGGGCAATCAAGGTAATAGCTCCAGTGATGTTCCTGCGTAAAGCAGCCCGGCTCGGTCAAGCCCGCCGCCAATGTGCACAGCACGCCAACGGCTTCACCTACCATTCGATGAATCAACGGTTCTGACATGATGCTCTCTCTCCTCTTACACTCATCCAGGCGGACCACTCCAGCCGCCTTGGAAAAACCATCACTAAAAACAGCCCGGCGACGATGCGCCGCAACCGAATTGAACGCTCCCGGCGCCGAGCGGAGGGGGCCGTGGGGCAGTACCCCTCCGGTGCGACGCCGAACGAAGGCGGCTCTTAACCCAACCCCGCATCAACGAGGTTAAACATCGGCTAAAGGCCGCAAGCAAGCTCTATATAAGTCATTCCGGCATGAAATTGCCCACCGGAACTTTTTAAGGTTCGATGTTGACCTGTCATAAGCCTGCCCGCACGTTGGCGGAGCTTAAGGGTTGCCTGACGAACCTCGCAAGCAGCATCAAACCCTGAAAGCTGCTCAAGCAACCAAAGATGTTTTCGGTTAAGCCTTGCCGGGAACTGTAATAATTGGCTCTTCGGGCAATCGAGTGGGTAAAAAGGCGTGTTTTTGCCATGACGCATGAATATATATGATTATGATCCGTGGCGGACTATAACAGAGAGAACTTTCAGTCGGGAGGTGTTGGTGCCAATGGGTGGATTGAGCTTGAGGTCGGATGCCCGTTGCCGATCAGGTCTCCGCTGGAGCCCTAAGGGCGCAGGGCGTTCGCCTCCGTGGCCGGCGGGGC
>JBMFVX010000200.1:0-3721 GCA_049965775.1 Phycisphaerae bacterium
CAATTGGCCGGCTCGGTGACCGCCCGCAAAAGCCATCGCGCCGTCACCTCTGACTGGATGGAACTTGAACGGCAGCGCGGCATTTCTGTTACATCCACCGTTTTACAATTCGACTACAATGGTTACTGCATCAACCTGCTTGACACTCCCGGCCACAAAGATTTTTCCGAAGACACCTATCGCGTTCTTACCGCCGTTGACGCCGTCGTCATGGTTATTGATGCGGGAAAAGGCATTGAGTCGCAGACCCAGAAGCTCTTTGAAATCTGCCGCCGCCGGGGCATTCCCATCTTTACATTTATGAACAAGCTCGACCGGCCCACACTGGACCCACTCTCGCTGCTGGACCAGCTCGAGAGCGTGCTGGGCATTCATGCCACGGCCATCAATTGGCCCCTGGGCAATGGCCCAGACTTCCGCGGCGTCTTTGACCGTCAGCAACGGCAGGTGCATCTGTTTGAGCGTACGCCGCACGGTGCCTTTCGCGCGCCGGTTCAGGTTTTGGATTTGTCGGACGCATTAGTAAAGGACCGCTTAAGCACCTCATCGCACGAGCAGGCCCTTGAAGAAATCGGTGTTCTGGATGCCGCAGGCGCTGCGTTTGACCTCGCTAAAGTCCGTAGCGGCACCCTTACGCCGGTATTTTTTGGCAGCGCGGCAAATAACTTCGGCGTGCAACTGCTGCTGGACGCGTTTCTTTCGTATGCGACACCGCCCCAGCCGCGGCGCTCGGGCGTGGGCAGTCGTCCGGTAATTCCGTTGGATCACCCTGCGTTTTCGGGCTTTATTTTCAAAATTCAAGCCAACATGGACACGAAGCATCGAGACCGCGTGGCGTTCTTACGCGTTTGCTCGGGCAAGTTTGTCCGCGATATGCGCGTGCGGCACGTGCAGACGGGCAAGGAGGTTCGTCTGGCAAGCTCACATAAACTGTTCGGTCGAGACCGCGAGACCCTTGATGAAGCCTATCCGGGCGATGTCATTGGACTTGTCGGGCACGCCGAGTTTGGCATCGGGCATACGCTTACCGAAGATTCTACGATTGTGTACGATGAAATACCGCAATTTCTGCCGGAATACTTCTGTTACCTGCACAGCACCAACAGTTCGCAATTTAAGCAGTTTCGTGCGGGCCTAAGCCAACTGCTGCAGGAGGGGGTTATTCAAACGCTATCGCTCGTTGAGGACGAAAGGCGCGGGCCGCTGCTCGCGGCCGTCGGCCCGCTGCAGTTTGAGGTGGTGCAGTATCGGCTCAAAACCGAATACGGTGCGGATTCCCGGCTTGAGCCGGCAGGCTTCAGCGCCATGCGATGGCTTTTACCCACGGTTACGCCCGAACAAGTCAACAAGGCGCTCGCCTACAGCCGGACACGTGCCGCGCAAACACCCTGCGGAGACATGACGCTTTTGTTCCCGGACGAATGGGCCTTACGCTACTTTGCCAAAGAGCATCCGGAAATTGCCCTTCTCGATGCACCACCGCCGGTGGACCTTAGCACAGTCGCGTAGGCGATGTTAACAACACATAGGCCGGAAACATCCAGATGAGTGGGCGGCACGTGTCAAAACAGTACATATGCCTCATCGTATTTTCATTCGCGGCAGCGTGTCGGCCCAAGTTGGCGAGCATCGCAGGCAAAGAGCGGTCTTTGGCGGGGGCAAGCCCACGCTCGATGGAACTCTTGTGGATGCAGTACGTGTAACGTCTGCATTACCGGTTTATGCAGCAATGGGTGCTGATACAGCCGGGATGAATCACCAAAGCATAAAGCTCCGTTTGGCTTATGGCACCTGCAAAGATTTCTCTTTTCAATCAGGAATTTGCAGTTATAACATATCTCTATAGTAGCTTTTGGAGCGCTTGGCATGAAACGACGGTGTAATTGGGCTTTGGCAGGTTTGGGAGCAGGTTTGGCGGCCGCGATAACCGGGCCTCTGACGCAAGCCGCAACAGATGACTGGCAGGTTCCGCCTCCGACGGGGGCACAGGTTGTTGCCGCCATCAAGCACGGCGCTGATTTCCTCCAGCAACAGCAAAAACCTGAAATCTGTTGGGAACCGGGGCGTCATAGCATTACGGCTTCGGGTTATCAGGAGCGCGGCGGCGAAAGCGCCCTGGTGCTGGAAGCTCTTTTGTACGCCGGCCAAAGCCTGCATCTGCCGGAACTCAACATCTTTTCGCCCCAGATGCAGGCGGCCATCAAGTATGTCGCATCCATCAAAACACATGACACTTATGTTGCGTCCTTTCAGGCCAATGCAATGGCGCTACTGCCGCCCAAGCGCGAGTATCTGAAAGTATTGCAGCGCGATCGTAAGTTTCTTGCGGCTTCCATGAGCCGCGGCGGGGGCTATAGTTATCGCTGGCCTGGGGCAGACGGGCAAACAGTTCGGCAGCGCGGCGATTGGGACAATTCCAATACGCAGTACGGTGTGCTGGGCATGTGGGCCTGCGGCCATGCCGGCCTGCATGTACCACGGTCTTACTGGCAGCGCGTCAGTCGCCACTGGCGGCGCTATCAATACCCGGATGGCACATGGGGATATAATGGCCACCTCCACCGGCCAGCGGCTGGATCAGAATCGAGTCGTCCGGATTCGATGACGCCTGCCGGTTTAGCCAGTCTTTTTATAGCCGATGAGTTTACGCACACCGCGGCGCCCATCGAACCCGTGCCTGATCAAAACATACGGCGCGGTCTCAACTGGCTTATGAAAAATTTTCACCCGGATAATACTGATATATATGTGCTCTATGGCTATGCCCGCGTAGGCCTGGCCTGCGGCCTGCAGAACTTTGGCGACCGCAACTGGTACAATGTACTGGCATCGGAACTGCTTAAACTTCAGGGCCTTCGCGGCGAGTGGCATGCCGGCATCGTCGGCCCGCCGCAGGTAGACAGCGACATCATCGGAACCGCCTATGCCATGCTCGTATTAGATCGCGGCCTCAACCCAATTGTGTTTAACAAGCTCCAATACAGCGCTCATTACTATGGCCAATGGAACGCCCGCCCGCGCGACGACGCCAATCTCACCAGTTGGATGAGCCGCACCTTTGAAACACCGCTGAACTGGCAGGTGGTGAACATCGCCAGTCCGGTAAGCGACTGGCTGGATTCCCCGATTTTGTATATTGCCGGCCATCAGGACCCTCATTTCTCAGCCAGTCAACTGGCCAAACTCAAGGCTTATGTTGATGCGGGCGGCATTATATTTTCCAACAGCGATGGCGGCTCGAAGGCGTTTACCAAGGCGATGGCTGGCTACGCGCAAGCTATTGCGGGGCCGCAATACCGGGTGGTCAAATTGCCGCCCACAAGCCCGCTTTATACGCTCCAACCCTAGTTTCATTCACAGCGTCCGCCCTGGCTGCGGGCCGTTTCAAATGGGGCTCGCTACCTCTGGATCATCAGCCCGCGCGACATGGCGGCAACCTGGCAGCGGCGGTTGTTTGGTATCAAGGAAGATTGGGAAATTGCCGCCAATTTATACTTCTACGCCACGGGCAAGGCTCCGCTTACCAACAGGCTCCAGTCGCTTGTTGTTGCGCCGCCCGCCGCAAAGCCAAAGCTTCCCATCCGTGTCGCACACCTCAAATTCAAAGGCAACTGGAACCCTGAACCCGGCGCCTGGCCGCGCATGGCGCAACTTGCAGCCACCGACTTTGGTACGGCCATAACGGTGCGTAATCAATCTATTCTTACACTCAATGCGCATA
>JBMFVX010000201.1:0-3680 GCA_049965775.1 Phycisphaerae bacterium
GAGTTGCTGTTGCCCATGTCGTTGACCGGACAGCAGTGATCGGATGTATAAAAGTGGTGCCCAAGAATCCCCTTCTTTTTACAATCTTAAATACGAATATTTTAATCGTTATAACAATTTTACCGTGCATCGCGCTATGCCATTGGCTCAACGTGCCACTCAAAAAGTTAAGTGTTCATGGAGGGGGCGACCGCGCGGGCTGGAAGCCTGCGCTACAAGGGGTTGGCCTGCTGCGGGGCACGCCGCGACGGTCGTAAGTGTTGGAAGCGACGCAACTCCGGGCGATCGCCTCGGCCATGAACGGTTACAAGCACGTTAAAAAAAATGCTCCGAAAGTGCTCTGCATGATTGAACCAGAAGGCCGCTCATATTGCTGCTTTCAAGTGGAGCCGCAACCACCTCTAAAACCTGAAATCCGCGACGTCATCCACCCCGTGGTTGGCAAAAATAATCGCTCCTTGCTATTTTTCCCTTGACCATATGGCCTCGGCAGGCGATATTGCCGCAATAGAAGAAGGTCCGCCTCGCACCAACGATTGTTTTTTATGTTGAGGCGGTGTTATGTCTCTTGCGGAGGCAGCGCTATATGGCTGTAGCACGAACCGGGCGAAACTCTCCACCTTATGTGCTTATTTTGTTTGTGGTGCTGTGGGTCATTTCCACAGCATTGGCGGTGCTCTTTTATGTTAAGTTGGGTAAGCGGCTGGAGGCCTCTACAACCACCGCGAGCCAGCTTGCCAAGTTCGTTTCGCCCGCCGAAATGAACAACAACACCGTTCAAAACATGCTGTCCAACGCTACCACCACCGATACGGTGGTAGGCATGCTTAATCACCGTGTGCATGAGTTGGAGGCGGCGATTCTTGGCCAGGCCAAGGCCATGCCGACAGCCGTAGGACCCATCGTGGCTGAAGGCGGCCCGGTGAGCACCGCCCTGCAAAGCGCGGGAATCAGCCCGGGCACCAGCCTGCTCGATGCGGTTAAACAACTGCACGCACAAGCCGTCGCGGCTCAAAAAGCGCAGAAGGTCGCCGAGGCCGGCCTGCAACAGGCCGCCACCAGCTTGGATACAGCCAAGCAGACGTTCAAAGATGATGTGAGCACTATTGCTCAAAAATTAGACCGTGCGCATCAGCAAATTCAATCGCTGACGCAGCAGCTAACCGCAGCGCAGGACAAGCTTTCCACACAGGCAACCGACTTTAACAATAAGATTACCGCCCAGCAGCAACGTTCGATCGCCGATCTGCGAACGCAGGTTGTGCAGAACCAGCAGCTCGCGCAGGAGCTTGCCGCACGCGACAACATTATCAGCGAGCTACGCAGCCAAATCGCTGTTTACAAGGCCCCCTCGCAAGGCCCCAATGCACTGCTGTCGCATGCTGCCGGCAAGGTGCTGTCGGTTTCGCCGGGCACCAAAGACGTATTCCTGAATATTGGATCAAAGGAGAAAGTTCCGGTCGGCCTTACCTTTGCCGTTTACAACCCCGAACTTGGCGTTGGCTCCGGCAAGCACGGCGGCGGCAAGGGATCGGTTGTTGTAACGCAGGTCGGCAAATATGCATCGGTGGCACGCATTACGAATGTCGCTCCGGGGCAGGCCATCTTTGCCGGCGATTTAATCAGCAACCCGGTATTCCGCGCCAACCAGCCGCGAAAGTTCCATTTCGTTATCTATGGCGATTTTAATGTTAATGGCAACGGGGTGCCGACCGCCGATGGACGTCTGGAAGTCGCCCGCCTCATCAAACAATGGGGCGGCGTTGTAGACAAGAACATTTCAACCCAGACCGACTTTTTAGTGCTGGGCACTCCGCCTAGCAGTTCAACCCTGCCGATTCAAGGGGCTACTTCCAGCCAAACAACCGCCATTACCCAAGCCCGCGCCGCCGAGCAGAAAAAATATGATCAGCTTATTGCTGAAGCTCGGACGCTGTCGGTGCCGATCCTTAACGCGAACCGATTCCTGGCTATGATCGGCTATAACAACACACAATTGATTCAGCACTAACGCTGAGCATAAGCGCCACTGGAACGCCAAGGCCCGTGAGCAATCACGGGCCTTTTTTATTGAATCAGCAACCAGAAAGTACGCCGCTGAAAACGTTTCCGCCTGATCGGTTAAGTTGAAATCAATCCAACCCGCCATTGCGACGAAAACCTTGGCCCCCTCGCCCATTGCGGTCGGCTCTTTTGAATGCGGCACAATTTGAGCGATGCGTTTAAGATACCAGCCAATGGGTATTTTACTCGATATTGTGTACCTGCTTGCGCTGCTGCTGGCTTCGCCCCTGATTCTGTACAAGAGCCTGCGTACCGGCAAATATCGTTCCGACTGGTCGGGCCGCCTCGGCCATGTACCGCCGGGTATCAAGGAGCAGCTCAACCGCGGCGGCGGCCCGCGACTGGTGCTGCACTGCGTTTCTGTTGGAGAACTGCTTTCGACGCGGCTGCTGGTAAGCAAACTTCTGGTTCAAGACCCGACGCTGACTATCATTGTCACCACCACAACCGATACCGGCACCGCGCGGGCCAAGGCTCTTTATGCCGATACGGCGCGCGTCGTGACGCTGCGCTATCCGTTGGATTTTTCGTGGGCGGTGCGACGATTTTTGGAAGACGTTAAACCCAATCTCATCGCTTTAGTTGAACTCGAGGTATGGCCCAACTTTGTGCGTGCCGCGGCGCGGCGCAATATACCGGTTGTAATTATCAATGGCCGGCTCACGGCACGATCATTTGGCCGCTACCGCAAAGTCCGCCCGCTTTGCGCCGCCATGTTCCGGCGCATTGCATGGGCGGGCGTTCAAAGTCAGGACATCGCCAGTTACTTTGCGGCTCTTGGCATGCCGCAAGACCGTATGCGCATAGTTCCTACACTTAAGTACGATGCAGCAGACCTTGCCGACACCGTCACCGGAGCAGATGCATTAGCCCAGGCGCTGGGCATAACCGGCCAGCACCACCTGTTTGTGGCAGGCTCCACCGGCCCGGGCGAAGAAGAGGCTCTTCTGCAGGTTTATAGCCGCTTGGTTGCCCGGCGGCCGCAATTGCGGCTGGCCATTGCACCGCGCAAACCAGAAACGGTTGCCGGGGTGCTGGCAGCGATATCGGCCATGGGCTTCACCCCTGTGCGCCGCAGTGACCACGCCGATGGAACCACTGGCATGCCGCTATCCTCCGAAACCATTGTGGTGCTCGACACTCTTGGCGAACTTCGCAAGCTCTACGCATTATCGTTTGCGGTATTCTCGGGCCGATCTCTGGTGCCGTTGGGCGGCAGCGACATGATTGAAGTTGCCGCGCTAGCCAAGCCGTGCTGCTTTGGCCCACACACCGGCAACTTTGCCGAAGCGGTACACCTGCTGCTCAGCGCCGGCGGGGCTTGCCGCGTGGCCGATGGCAATGAAATTGAAAATCTGCTCGACCAGTGGCTTGCCAACCCGATTACCGCCGCTGCCGTTGGCCATACAGCCCGGTCCGTCATCGCCGCCCAGCGCGGCTCCACCGAACTCTACGATCAAGAACTGCTCACTCGCCTGAGATCCGCGATACATTAGGCCAAAGTTCCTTATATAGAAAACGCGTTTCACCCGCGTAGGCATTGCGAATTGTTCAAAAATCAGCTTCCCCGTACTGGGCACACCTCCAGAAGGTCCAACGCCCGCCGCTGCAATGCG
>JBMFVX010000202.1:0-3650 GCA_049965775.1 Phycisphaerae bacterium
ACCTCGGAATATCAACGCCAAAGAAGCTTCTATCGGTTACTGAGCCGAGGCACACACAGGTCGCCGCTTAGGCACACGCCCCAAATCCGCATCAAAAATCCATCGGCAAACAGCCGATCTTTCCTCACGCATGCCCCATGACCGCGAACCCGCGGCGAACCCGGGCTAGAACAAAGATCAGATTTCGTTTCACCGCTTGCACTGCGAATGGTCTCCTTCGAGAAAAAATGTTCAAAAAATTCGCGCGCGATGCAAGGTCGGGCCAGAGGAAGCATTGACCATTAACGTGATCGAGGGCGGAGCCAAGTCAGCTGCGGCTGGTAGGATCATATAGCTGGTTCGGAGCTGGCAACTCTGGCGACGGGTTCGGAAAATGGTGCAGCGTGTTCGCCCTTCGATCAGAGTATTTCCCTGATTTTATGGGCAAGCGCATGAAGATGCGGATGCGCGCCCCCGAGGTTGTTTATGATCGCCAGTGCCTCACCGTGCGGTCCGAACAGATACACCGCACCACTATGCTGGATGGCCGATACCGGATCAGGTGAGCCAGCGCCCGTCGGCGCCTTGAAATAGACCCCGTACCGTTTGGCGAAGGCATTGAGTTCGGTCGGCGTGCCATAGAGACCATCAATAAAGGGCGGCGGCCCAAATTTAGCGAGATAGTTCTTCAGACGCTTTGGCGTGTCATATTCAAGATCGACCGTGACAAACAGGAATCTGGTCCGCGATCTGTCCGCACCGAGCATGCCAAACAGGCGGGCGGCATTCAATGTCGTCAGCGGGCAGGTGTCGGTGCACCGGGTGAATCCAAAATAAACGATGACGACGTCACCACGATAAGCACTGGCGGACACGACCTTGTTGTCAGAGACACGCTTCATCTTGAAGGCCAGATTAGGGAGATGCCCATGCACATCGATAATGCCGGGAATACTGGCGGCATTGGCCCCTTGTACGGGGAAACCGACCTTCTCCGCCCACGCGCTCACCGGCAGGGCGGCGAGTGTAGCCGACACACCAACAAACGCGCCGAGGCGCCGGCGACCCATGGCGTTATGAATATCCCTCATGGCGTCGGTATCCTCGGAGAAAGGCTGGCAATATAAGCAGTGACTGCCGCACGTTGGGCCATATCGAGATGACGCGCAATTGTGGACATTTTTGAGTGATCCCCGTGGTTTGCGGCTTCCGCGGCAAGATCGTCCATGAGATCAGCAGCCGATCTGCCGCGCAGTGAGGGTATGCGCTTTGCTGCATCGCCTGAGAAAGAGATGCCGTGGCAGGATGCGCACGCCCCTACGTCTGGCCGGAGACCGTGCACTGCGATGTCCTGTCCATTTGGAGGCCAATTCGCTGCAGATGCGAAGCTCATGAAGGAAACCACCAACAAAGTTCCAATGAAATATCGCATCAAGACACGCACGATCCCTCCGCTCAGCTAAATGTGTCCACAGTGCATGACCAACCTCATTGCCTTGGTTCTGACTATGCGACCTTTGCGGGTTGAGCAAGATCGGCATTGGGGAGGAGGCTGAGCTTGTGTGCGTCGAGGGCCGCGCGGAGTGCGGGCAGTTGCTTATGGGCTTTCAGTTTGCGGAAGCCTTTGGCGGCCTCGATCATGCCGGCCGCGGTCCAGCGCAGAGCCATGGCGGCGTTGCGCCAACGCTTCACGTTCCGACAGGTCCGCCTGATGCTCCCCATCATGTTCTCGATGATGTTGGTGCAGGCAAGCGAGCGGCGCAGTTCCGGCGGCAGGCGGAGGCGGGTGACGGTGAGGATCTCGTCGATCCCCTCGAGGATGCTGCCGGCGACGCCGGGGGCGATCTGTTCGAGGCGGCGGGCGAGGTTGCGGAGCAGTTTCTCGGCCGTCTCGGCGTCATCAAGTTCCCATGCCTGGCGGAGCGTCTTGCGGACCGAGGCATGGAGCGATTTCGGCAACCGGTCGATGATGTTCCTGGATTTATGCACCTGGCAGCGCTGGATCGGCGTATCGCGGCCGAAGGTCCGGCGGATCGCCTTGGTCAACGCCTTGGCGCCGTCGATGATGAACAGGCGAGGCGTGCCGGCATCGAGGCCGCGGCCCATCAGATTGTCGAGCAGCGCCTGGACCACGGCGGCATTCTCGGTCGCGCCTTCGATCACGCCCAACGGATGCTTCACGCCTTCGCCGTCGATGCCGACAGCGGCCACCAGCATCAGATCATCGGCCAGATGAAGGCCATCGATCTGGATGACCAGGAGATCGAGCGCGGACAGATCCGTCGCCATCCAGTCGGCCATACGCTCCGCCGACAGCGCCACGAACCGGCGCGAGACCGCCGATTTCGACACGCCGGCGCCGGCACCCGCCGGAATATCCCCCTCCGGCAGCCGCACGGCACGGCCGAACCGCCGGGTCGAGACGTTGATCAGCATCAGGTTCAACGCCCATTCCCCCAGCCAGTCCTCGGCAATGGCCGCCGACCAGGACGGCAAGGCCAGCTCCGCCTTGCTCCCCTTGGCGCGAACCCGCGGGCGTTCGACCACGACCTTGCCGCCATGGAAGCCGATCGGTCCCCGGGTCCTGCCCCATCGATGCCCAACCTGCGTTCGCGGCCATGGGGCACACGTGATTAAACATCTCGTATTTTCCACGAACTTTTAGAGGGTAATTTTGGGCGTGTATCTAGGCTGCGACCTGGGTCTCTGGCGGTTTGCTGATCGTGAGTAACCGCTTTGGCATTGATATTTTTAAGCTTTTTAGGATTTCGCTGACGCCGGGGCTGATTTTTGTTCGCTGAACAATACCCCGACCCTCAACTTGATATCGAACGGCTTTCAGAGCCGACAACGTATGGGTAATCTGGGCCCAGGGCAGTCCGCAGGCGATTTCCGCGGCTCGTTGCATTTGCAGTGCCAGCACGCAGAGCTTCACATGAGCCTCGATCCGGCGCGGCGTCCAATGGAACATCGGCCGAACCTCAAGCCCGGTCTGCTTCATTCGGCGAAAGCAGGATTCAATGATCCAGCCGCCTTTGTAGCCAAGCGCCACATCCTCGGCGGAGAGGGTCTCGTCGTTGGTGATCACTACGAACTTGCCGTCGAATTTCGCCGCGGCCGCGACCTTTCCTTGGTCGAGTTGCGGCCGTCCTGCTGCATCTTCGGTGAGATAGCGCCCATAGCGGCGCGAGGTGAGCAGCGCACAAGCGGCCTTGGGATGCTCGCTGTCGCGTTCGGCGAGGACCGCAAGCTCCGCCGTCAGGCTGGTCAGAACCTGCTCGCGATGACGGCGTTGCCGCTCGGCTTCTTCAGGGTTCAGGCACAGCACATAGCGCTTGCGTCGCTCACCGTCGCCGACCCAGACCTCCTTGACCTGGAGATTATCGGCGACTTTCCGATATCGGCCCGGCCGCGTCAGGACATCCCCCTCGACCTCGCGTAATTTGCGCATCGGCACCGCCAGGATATAGCGGCCAAGGCCCTTGCTGAGGGCGGCGAGATTATCGGCGGAATACATGCCGGCGTCGCCCACGAACAGGCAGCGCCCGAGCCGCCAGGCGTGCAGATCCGCCTTGATCTTCGCGACGGTACTGACATCGGCAGTATCCCCCGGCAGTACCCAGGACCGCACCGGCATGCCATCGCGGGTGACGGCCATGGCAATGATCACC
>JBMFVX010000203.1:0-3605 GCA_049965775.1 Phycisphaerae bacterium
TTGCGCGATCCATCCTCCTTATTATCGGACAATAACCACAAATGGTATCAGTTATTTATTTACAGGCCCTAAGGGTAGCGATGCAGGTCGTTACCGGGGGCGTATGGCCGGCGAAGCAAGCGGATGTTGGTCTGCGGCGCTGCGGAAGTTGCCGCGCCGCCGCAGGCGTTAAACGGGCGTGGCAATTTTTCCGGGCGGCCCGGGATCGTGACGATTTTATTGGCATTCCCAGTCGCTTTTGCCGGGTACAAGGCGCTGACTGCCTGCCTTGCTCTGAAGCGGAACGCAGAATCCTACACTCGGGCCGATGCAGACAAGATGTCTGCGTTACCGGCGCAGCCGGCAGACTGCCCGGAAAAATTGCCACGCCCCGTTAAACTTACTGCCATCCGCGCCTTGCAATTAAAGGCAATTCCGCATACCTTTTGTCCCGGCAACTTGGCTCGCCTGGGGCATCTCACCCATTCCCCGGCCATTCATGGAGTACTGATCTTGCGTTGATTCTTCTTGCGCCACGGGCAGTCGCTTTCATGGTGTAATGGTTGGTCAACGAGAATCTGTATAAGCCTTGAGGCCGGTTCCACTTGTTTCATTTGAGGTTTAACATGCTTGCACGTACCAATCGTGGTGTATTGTTTGGCGGTATCAAATTTAGTCAAAGGCGTCCGCAATTGTTTGGGGCGTCGCTGCTCGCCATAGCCGGCCTGCTGCTATTCATTTGCCCTGCATCAGCCCGGGCGGACCTGCACATCAAGGCGGGTGGCAATCATATGCAGCTTGGAGTTGCCGCGCCCGATTGTTTTAGGCTGGGTCTGGCCGCTGCTGGCTCGGCAGATCAGCGAAAAACCATTTTTCTGGCCCCGCAGCGCCGCACCCCCGGCATGCGATGGACAGCCGTTCGCAATGGCGCATCTATCGGCATTAAAACGTCCTTTGGCGAGCTGTTGGTAAACAAGACCACTGGCGAGGCCAGTTTGCTTAATGCGGCCGGCAAGGTGCTGGTAAACCATATTGCGCTGGTTAACACCAACGGCATCAAGCTTACGCTGGGCATGAAATCAGACGAACGGCTCTACGGCAGCGGCAGCGACCAATCACAATTGTCGCTGGATCCACAAAACGTCAATACGTATGTCGGCAATGGTGACGCGTATATCCCGTTTTATTGGTCTACGGCCGGGTATGCCGTCATGGTTGTAGGCAGCAACGATTTACAGCAACCCAACCGCCACGCCAGCCCCGGCTCCGGTGAGGTTGTGTGGGACCATTTTCCGGGTAAATCGGTGGACGTTTACCTGATGCCGGCCAAAACCATGGCTGCCGCGCTGCGGGCGTATACCGGCCTTACCGGCCGCCCGCTGGTTCCGCCCGAATGGGCCTTTGGCTATCTGCAGAGCCGCTGGGGCTGGAAGAATGCCGCCTATGTGCGTAAAACGTTGGCCCACTTTCGGCGCGATAAGCTGCCGGTGGACGCATTTATTTTTGACTTTGAATGGTACACTCCAACCCCCGACTACACGCTGCCGGTCAACGGCCTGGCGGATTATCACGATTTTAAGTTCAACCCGATCTTATGGCCCAACGTGCAGCGGCAGGTGCGGTACTTCGATAGAAATAAAATCCGCTGGATGGGCATTCGCAAGCCTCGCCTCGGCAGCAGCAAGAATTTGACCATGGCCCGCGCCCGCGGTTGGATGCTCGTGCCCGGCAGTACGGACCCGGTAGACGCCCGCGATCTTAACTATGCCTTGCCCGCCGTGCGCCGCTGGTGGTTCAGCCACAATGCCAAGTTTATTCGCGCCGGCATGGCCGGCTGGTGGAATGACGAAGGCGAAGCCACTTACACCCTGTACTATTACTGGAATCTTGCCGAGTACGATGGCTTACGAGATTTGCGGCCCAACCTGCGGCAGTTCAGCATTAATCGGGCGTTCTGCCCCGGCGTGGCCCGCATTGGCGCAGCCGTGTGGACCGGTGACACTCCCGCCGACTACAAAACGCTGCGCCAGCAGCCCTCTCACATTCTCAATTACTCGCTGGCGGGCATGCCATGGGGGTGCTGCGACCTTGGCGGGTTTAGCGGCAATCCGTCGCCTACGCTTATGACCCGCTTTTTGCAGGCGGGCGTTTTCTTCCCGATTATGCGCAGTCACTCCAACCTGACCAACACTCCTCACTTTCCGTGGCGGTTCGGGCCGGACGCCGAAACCGCCATGCGCAAAGCCCTGGACCTGCGCTATCGGCTGGTGCCCATGCTCTACAGCCTGGCCCACCGCGCTTACGACACGGGCATGCCCATCATGCGGCCCATGTTTATGGAGTTTCCCGATGATTCGTCGCTCGACGACATGACCAGTCAATGGATGATCGGCCGCGGCTTGATGGTCGCGCCCATTCTCCATCATTCATCGGAGAGATCGGTGTATTTGCCCGCCGGCGGCTGGTATAAGTTTCAAACCACCACACTGTACTCCGGTCCGTCGAAGCGCAATGTTTCGCCGTCGCTTGATGAGATACCCATTTATGTTCGCGCCGGCAGCATTGTGCCCCTCGGCCCGGTTATTCAATCCACGCAGGACCTTCCCGGCGGCCCCTTGACGGTTGAAGTGTATCCCGGCGGCAATGCCCGCTTCGCGCTGGTGGAAGATGACGGCACAAGCTACCGCTACATGCGCGGCATTGAACGCACCACAACATTCACCTGGAACGACAAAACCCACACGCTCTCCTGGAAGCGCGCCGGCAATTACCGCGGGTTAAATGTGTTTACACACATGAATGTGGTGGTGTACTTCAGCGGCGGCAAGCAGCAAAAGGCCGCCACCCTTGGGCCGACGGGTCAAATCACCTTTGTACCATCTGCCCAGTAATCGTCGCTGGTGGATATTGGTAGATTGCCGCGCACGCGCGGCTGCCAATATTCCTGCTCGCAAGCGGCGGTAGAAGACTCGCAGTCAAACGTGACGATGAGGCTTGTCCCGGCAATTACTGTGCAAAATGGAAGGCGAATGGCGTTGTGCCACAGCGGCGCCACACTTCGATGCGGGCGGTTTGCATCGGAGTCGGTTGCCAACCCATCAGATTTCCAGTTCGGTGCGAAGCATCACCAGTTGCGGCACATCACGGGTGGCGAGCTTTCGCTGCAAGGTTCGCACGCTGATGCCGATGGCATGTGCGGCCTTGGTTTTGTTGTTGCCATACCGAGCCAAGGCGGCTTCAATGGCAATTGTCTCAAGCTCAGCGAGCGTATGCAGTGGGCCGCCATTCTCCGCGGATAACGCTACCGGTGTTGCTTTTGTCGGGGGAGTTGTCGCCGCGCTGCCCTTAGCCGCGGTCGAACCGACTGCGAGCGTAGCGTTCTGCACTTCCTTGGGGAAATCAGCCAGATGAATGACCGTCTTGCCTGCTTCGGCCAGCACGATGGCCCGCTCAATAACGTTTAAAAGCTCGCGTACGTTGCCCGGCCAAGAGTATCGCTGCAATGCCTCCAGCGCGGTCGCGGATATTGAATCAATGAGGGCCACTAGACCTTAAACCAGCGTAATTTTCTGCCTTGCCGCCTATTTGGATGAAATATGAACCGAAACGCTCCGCTTTTCGTAATA
>JBMFVX010000204.1:0-3591 GCA_049965775.1 Phycisphaerae bacterium
GCGGCATCGGATCGGCCACCGATACGGCTGCGGCCAACAACCCATCCATCAACGCAAAATCGCCGCCAAAACCAAGCGACGGGAGAACGCCTGCGCCGAAACAGGGAGAAAACGCCTGTCAGGCCCCCGGCGGTCATCGAACCCCGGCGAAAACCGACCCGGGACACAGCCACATATCGACATCTGTTCATATCATGCCGTTCGGAAAACCTTACAACGCAAGCGGCTCGAATTTGGCAGCCCCTATTTTTCCGGATTGGTCGGCACCGGGGCAATTTTTCGGCTGCCAAATCAGTCATTGGCCAGCACCCGCCGTGCCGGCACCCTGAACCTGTTTGAGCACCTCCGCTGCGGGTTTGTATCCACCGTGCGCCGCCAGTTTCAGCCAGTGGATCGCTTTGGCATCGTTGGCCACCACCCCGTTGCCTTCAAAATATGCCGCCCCCAGATTAAATTCGGCTTTGCAATCACCTGCCCGGGCGGCTTTGTGAAACCAATAAAACGCCTTCTGATAATTCTGCTTTGCGCCCTGGCCGGAAAAATAGGCGATACCGAGGGCGCACTGCGCCTGCGCCATGCCTTGCACAGCGGCCTTGTGCAGCCAATGCACAGCCAACGTTTGATTTTGTTTCACGCCCAGCCCGTGCTTGTACGCCTTCGCCAGCAGGTACTGCGCAGGACAAAGACCGGCATATGCCGCCCTCCTGTACCAATAGGCCGCCTTGGTGTAATTCAGCGGCAACAACTTGCCGCCGCAATACAGTTGGCCGACAGCAAACTCCGCCGGAACATACCCTTTTTGAGCGGAAAGCTTGAACCATTTTACGGCCCTGTCCGGATCCTGCGCTGTACCGGTACCTCTTAGGTAAAAAAAGCCCAAAGTATACTCAGCGACGGCATATCCACCTCTTGCTGCCTTTCGCAATAGTGGGTAAGCGGCGGCGTAGTTGGCAGGTTTTCCGGCCATTAGCATTTTCGCCCTGTGCCAGAACGCTTCCGCTGACGCTCCGGTTTGCGGTGTCGTCGCCGCAGCGGAGGCGGCGGGGATGGGGGCCGCCGCGCCCACCGTTTTCTGCGGCGAGGGCATATTGGGGGCCGCAATCGAGCTTGCCTGCTCCGTACCGGCTGGCGCGGCCAAGCGAGCAGGGGCGATTTGAATTACGGTGCCGGAATTTATCTCTGTAACCCCCTCGGCCACCGCGAGCTTGGCGGCGGCATCACCGCCATCGGCTGAAAGATGAATATATTTTTCGTACAGCGCCTCATTTGCGGGCGTTCCCCATCCGAATTTGTACAGCAGGGCCAGATCATACTCCGACATGGATATTCCTTTCTGTGCCGCCGCATTGCACCATTTGAACGCAGAAGGAAGATAACTGGCCGACTCCGTATTCCGCCATTCGTACACATAGTAATCACCAAGCCAAGCCTGCGCTTCAATATCCCCATTTTTAGCGTATTGCCGCAGTTGCTGCAGATAGGGCCCTCCGTTGTCGTTGATGGCCATGCCGGCATATTGCTTGGCCTGTTGAGACGTGAGCGGCGGTTGCTTGCCGGAACCAAACAAACGCGTCCAGATGGAAGGCGGCGGGCCTCCGTACCCATCGTTGTATTCATAGCCACCGTACCCTCCATAAGCTATGGGCGGCTGCTCCATGGATGCACATCCGGCGATGCAAGCCAGAGAGCAGACGACTGCGAATACCGTCATCACACATCGAATCCGATTCATCCTTACTTACTCCTTTGCCCGTGCGTTTCACTGCCGTCCGCGTTGTTAAATTCCACAATTGGGGTCGCCGGTTCAGTTGGACTCCTCAATATAAATGTCCCGCCCGCAACGCAGCAACACCGCACTCCACGGCAGACAAATCAGTTATTTCCCGCCTGAGTTGCCCGCTGCTCCCAATACATATATTTCCGCAAATTCTTTTGCGTTCCCTGGCCGTGTGCGTAGAGCTGGGCCAGCGCCCCCATGGCGGGGCCGGAGCCCGCCTCCGCCCCCTTATGAAACCAGGCAAATGCCTTTCGGTAGCTTTGAGGCACTCCAGCCCCCTGCTCGTACATGAGCCCCAGCCCGAACATTGCATCGCCAAACCCGGTGGCGGCAGACCGATGGAGCCAATACTTGGCGCGGGTAAAATTCGGTGGCCGATTAACACCCGACAAATCCGCCATGCCGCGCTGGTACATTTTAATTGCTTTTGCCATCGTCGCGGTGCCCGCAGTTGGCACCGGGTGCGATGGAGGCCGTGGCCGATCGGCTGCGGCCGCCGGTGGGGAAGCCCCTTCCCGCGGCGTGTTGTTAGTGGTTGACGAGCGAGGTTGGGCCGGGGCATTGCTAGCCAACGCGGTCGCGTTTTTCCCTTGGCTACCGCCGGCATATCTTTCATGTTTTATCACGACTGCGGCAACGACGATAATAACCACAGCCCCAAACACGATGGCCACGAGCTTGTTCGAAGTGCCGGCGGCCCTTGCGTCGCTCGGTCTGCTGGGCTGCGGGTGCGAGCTTGAACCGGGTGGGTCCGGTATTTGCGAGGTTGGTACGGCATCGACACCGCAAACTGGGCAGCGCGTGGACTGCGATGCGTCAAACACATGCCCGTCGATACAACGCATGAGGCGAGTTGCCATAATTTCGATACACCCCAAAAAGATGGAGGAGCCGACGCTTCATCAATTTCCCTTGCCGACGGCACCCGCGTGCAATTTGGCAAGTAATTTGCGGGCGGCTAATCCGAAGGGTCCCCCCTGCGCGGCGGCTTCCCGCAGAAACAGGAGGGCCAACGGCCTGTCGGCCGGAATACCTTCGCCATAGGCGTAGGCGGCACCGAAATAATACTCGGCCGGGGCGTAGCCCCGACAAATCGCGGCTTTTCCCCACCAATAAACCGCCTCAGCACGCCACTTTGGAACGCCTTGGCCCTTCGCATACATCCAGCCCAACTTGTACATTGCCCGGCCGCTGTCCGCTGCGGCGCCCTTGCGGTACCAAGCCACCGCCTCGGCGTAATTCGGTGGCACGCCGTCGCCCTGCTGGTATATCACACCGATGTTAAACATCGCCACTCCACTGCCCGCCGCCGCACCCTTACGAAACCATACCATTGCTTTATCAAAATTTTGCAGCACACCCCGGCCGTTGGCATAAAGGCAGCCGAGATTGCTCATCGCCGTGGCGCTGCCAGCGACCACCCCTCTGCGGTACCACGCCATTGCCTTGGCGTAATTCTGCGGAACGCCGTCGCCGTTTTCGTAAAGCGTGCCGATATTGTTCATCGCCTTTCGATTGCCCGCTTTTGCGGCCCTATGGTACCACGCCATCGCCTTGCCGTAATTCTGCGGAACGCCCACGCCGTTTTCATAAAGTTCGCCGATATTGTTCATCGCCTCTCGATCGCCCGCTTTTGCGGCCCTATGGTACCACGCCATTGCCTTGCCGTAATTCTGCGGTGCACCGTCTCCGTACTGGTAGATCGCACCGATACGGGCCATCGCCCTGCCGCTGCCAGCCTCCGCCCCCTTATGAAACCAGGCAAATGCCTTTCGGTAGCTTTGAGGCACTCCAGCCCCCTGCTCGTACATGAG
>JBMFVX010000205.1:0-3588 GCA_049965775.1 Phycisphaerae bacterium
CTAAAAAAAGACAGAAAATTCACACCTTTAGGTTACGCCGCCTCTTTTTCTCCGTCCACAACTTTTAAGAGTAACCCCGGCTGCTCTACGACGTGGAGGATCAGGCACGCGAAAAGGAGATGAGCGCCGATGAGCGAGCTCGATGGCGGCAGGCCGAGGCCAAACCCCGGTTGGAGGAGTTAAAAAAATGGCTGCAGAGCCTTCGGCGGGAAAATGGCGGACATGTGCTGCCCAAAAGCCCGATGGGGGAGGCGATCGGCTACACGCTCAACCAATGGGACGCTCTGAACGTGTACCTGACCGATGGGCGGTTGTCGATGGATAACAACGTTGCGGAGAACGCGCTGCGTCGGGTGGCCCTGGGGCGTAAGAACTGGCTGTTCGTGGGCAGTGATAACGGCGGCCGGACGGCGGCGGTGCTCTATAGCCTCATCAGCAGTTGTAAACGCCACAAGGTTGAGCCATGGGCGTACCTGCGCGATGTGCTCACCCGCATTCCGCAGACCCCGGCGGAGAAGCTCGGTGATCTCCTGCCGGACCGCTGGCAGGCCCTGATGGAACAAACCAAAGCGGCTGCATGACCCATCGCCCCGGCCGAACCCCGAAACCAATCCATTAAATTCTGTGTCCGCCCATCGTGACCGATGCTCCGGTGCACGAATCCCGGCTACCACCGAAAATCACCTCCGCCAGGCCAAGCGCGGGCTACTGTCCTTCGCCGGACGTTTACAGGTAGGCCGCATGTCCTTCCAGAATTCCTCGACGCGGATGGCACCTTTCGCCACAAGGCCCTTCACACTGCCGTCCGGCCATGCCTTCGGTAGCGCCGGCAATAACTGAATAATTCCAGTTTGGCTTTGTAGAAGCATGGCTGCTATTGCCGCTGTTGCACCAAAATTCCCATCAATCTGAAATGGCGGATGCCGTCCGCCGGGGCCGCACGTGTCGAAGAGATTGGGATACAGCCACCCACCGTGGCGGACGGGCTTTACCTGAGTTCGCAGCATGCGATAGGCCTTATTGGCATGCAGCAACGCCGCCCAGCAGCAGGCACGCCAGGCACACGACCAACCCGTTGTCCCGGGACCACGCCAAGTCAATGCGACATCTGCGGCGGCGGCAAGTCGTGGGGAGATCAGTGGTGATAATTCGCTCCCCGGGTAGAGCCCGACGAGCTGCGACAAATGCCGGAAGGCAACGTTCGGCTTGTCAATATCCTGCCGCCATTCCTGTAGCTGTCCACCCTTGCCTATTCGCAACTTGGCGAGGTGGCTGCGCATGACGATCAGCTTGTGGCGAAAAGTTCGGTCTATATGAAGAATTCGGCTTGCCTTAATACAGTGGGTGAAAATATCCCAGATCAACTCCTGATCGCAGGCGGTTCCATCGGTGACTGGCCCCCATTCAGGAGAGATACAAGGTGATGATACCAGCGTGCCATGCTTGTCTTTGGTCAAATGATCTACCCAGAACTGCGCCGCCCCCTTCAGAATGGGGTACCCCTGAGTGGAGAGATAATGCCTAATGAGTGTATAGGCATAATGTTCCCAAACAGGTTGGCAGATCCACGCGCCAGCGGCGGGAAACAGCCCCCAACTCACGCCCCAGCCCGGCGCGGTGTAGCCAAAGGCATTCACCATCGAATGACACGTCCATCCTCCGGCTCCGTAAACCGTTTCAGCCGTAACGTGACCCGGTTTTTGTAAAGCCGAAAGAAAGGAGACCAGCGGTTCAGCACAGGATGAGAGATTGGTGGTTTCCGCCGGCCAATAGTTCATTTCAAGATTCATGTCCATGTGATAATCGCACGTCCAGGGTGGTGAGTTGGAATTATTCCAGATACCCTGCAGATTGGCGGGTAATCCCCCCCGGGCGTGACGAACTGATCAGCAGATACCTCCCGTATTGAAAGATCAGTGTTGCCAATTGAGGGTCATCCGCACCTTTACCATAGGCCTCCAAACGCTGTTTCGTCGACAAACTGCTCTCCGAATCTGAAGAGGCACCCAGATTAAGGCTGACCCGATCGAACAATGCCCGGTAATCGCGTTCGTGATAGGCCAGAAGCGTGGCGTACGATTTCCGGGATGCCGCAGCCATAACTTTACGATTCAATGCACGGTAATGATTGCCGGAATAGTTGGGATATTTGTTGAGATAGGCGGGTGCGGCGGACAATAGCAGAGTTACAGTATTGGCCTTCTTAATGCTGGTCGCGTTACCATCATCCCGCCATGCGCCCCCATTAATTCTGATCAAAAGCACCGCCTGATAGCCCATGCCGTTATTGGTCAGTTTGCCCGTAAGAGCCAGTTCGTTTCCTTTGGCCAATATCTTTCCATGGCGGTGCGCCGAGCCCATACCCACACGCATGGTTAACGCAGCCGGGTGGTTGGTGGTGAATCTGGCCACCAGGACGTGATCAGGAAAGCTGCAAAAAAACACGCGATGATAGGTTGTGTTGCCGATGGTGAATTGGACATGTGCGATGGCGGTGCGCAGATCCAAGTTTCGCCGATATCCAGTCGGCTTGCCGGCAGGATATTGACTGCGAATATAGATGTTGCCGAAATCTTGGTAAGCGCCATACGCTTGGGGATTGCCCGTGAAATAGCGATTGATGCCGCGTGGTTTCTGATGATGGCGGATGGCCCTCTGAATGGCCTTAATCCGAGCGGCACCCCCTACCTGATTTCCACCGTTGTAACCTTTCCAAGCTCCCGGGCCACCCGTCCATAAACTATCTTGGTTAAATTGTATGGTGTCGTTCCGCACACGCCCAAAAATCATTGCACCCAATTGGCCATTACCGATTGGATAGGCTTGGGTCATCCAGTTACTTTGCGGGACGGGCGGACCAGAGTTGCAATCGATCAGCCGGGGATTTGAGGGATGTGGCCGCAGCGATACAAAGATGGTTCAGGGAAGAAATATAAACGACGGTCATCCATGCTGATAAAAATCTGAAAAACCTTAGCCTGGATATTTCATCGGTTTTAGCCGCGAGAGATCGGACCGCAGCGTCGGAGGTCATTCTGTCCAGTTTTTTTTCGGGTTGGCGCATTGAGCGCGTAGTGCTTCGGGCCCCCCAACTTCATTACCTATATGTTTTTTCCATTCGTCAGTCCTTTCTTTTCTGATGGGCCACTCCGGTTTAACCGCTCATTTGTTTACCTACCGGTACGATCACCAAGCCACCCAGCCGTTGGCAGACCAGTTGGAATAACGCCTGCATGGGATACGCACTCGAAAGGTGCAGCACCAGACGACGTACACTGGTTTTGACCACCGCACCAATCTTGAAGAGTTTGAGTCGGATTGTATCCGCCTGTGCCGTAGCCAGCTCCGTTCCTTCCAGTACCGTTCTCCGGAGATAATCGATCAGGATGTAGGCAAATCCGCTCAGCAGTACCCGAAACTGATTGGCCTTAAAATCATGGCAACTCGTGCGATCCGCAAACAGCCCCAGTTGCTGTTCCTTGATGTAATTCTCCGCTTGCCCGCGGGCACAATAAAGCTGGTCGTACAATTCTTGAGCTTCCCCCGGCAGATTCGTAACCACGAAACGCGGATTGGGCCCCGCATCGG
>JBMFVX010000206.1:0-3371 GCA_049965775.1 Phycisphaerae bacterium
CTACTAACTTGGGGCGGGCCGGCGTATCTATCCGTACTGCGATGGAGGTTATGCGGCATTCTGATCCCCGCCTGACCACAAGAACCTATACCGATGGCACTCTGCTTCCGACTGCCGAAGCTGTGGAAAGCCTGCCACGCTGGAGCATGGGCATAGGCGGTGAGGAATCACTCGCAACCGGCACAGACGATGTGGCGTTAACCCCCTCTGCGCGTGGCACCAAAAAAGGCTCCTTCAGGCGCACTTTGGTGCCCTATGGTGCACAGTGTTCGAGTAGGGTTAATAGCGAGAAAACCCGCATGAACATTGCGCAAAGCATTGATAATAAAGCGAATTCAGATATGTACAATTCACAGCCACCGCTGGGACTCGAACCCAGGACCTAGGCTTTACGAAAGCCTCGCTCTACCAACTGAGCTACGGCGGCGGGTGGTGAACCATTACCGTTAAAATCAATGCTTTTCATTGATTCTATTGGCGATTGTGCAGGTATCATACCGGCAGGTTGGTATCCAGCCAAGTGTGTCGCCGACGGCGCTTTTATGCACCTGCGCCGCCGGTATTGGTCACTGCGAACGGCGCATTTGGTGGTGGATGGCAGCGGAGCGGTTCTGCAGGCGCCGTTGGCTTTGAGCCGCAATTAGTTTTGTCCCGGCGGCAGCTTCTGCTGCGGGGCTGGGGCATTGGCCGCGTATTCAAAGAACGTGCGGTAATTTTGCCGGAAGTAGCCGGAACTGAAAGTCTGGGCGGCGTTGAGCACAATGCCCAGGAAGTTGGCGTTTACCTGCTGGAGCTGGTCGCGAATGCGGCCGACGGTGCCGCGGGTAATCATGCCGGCACGCAGTACGGCAATGACGCCGTCCATCTTGGAGGCGAGATTAATTGAATCGGAGACAAACGTTAGCGGTGCAGAGTCGAAGATGACCATATCGAAGCGGCCCTGAAGCTCGTTGAGAACTTCCGGAAACGCACGGTGTTCCGAAATTTCGCCGGGCAGCTTGCTGCGAGTACCGGCGCCCATGATGGCAAGGTTTGGCAGCTCGGCACTCGCGACGATGGCTTCTTCCAATGTGGCTTTTTTGCTTAGCACATCGGCAATGCCGACGGATGGCACATTCGGATAGATTTTGTTAAGAGCCGGGCGATAACAATTCATATCAACGAGCAGCACACGCAGGTCGCTAAGGGCCATGCCGATGGCAAGGTTGCTGGCAACAGTGGTGGCTCCTCCGCCGGGTGAAAAGCTCGCTACCAGCACGGTGCGAAGCGGTCGGCCGAGGGAAATAGCTGCGAGGCGGCCGCGAACCTGCCGGAAAGATTCCGCCGTCATGGAGGCGGGGCTGGTGCGTACGCAGGTCATGGGGTTGCCATGGAGCATGGGGTCGTCGGCGTGATCGGGGATGAAGCCGAGCATGGGCAGCCGCATGACGCCGGTAATATCGCGTGGTGTACGCACGCGGGTGTTGGTAAGTTCCAATAGGTAGGCAAGACCGATGGCCAAGGCGAGGCCGATGAGGCCGCCGCCAATAAGGAACTGCGGGATCCGCGGGAACGACATTTTGCTAGGGGCTGTTGCGGGCAAATATTCTGATACGCGAGAGGCGTCGGTGGTGCGGCGCAACTGGAGCATAATGGCGCGGTCGGTAAGTTGCGCCAAGAGCGCCTGCTGGCTCTTAAGCCTTGCGGCGCGGGCGTCGTACTCAGCCAGAGCGGCATCGAGGTCGTTAACCAGCCGCTGTTCGGAGTCGCGTCGGTGCATGGTGTCGGCAAGTACTGCCTGCGCGGCTACCATGGCAGACTTGGCGGATTGCTCCATTTGCAGGCGGGCTTTGACCTCCAGTCGCTGGCGGGTCTGGTCAATCTGCTGTTGCACGCTGGCGATGCGAATGTCCATCTGCCGGGTGGCAGGGTAATATTGGCCCAATGTTTTGACATCCACATCCCGCTGCTGCTGCAGCGACAGCAGGTTGGATTCCAGCGAACGCAGGTTGGGATCGTTGGAAATAAGCTGCTGCATGTCCGGTGTAAGTTGCAGGGTGTTGTTTTTTACCTGCTGAGCGATGCTGTCGTAATCTTCCTGCAACTGATTGGCGCGAATTTGTGACTGAATGACCAGAGTATTAAGCTGCGCCAGCGTACTGGCAATAACCGAGTGCTGCTCAATAAGGCCTGGAATATCGTGTGAGCGGCGGTAGGCTTCGAGCGATTGTTGCATATCGTCTACCTGCTGCTGCATCTTGGCCTGAGCCTGCGAAACCGCTCGCGCGTTATTCTGAAGTTCCTGCTTTTCTTGTTCGCGCCGCGTGGCTTGGTAAACGCGTCCAACGGCGGTTACAAGTTGCGCGGCTTCTTCCGGGTCGTGCCAGGCCAGCGAGATAGTAAAAAGGCCTGAATGCGGCACCGGGCCAACCGACAGGGCCTTGGTCAAAGCGCTGGCCGGGTCAGAGGAATGTGCTTCAAGCCAGGTGCTTTTAAGGTTGGGGTTGTTCGGGTCTTGATAGTTGCGCTGAAACTCAACTTGGTTAATGGCGGCATTGAGTACCTGCGGGCTTAAGATTAATTGCACCTGCCGATTGATAAACCGCAGAATTTCGGTGCTGTCGGGCGCGGCCGAGCCGACCTGGCGCGACTGGAGCGGACTGGATTGAATAGGCTTAACCTGGAAATATTCGGTGGCGGTCCAGCGGGGGTCCCATTTAAGGAATGCCACATAAAGCATGGCTCCCACAAGCAGGCCCAAGAGTGTGATGATTGCTATAACCCACCGGTATCGCTTAAGAATATAGCCCACCTTAGGAGTGGTGCTCATGGGGGCCATCTCGTTGGGGTTAGCGCCAAAGGTTAACGCGGTGGTTTGTGACATAAATATAACCTCAAGTCCTATTCTAGGGTACACCTTAGGCGGCGAACAATCCGGTTAAAAAGCCGTGCGGTACTATACCCGGCCCGCCAAAAAAACTACAGGCCTGCCGGGTTTTTTCGAGCCGGTTGCGTTGTTTTTATCTGCCTGTCTGGCAAGCATTTGGTGATGATGGCGAAAAGTCGTTACCCGCAAAGTGCCAGCGCCATGGCTCAATAACCGCGTTTTAGGCCACGATTTTCAATTCCATCCGGAATTTTACCCCAGCCACACTTGACGAGGGTAAGTGTTGCGTTGTATAATGCCCGCCCGTTGATTTCTGCCTGGCGTTTTATTTTCAGGAGGCCCGCCTATGCGTATCACTTGGCAGCAAGGTATCTTTCCCTGGGAGTCGGAAACTCGCAAAGGTGACATCCACCTTTATTCCTTTATTATTTGTTTTTTCGGCCGCCCGCGCGGATTAAGCGTATACTCCAGCCCCATCTTCATAATTGTAGCGGCGACCCACGGC
>JBMFVX010000207.1:0-3308 GCA_049965775.1 Phycisphaerae bacterium
CGAGGCTCACGCCACAAGGACTGCGGGAGATCATCGAGCGGACCCACACGCCGGAGTTGCAACGGGAGCGGGGGAAGCGGAACACCCCAGAGCGGCAAGCGGCCAAGGGTGTTGCCAGCGGCGAGGCTCGCAGGCAATCCAGAGAGGGGCTACGGGCTGCGGCACGGCTCATGCGAGCGCAGGGGATGACGCAGCAGGCCATAGCGGATGCCTTGGGTGTGGCACAACAGACAGTCTCATACTGGCTGTCCTGAGTTTTACCAATGAACAACCTATATCAGATAACAGCCCCCGCGCGGGCGGTTAGCCCGCGTTCTAAGGGGAAAGGGGGCGGACCGATTGGCAGGGATTCCCAGAGCGATAGCTCTCCGTTTCTAAGTTCAGCGGGGAAGCGACTGCGAGTCGTAGACTCGGCAGGAGCGCCCCCGCAACCCGGTGGAAAGCGTTGGGACCGTTGCCATCGGGTATGAACGTAGCCTCAAGCAGTTGGAACTGCACGGAGGGAGAGGGGGTGCGGGGGAGAGGGATCAGGGGTTCTCGTTGGTGAGCTTCTTTGGTGCCATCTTTTCTAGCTGCTCTCGTGCGTATTGCTTGTCCTTTTCCAGTAAGGGTTCTTTGGGGTTGCCGTCGAGATCGTAGCGGAACTCCTGCCCGAGATAGGCTTGGAGGTATTGGGGCAGTCGGACGTGATGCCCCAGAACGGCGCTTGCGACCATCATAGCTTCTTTGTGTTCCAGGCCTTCTTGCGCTTGGAGGCGTTGGGCCAGGGCACGGTTTGCGCCAATCATCAGGGGCAGATCCTGGGCCAGGACGGGAGTCAGGTGTTGCAGGTTTCCTTCCCGTAGTCTGGCATACCACAGTTTGCGCAGCTGCTTCTTGGATGGTTTCTCCACCTTTTCTGCTTGGGGAGGCCTGGGGGCAGACTCTGGTTTGAGATGGGTTTCTACTGTGGGAGGAGGGGGCAGTGCGTTTTCCTGAGCGCTTTCTGGTGCGACCGATTCCAGTTGCTGGTTCTTCTTGAGGGAGAGGGTTGGCCATTTGGTCATGGGGACCTCGGAGAGCGACGGTATTTGGAAGGTTATACCGTGCAAGCGGATTTTGGTCACGGGTTCTGCGGTGGAGAGGGTGACGCAAGCCAGGTGTTCGGCGTAAGCTGACCTTGCATGTTTCCTTCCTTTGCCTCGCACTGGGACTGCTGGGGAGGTTCGGAAAAGTGTAATATGTAGTATGTAATAGTACAGTACTACATATTATTTATTCCTTCTTTGGGGCTTCCCTGTCCTCCTTTTCTGTCGGCGGTGGCATGGGGCTTCCGGTTTTTCCGGCGAGCGCCCAGAGATCGCGCAGGGCGAGCCAATGGGCATAGCGGGTGCGGGGGCTTAGGAGCGCGATAGAGCGCCAATAGAGCTTGACGTGCCGGTGTCCTACCTCGGCGAGATTCCGTGCGCCCAGCGTTGCGCAAAAGGCCGCAAAGGCCAGCATCCTTTTGCGCTGCTGCTGGCGGTTATCCTTACCGCCACGGCGGACGTATCCAACGGTGAGTTTCTCGACTTCAGTGACGACGCGGTAGCTCATGCGCGCCCCCCGATATAAGACGACACCACATCGATGCGGTGATGGCCGAGTTCCTCGCTGATGCGCAGGCGGGCGGCGTAATCGACCGCCCGGGAGGCTAGCATGCGTCCGGCCACTACCGGGGCATCGTGGCCGGTGAGCTGACGATATCTCTCGCAGGCATAGGCAGCACGGAGATCATGGATCCCCTGACCGGTGGCGTCGCGGATGGTATCGCGAATCTGTTCCAGAGGCTTTTGCCAGTCCTTCAGGCTCATCTGCTGAGGGAGGATGTTGTACTGCCTCCCCTGGACCTTGGAGGCCTCGCGCAAGGCTTCTATTTGCTTCTGACTGGTAATGGGCACTATGCGGGTCTGTCCTCCCTTGGTACCCAGGATGACGGTGATCTGGCCGCGCTGCACAGCCTCTTGCAGGGCTTTTCGGGCATCCAGCAGGGCGGTCTCTTTGCTGCGTAGTCCGAGATGGCGGGCGAGATCTGCCAGTGCCGCTCCACGAGCATTTTCCTGGGCCAGTAGAGCCGCGCGTGCGGCCGCAAAGCGCTCGGGATCGAGGCCTCCTGGTGTCGTAGTGCGCACAAAAGACCGCTTGCTCATGCCGCAATCGGTGACGGGGTGCACGTTCTGCCACTGAGCCGGGGTAGCCCGCATGACCGTGTTGGTAGCGGATACGAGATTTTGGGCATACGCGGGCTTCATTTCGCCTGCGGCCACTTTTTCGGACAGCTCTCGGGCATAGGCGCGCACGAGATCTGGCGTCACGGTTGTCAGTGATCCGACACCGTGCGCCTTGGCGTAGGCGGCAAACTGCCGCCAGCGGGCGGCGAGAGTGGCGCCGCTCGCAAAGCTTAAGTTTTTCTGTGCGACTTTCTGAGCCAAAAACCGTCGACCTGCGTCTGCGAGGTCACGGGTACCGATACCAAAATTCCGAGCCATGATTACCTCCTGTAAAAAAGAAAACAACGAAACAACAGCAAAAAAAGAGAAAACGGTTTTGTTCTTGTGGTTCTTTTGCAAGAACCACAAGAACAAAACCGCAATCGGCGAACCGATTACGGATCGTGGGATTATCTTTAGGAATAAATCGAGATAGAGAAGATATTGCAGATAACGACGTTGTCTAGCCTCTGCCTGGCCCGCGGGCCTGATAGGGCGCGCGTTGCTCGCTAAGCAACAGCATTTCAGCGACTAGACAATCCCCACCGGACCCGCGAAACCAGGTAAGTGGTGTGCGCACGAGACAATATCTCGGCAAATTGTGGGGTGCCCGGAAATTTCTGGATCGCGTGGGCAGCGCGATAATCTCGACAGTATTTTCTGCTTCAGAAAAACCGCTAGCAGTGGGGGTCGGCCATACGAGCACGCCGTTGCTGCTGCGTGTTCGCCTGCGTCGTGGCGGTCTTTCTGGAGGGGTGCCGCGGGCCAAAATCACGCGATTTCACGCGCGATTTTGGCCCTCTGAGCCAGTGAAAACGCGGGTTCAGTGGTGCTCAGGCGTCTGTCTCTTTCCCTGCGGGCAAAGAGACAGACGCACGGCGATGGTAACTTGGGTGGCAAAAACCGACGCAGACTTCCGGCTCCCAGGGCTGCGCCCGGTTTTGCTCGTGGAGTGCGTGGTGCGATGTAGGGCGAAAAGATCCCTAATCCACCAACATCGATCTGTTGGATTTGGAGGGGTGCAAGATCCCCTTGGGACTTGCGTATTAAGCAGCTCTTGCCAAGGAGCGTTTTTCATCA
>JBMFVX010000208.1:0-3298 GCA_049965775.1 Phycisphaerae bacterium
AAGACACCCTGAAGAACACCCTCACGCTCAATTTCCAAATGTTCGATAAAGTTCAGTTATTGGCCGCATGAGGTATATCAATCGGGCTACAGTCCTGCGCCGGTCTACAGCGGCTACAGCGCTCCGTATGCCAACGAGTTTTATTTTTATCCGGAATCCGGCGCGTACTATTGCTATTACCCCAATCAGGGATGGGCTTTCTGGCCGGGAGTGCCTCCAGCCGGCGCTGTATTCTGGGATGGCCCGGCTCCCGGGTATTTGCCTCCGCCACCATTTGGCTATGCCGTGTGCCCGCCGCCACCCATTTTTGTTGCCCGCACCCAATTCTACTTTGATCGTGACAACAATCGCTATTTTTACCGCGATCGAGACAATCATTGGCGTTTGTACGCAGGCCGCCTGCCAGCCCAAGCACGCTTTTACCACGGCCCAAGGCCTGCACTTGAAATAACACGCCAGCAATGGAATCGTCAGCCACAGTTCCGCCAGCAACCGCAGCAGCAACGATTCGGCCAGCCGAATGTCCGGCCGCAATTTCACCCGCAAGGCCCGGGGCGGCCGCAGTATCATCCCCAACCCGACAACAACCGCTGGCAGCAGCAAAACCAGCAGCGCCAGGCACCGCGATACCAGCAAGCACCGCGGCGTGGGCCTCAACAACCGCAGCAGCATTACCAACCGCAGCCCTGGGGCGGTAACCGCCAGCACAACCCGCCGCACCCAAACAACAATCGGGACAACCGCGACCGACGCGACCAGAACCATTAACCCGATCGCTAACCCAAACCGCCGCACCCGGCAAAAGCGGCCTATAAAGCCGCAGCCATAAGCTGCGGCCCATTCCCTGCACAAAAAATTATTCGTAAAACGTGCCGCCGTGGTTCACGCCCGCCGGCATCCTAATGCTCAATGTCAAGTCCCGATCAAAAGCACCAATTTCTGATCAGGACTTGTCAAGTTTGGCGGCGAACTATTTTTGGACCAGCACGGTTTGCCGGCGCGATGCGGCGGTCTCGATCACGAGGCCGGCCTGCTGCGGCGACTGGCCCCGCTCGTCAAGTATTTCTATTGTGTTGCGACCAGTCTTGAGCCACACCGATGGAATATAAAGCCCCATCGGCATGGTGTTGTCCGGGTACAACCCGAGGTCATGGCCGTTGATGCAGATGTGGCCGCTCGAGAGGCCCTTGTAACTCGCGCGGAGCACGAGGTGAATACCCGGCTCAGGCTGATAGTTAAAATGAGCCTTGTACAAGCGCGGTATGCCCAGGGCCAGCGCCGGCTCCGGCACCAGCGGCCGCCATGTTTTGACCGCCTGCTCGGCAGCACCATCATGCATCTGCCAGTCTTGGATGGGCGTAATGTGACCTGCCTGCAACAGTTTGAGCGATACGTCGCCGGTAATGCCGCCAGCGCCGGAGTCATTGTGGACCAGCACGTCGAGCTGATTTTTTCCGCCGGCATTCAGGTAGCGGGTCAGGTTGACCGTAAAGGGTTGGTCCCAGCCCCGATGGGTCATAAGTTTATGGCCGTTAAGAAATATGGTGCCTTCGTCATCCACATGGCTGAAGGCTACTATTACGGTGCCGGGCATTTTTATATTGGGAAGTTCGCGGTGGTACCAGGCGTAACCGGACCGGCCGTGAAAATAATCTGTGCCGGAGGTGATGGAACTCCAGCCATCGCCGGCCTGGTAGCCATGTTGTATAGCCGAGACATCAGCCGCATAGCTGTTGGGCATGCTCTTAACCTGCCAGTGCTGCAGGGCAATTTTCTGCACCGGACCGTGAAACATAGTTACATGACCCCAGATGCCCTTGGCGAGTATAGGCATCAACGCGCCATGGTAGGCGTAAAGTTTGCTTCGCCCATGCTCGGCGGTAAAAACAGCGAGCAGGTTGCGGCCCGCCTGGAGATGAACGTTCACATTTCCGGCGGCGGTGAGAGTCGCAACCCATTGGCCATTGATAAACACGCTCGCCAGGTTTGATACATGCCCAAAGTGCACAGTCGCCTGTTCGGCTTTGGAGGCACTAATCGAGGCCCGATACCAGCACCAGGGTGAAAGAATGCCGTCAGCACCCATTGGCTTTGGACTTTGCGAATGCAGCCAATGGCCAGCGCCAAAGGCGGGGCTGGCGGGCGCATCAAGCGTTTTATATTGCCAGGCTGAGAGTGCCGGGGCCGCGGCAGCGATCGAGCCGCCCCCTGCCACATTTGGCGCCAATAACTCCTGCGATGCTGCGGCGGCGCTATACACGAGAGCGTTGGCCGGCGACTGGCCCAACGGCGTACTGGTATCGAGCGTGATTTTGCCGCCAACTTCAGTCAGAGCGCCTGCGTAAGCAGGCCCGACTACCACCATGGGGCCGGCAGTGCCGCGGATAAACCAGGTGTGCATTTCTTGCGCGCGATTTTCGATAAGCACGCGCAACACCCGCCGGCCGATTTGTGCCATAGCCACCCGCGGCTTATCGCCGGTTGGAAAGCGGGCATGCGTGGCAAAAACATTTCCCTTGCTGCGCGGGAGTTGCTGCATGGGGCCAGAAAGTTTTGGCATACTGCTGCCGGCAAACGTAACATCGGCGTGTCGTTTTGGGTTGCCGTATATGACTACCGTGGTGACATGGCCCTGGCGTTGCACGCCAAAGATGCGTGAATAGCCGCTTACAAGCGTCCAAGTCGCACTCAGGGGCGTGTTGAGCACTACCGGGCGGATCGCCCCGGCTTTGATGTTCAAATGCAGGCCGCTGCTAAGCGTAGCAACAACCGGCGAAGCTTTGGCATTGTCGAGAAATACAATGGAGCCTGCAGGACCGCTGCGTGCCAGCACGCGCACACCGGTGGCAAAGTTGCGGTACTGGTCGTCGGCATTGGTGCTGTTTTCTAATATGTCGGCGAAACTCCGAGCAAAATAATCGGCCCGCTTCATGTTGTAGTAAATGGGCCGCAGGTCGCCGGCCTGGCCTATGGCGGAAGAATAGTCGTAGCAGGCGGCGAGTTCGTTATCGTTCCAGAGCCAGAAGTTGGTGCTGCCCACGAGCATATAAAAGTTGTAGCCGCTGCCGCCAAACGCGATGATCTTCCAAATGCCGCGGTTGAGCTGCCGCTGCTCCGGCTTTGACATGGCCCCGTAACCGTGATACCAGGTTCGTGACGACCAGAACTCGGTGGTGTACCAGGGCGAAGTGCGAGAAGCGTCGTTCCATGGGTTGTGACCGGCGGGGTCAAAGCCATGATGCATCCCGCTGAAAAACAGCGGCACTTGTATGCCATGACGGCGAGCCATGGCATAAAG
>JBMFVX010000209.1:0-3247 GCA_049965775.1 Phycisphaerae bacterium
GTGCTATTCAATGTAACCGATCAGCCAGATGCGACGGCCAACCCCGCCTGCGGCATATCCTCCATTATGCCTTCCGACGACGTCTATGTGCGTGAAGTTATATCGTTTGGTCGGTCTGCGTATTCACCTCGACCAGGAGCCTATCCGAGTAACCGCCGGATTGCGACGGCATGATTTTTGGCAATTGTAGCACGGGCCAAGGCTTCGCTTTGCCAACGCCCCGGGCGAAACAATCATGGCCTTTGCCCAAGCCCAGATTGCACGCAAATCCAGAATCTGTAATCCCCGCAGATGTTTGCCCCTGCCCCCAAAACTGTTAGCGCCTCACCCCGGCCAGGTTTGAAATTGCTGCAATACTTCAGGCAAACTCTTGATGCCGCGCTTTTTCGCAAGGTGTACATAGTGGTACATGCTACGGCGGTAGTGGCGCTCTACCCGGTGGTCCACCGCTATGTTCCAGCGGCGCATCTCGGCAAAGGCCCATTGCCACACGTGGTATTCTTCCAGGCAGCGGGGGCGAAACTTGCGAAAGCCTATCGCATGGTGCCCCACTTCGTGCATGAAGATGCACGCGCTCACCGGCGACCGCGGCTTGGGGGACGAAATCATACGCTTCACCTGGCCGTTGCTGTAGTGTAACTCATACGCCACGCCGCGCATCGAGCTGCGCCACTTGCGAATAGATATCTGGTACCGATCTTTCATGGTCGCCACAAGATCATCGTAAAATGCCCGATGATTGCGAGGCATCGGCCGCCGCACCAACGAGCGACGCGCCGCTCGGGTTCTTAGCGCACCGGCCACCGGCAGCAGCAACCGCGATTCTATGGAAGTTATTTCAACACCCTGCTGGTTTAACTCGGCTTGAGACATAAACAACCCTGACTCCGCCACAAATAAGACTAATTATTATCGGCTTAACGCCATGCTAACTTGTATTTTTTGTTGCGTTCTCTGGCGGCCCGGCTGATCGCTCGCCTCCAGCCCGCAACCACGCACTGAACTTGCGCTCCGGCAGGCACACGCCTGTGGTGCAAACGGCCGCGGCAACCACAAGTTCAATTGCATCGTCCGTCAAAAGCCCGCCCGGCGGAGTCTTAATCTCCAGCCGCCAGGTAAGATCGCCCGCATGCCGCAGCTCCGGGCCGTCGTCCGGCGATGACGGCGCCGGCGCAGGCGAAGAACCCAGCGATCTGGCATGAACTTCCAGCGGCCGAGTTGCGTCGCCATTTATCTGCGCCGCAAATGCAATGCGTTGGAGGTCGGCTATGTAAAACTGCGGCGGCAGTTTGAGCACCGCCATACATGGGAGCGTTTTACCGCTCCATGGGGTGGGTACGGGTTCGCTTATCCAAGCTTCAAACACAGCGCCAGCTGATTGAAGCGCCCGCACCGAGGCGCCATCCAGCGAAACCACCACTGAGAGCATACTGGCAAAATGTTCAGGCCGCTGCGCTATAAGCGATGCAAAAGCTGCCAGCGCCGCGTGCTCGGCCGCCAAAAACCGCTCGCTACCGGTACGCTGGTGCAGCATCGCTAGCCCGCGAACGGCCCAGGCATTGGCGGAAGGCACCGCATTGTCGGCTCCGGTTTTTATGCGGGCAAACAAGTTATCGTGCTCGCTTGAGCTTAAATAAAACCCGCCCTGCCCGACATCGGTAAAGTTGCGAATCATGCGGTCGGCCAAATCGGTCGCGGCCGCGAGATAGTCTGGCCCGCTCGGCGAAGCGCCGGTCACCGCATGCTCGCTCTGCCCCAGCGCCGCAAGCGCCACAATTAAAAACGCGTAGTCTTCCAAAAATGCCGGTATATCGGCGGCCCGGCCCCCGCAGCTTACGCGCAGCAGCCCGCCGGAAGCACTGCGATGCGTCTGCAAAATATAATTTGCCGCGCGGCGGGCGGCTTTCAGGTAACGCGGCTCGTTAAGCAGGTCGCCGGCAACCGCCAACGCATAAATCATAAGAGCATTCCAACCGGTAAGCACCTTGTCGTCGGTGCCCGGCCTGGGCCGTCTGCCTCGCACCTGCCGCAGCGTTTGAGTGATGCCTTCCAGCCGCTGCTGCACGGCTGCAACCGCCATACCATGCTTGGCGGCAAGCTGCGCAACGGTGCGCCGCATGGTTAAAACGTTGGTTCCTTCCCAGTTGCCCGGCTCGGTTATGCCAAACGCTTCGGCAGCGAATGGTGCATCGTCTTGGTCGGGCAGGCTGCGGCGCAGATCATCCATGCTCCATACATAAAATCGGCCCTCATGCCCCTCGCTGTCGGCATCGAGCGAACTGTAAAAACCGCCCTCGGCTGCGGTCATTTCATCAAGCCAAAAATCAAAAGTCCGCCGGGCCGTCACCGCATAATCAGGCCGCTGCAATTGCACCGCCGCCCGCGCATAGGCCAAACCGAGTTGGGCGTTGTCGTAAAGCATTTTTTCAAAGTGCGGCACCAGCCAGGCTTCATCGGTGCTATAGCGAGCAAAGCCGCCGGCAAGTTGGTCAAATAGGCCGCCCGTCATCATGCCATCAAGCGTTTTAACCAGCATCTGCCGGGCGAGGGCTATTGTTTCGTCGGGCAGTTTTATGCCATCATCGCCGCCAGTCGCACCGGCGGGCCGCTGCGCTTCTGCCGGCAAAATATCCAGCCACAGGTTAAGCAACTGGCTGGGCGGAAACTTGGGCGCTCCGCGCCGGCCGCCGTGGACATCGTCAAAGGTCTCAACGCAGCGAGCGATCATGCGGGTTAAACATGCGGCTGCATCCAAAGGGCCGGCCTGCGGGCCTTGCTGCGCGGCATGTTCCCTGCAGGCGGCGGCAATCTGCCCGGCCTGCTGCAGCACCTGGGCTTGCTGATTTTGCCAGGCATCCGCCAAGGCCTTTATGACACGTGTGAAGCTGGGCCGCCCGTAGCCATCCATCGGCGGAAAATAAGTGCCCGCGTAAAACGGCTCAAGGTCCGGCGTAAGCCAAACGCTCATGGGCCAGCCGCCGCTGCCGGTAACAAGCTGCGTGGCCAGCATATAAAGCTCATCGAGGTCCGGCCGCTCTTCGCGGTCTACTTTAATATTGATAAAGCTCTCATTAAGCAGAGCGGCAACCTGCGGGTCTTCAAACGATTCATGCGCCATAACATGACACCAATGGCACGCGGCATAACCAATCGAAAGAAAAATAGGCTTGTTGCACCGCCGCGCCTCGGCCAGCGCTTCGCTGTTCCAGGTTTGCCAGTTCACGGGGTTGTGCGCATGCTGCCGGAG
>JBMFVX010000210.1:0-3233 GCA_049965775.1 Phycisphaerae bacterium
ACGGGGCATTTCAGCCCCATCGCAATCCCGGCCATTACTCGGACAGGCTCCTAGCGAGCTGCCGCAGTATCTCAATGCCGCGATCGAGCTTGTCGTCGCTGGTGGCGTAGCTGATCCGAAAATGGGTGTCGCGGTTGCTAAAGACGTTGCCCGGTATCAGCAGCAGGTTCTTGGCGATGGCCCGGGCGCAAAACTCCGAGCCGGTCAGGCCATTGGGCGCTTTAGGAAAGGCGTAAAAGGCGCCGCCCGGTGAATTAATCTCAAACAAATCGCCTAGGCCCTGCACCAGCCGGTCGCGCTTACGGCGGTAGGCATCAATATAGGGTTGCATGTCCACCCGGTGAGTTTGGATTAATTCGAGTGCCGCGTACTGCACCGGGGCTGGTGCGCACACAAACGTGTACTGCTGAAGTTTAATCATCTGCTCGATGATGGCTTTTGGCCCGGCGGCGTAGCCGAGTCGCCAGCCCGTCATGCCGTAGGTTTTGGAGTAGCCTTTGAGCAGTATGCACTGTTCGGGCAGCAGCCGGGCAATGCTCTCGTGCTTCTGATAACAAAACGCGTCGTAGATTTCATCGCTGAGCACCAGCAGGTTATGCCGCCGGGCAATGGCGGCTGCTGCCTGCAGTTCGGCCGCCGATAGCGTTATTCCGGTGGGGTTGTTGGGCGAACACAAAATGAGCATTTTGGTTTTCGGCGTGATGGCCGCCTCAAGCCGTTCGGGGTGCAGCCGAAAGTCGGGATAGCTGTCCACCGGTACGGGCACGGCGCCGATAAGCTTTGGCAGGTGCTTATACATGACAAAATAGGGGTCAAGAAAGAGGACTTCATCGCCGGGATTGAGGGCGGCAAACATCGCGAGCATAATGCCGCCCGAAGTGCCGGAGAGGATGATAAGCCCCGGATCGCGCCAGCCGGTGGAGTCCATGACGCTGGTACGCAGCGGCTCGATAAGTTCGGCAATCCCCTGGGTGGGGGTGTAGCGGTTTTTGCCTTCGGTAATGGCGCGGATGGCGCGTTCTTTAATGGCTTCAGGAACGTCAAAATCCGGCTGGCCGATGGACAGGTTTACCGGGTCTTTAAGTTTGGCCGCGAGGTCAAAAACCTTGCGAATGCCCGAGGCGTCAATGTCCAAGGCCCGCTGGGCGATGGCGGCAAGCGGGTTAAACGCATCCGTGGGTGTTTGATCGGTTGCATGGGCCATAAAGAGGCAAACTCCTAAAGCAGCGGATTGTAATACAATACGGCTCGTGCGAAAAATGACCGCACGCTGGCGGTGCCCGGCAGGCCCGGCACATGCAAGCGCGTTACAAATGGCTTTGCACCGCTTAAACTACTCGCCCATGAACACAAATATTGACACAGCTTTTGCTAGCGCACGCTCCAAACATCAGGCTTTGTTGTGCCCGTTTTTCACGGCGGGCTATCCCAACCTTGCCGTGGGGCCGCAAATGCTGCTGGCCGCACAGCAGGCGGGTGCAGGATGCATCGAGTTGGGTATTCCATTTTCAGACCCCATTGCGGACGGGCCGGTAATACAAGAAAGCTATCGGCTGGCTTTGGAGGGCGGCGCTACGGTCGAAAAATCGCTCGATATGCTGCGCCAGGCACGGGGGGCGGGGCTGACGATACCGGTATTGGCCATGGTCAGCTTCAGCGTTATTTTTAAGCGTGGCACGCACGAGTTTGCCAAGCTGTGCTGCGCCAATGGGGTAGATGGCCTCGTGCTGCCCGATTTGCCGCTGGAAGAAGCCCCCGCCGTTGTTGCGGCGCTCGGCGAGCATGGGCTGGGCAGTTCGCTGTTGATTGCGCCAAGCACCTCGCCTGATCGCCGTCGGCGTATTGCCGGGTTATGTACCGCGTTTATTTATTATTTAAGCGTCAGCGGCATCACCGGTGAGCGGGCCAGTTTGCCAAGCGACATTGCGCCCAATATCGCCCAACTGCGGCAGGTTACCGAGCGGCCCATTTGCGTGGGCTTTGGCATTCACACCGCCGAGCAGGTTAGGCAGGTCGGCTCGCTGGCGGATGGCGTAATCGTCGGCTCGGCGATTATTCGCCGGCTTACCGAAGAGCGCAGCCGCCCTGATTCCAACCCCGTTCGTGCCACCCATGAGTCTATAGCAAGCCTGGCGGCAGGCCTTCGCCAAGTGTGCTAAACCGATGCGCCTGAAACCATTAGCTTTGTTGAGTGCGGCTCGCTGCCAGTTGGGTGACGCCAGTTGCTCAGGTGCAGCGATTAAATCAGTATTGCCCGGAGCAGGCACTCTCCGGGTGCTGTAAGTCGCGGTTGCGGGGCAAAGGCGGCTCTATCGCCTAACCCGCAAACAGGTTGGCTATTTTTAACTTACCGCTTGCGTTTTTTTTTTTTTGCGTACTATACTTGAGTATACTTACTTGTAGGGGATGGCGGGTGGCCGCATTGTGGTGCGGGCTTCCAGCCTGCCCGGCTGCCGATGTCGCTAGCGATGATTCACGGTTCGGCGGCTGTATTTTCATTGCGTCGCGGGAATGCAGACGACCGGATGCTTTCAGGGAGCTTGGTTTTGACGCTGGGAATTGGCAGTCTTTTGGCATCGCTGGGACGCACGCGGTTTGCTGCAGTGCTGCTCGTGGCCATCCTAAGTCGGTGGCTGGCCGCAGGATATAGCGCCGCCGCAGCGTCGGCTTATGCCGGCGTCGGCGATTGCGCAGCCCATTTCATTGTTGACGCCTGCCATGATAACGGCGGCAATATCTGGCTCGCTACCGAAGACCACGGAATCTTTCGCTTTAACCCTCGTCCTGGAACCGACCAGACCGCTCGATATTGGCGGCAGTATACCTCTGCAGACGGCCTTGCCGACGCCACCGCACAAAGCGTTGCCTGCGACAATAAGGGCCGCATATGGGTTGGCTCATTGTGTCACGGGGTAACGGTGTACAACGGCCAAAGCTGGCAGCGCTATGGCCTGCTTACCGATGTGGCTAAAAACGAGCTTGCCGGGCCTATTGGTGAACATGTCTTCTCTATAAGGGTAAGCCCGCTGGATGGCAGTGTTTGGCTGTGCACCAACAGCGGCATCGCCCGTTATGAACCGGGCTATAAAACGGCCGCCGGCAACACTCTTACCGGCCAATGGCAATACTACACCGTAGCTGACGGCCTGCCCGCAGACGATGTGCAAACGGTGGCGTTTGGCCCTCATGGCCGGGTATACGCTGCCACACGATGCGATGGCATAGCCATCGCA
>JBMFVX010000211.1:0-3184 GCA_049965775.1 Phycisphaerae bacterium
CGGCCAGCCGCACCGCGTGGAAACGTTCAAGCTCTCACGGGATCGGGACTTCGTCGAAAAGCTCCGGGATGTGGTGGGCCTGTACTTGAATCCCCCGGACAAGGCTCTGGTGTTCTCCGTCGATGAAAAGAGTCAGATTCAGGCGTTGGATCGCACCCAGCCGGGCCTGCCATTGAAAAAGGGACGGTGCGGCACGATGACTCATGACTACAAACGCCATGGCACGACCACGCTTTTTGCTGCGTTGAATATGCTCGACGGGAGGGTGATCGGTGAGTGCCTGCCGCGGCATCGCTCCCGAGAGTTCGTCAAATTCCTCAACACGATCGATCGCCGAACCTCTCCAGAGTTGGACCTGCACCTGATCGTGGACAATTATTCGACGCACAAGAGCCCCGAGGTCAAACGTTGGCTGAAAAGGCATCCCCGCTTCCACCTGCACTTCATTCCGACCAGTTCGTCGTGGCTGAACATGGTCGAGCGATGGTTCCGACAGATCACCGACAAGGCCATTCGCCGTGGAGTGTTCAAAAGCGTCGATGATCTGATCGCCTCGATTCACCGGTTCCTTGATGCCCTCAACGCCAACCCAAAAATATTTACCTGGACCAAAGACGCCGATACCATCCTGGCAAAGGTCGCCAACTGTAAAGCAGCGTTAGGGACAGTACACTAGGCCTTTGGTACCTCCGAAAAACAGGCTGACGTTCCCACCAGAGCCCACCAGCCGAAGCCAGCGGGGCAAATCTTCCCGGCCCTTCAAGCTTCCACGGCCGGCGACGTAGCCAGCGGCAAGGGCGCCCGCCGCCGCCACGGCTGCGAGCAGAAAAGTTCGTCCAAGGCTCCATCGGGTGGGCCCGAATCCGGTATTCAGCATAAGACGAACCCCTTTCTGATTCATTGCTGGCAGAGCCACGGCCACGGCGACCGGCCGGGCGAACCGTTACCTCGCGTTGTCGTTGAGCCATTGCTGAACCGCGTCGTGCTGGGCGGGTGTCAGCGGTGCACCCTGTGACCAATTGGTCAGGCCGTTATAAAGCGGGTCTGTACTGGGATTGATGAGGTGCGCATCATCGAATAAAAGCCTGTTTATGGCGTCCTTGGCAATCAAGGCCTTGGCAATACCCGGCAAAACGCCGGCTGCGTCGCACATCTCCCCACCCGGCACAGCGTACTTTACCGCGTGCTTCGCTGCCCGCACCGGCGTGCTGTGGAAGATATCGTGCCAGATCGGCCAGGACAAGGGGTTCCACAAAGCCCAACGCCCGCTCGGGTCCACCAGCCCCGCCGGCGAGGAATCGACGAACTGATAAGTATTGGCGCCATTGATGTATTGGGCCGGGTCCTGCTCCATCCATCGGCCGAGGCTCGGCGAATAATCACGGGCACGGTCGTAATAAAGCCCCGTCGCCGCATCCAGCGTCATCCCCTGATGCAGATGATTCACCAGCGGCTGCGTGCGGCGATTCGCTGCCGAGCCAAGCGTCGATTTATCGTTAGTCGCGACCATACAACGGCCTCAAAATGGAATTCTTCGTGGAATCATAACGCGCCGGGGCGGTGCGCGGAAGCTCCCGTCTGGTTGCACCCATCCGCAATATTTGACAGTAGCCCACACCCTTATTTAATAGGCGACTGTTTCCGCTTTTGCCACGCAAGGCTCAATGTGCAACTAACTTATCTGGTCGCAAAGTTTCTCCGTCGCGGGCGAATGACCAGCGATATGCCGACCAGTGCGGTCAGCGCAATTGTCCACTCGGCGGGCTCCGGCGTAGCAGCAGTGGACTGGAGATATCCAACCGGCAGAAATCCAGGGGTAACCAGTCCGTAATCGGAAGTCAGGGTCAGTGGGAGCGCGCCGGTTGCAGTGGCATAAAACGTGCCGTTGTCAATCAATGCCGTCGGTGCCAGAAAGGCGTAGACATCGTTTCCGGGCAGATTGACATCCGTACTTGTTGTCAGCGCAAAGCTGCCGTTGCTTATCGAAAGCGATTGCTGCATCAGCGATGCGGCGAAGGTGGAAGAGCTTGAACTCAGGCCAATGCGCAGGCCGCTTATAGGCGTTGCTTTTAAGTTCACCACGAAGACCCACTGGTACCCTGGGTATACTTCGGAATAGCCGGGTAATCCGCTGCTGCCCAGCAAGACAGCCGCCAAAGCGTTGGCCGGGCCGTTTTTCGCAAGGTTGGCCAATGTCGGCGAGGTGGCCTGAAGGTTAGCCAGAATGCCGTAAGGTGCCGCCGCGCCACCGGCCAAATCCGGAATATTGGGTGTAAGCGTGGAAGAAGGCCCCTGTATGTATGGATTGACTCCCTCGGGGCCATTGCCAAAGTAAAACGGCTGCGCGCCAACGACTGAGGGAATCGGGGTGATCTGGCTATTGGTTTCTACGATAAATCGTCCATTGGTTTCGGAAAGGTTGTTGGTATTACCGCTGCTGTTGAAGAAAGTGCCGCCGACTGTGAGATAGGAACCGTATTGTGCGTTAACCGCTGAGCCTATCAATTCGATGGTGCCGCCGGCTCCCGCACCGCCATTTCCGCCAGCCCCGCCATTGCCGCCATTGCCACCTGTGCCACCGTCTCCACCGGTTCCGCCGTTACCGCCATATCCCGATTGGCTGGCCGAAGCGGGACTTCCGCCAGGCTGACCGGTTACCCCTGTGCCGCCTGAGGAGCCAGTCGCACCGATGGTACCTGCAGTGCCGCTCTGCCCGGCGGCGCCGTCTGCCAGGATAGACCCGTTAACAGTAAGCTGACCGAGGGCAAAGAGCTCGACGGCACCGCCTCCGCCTCCACCGTCGCCACCGCTCCCGCCATTGCCGCCATTGCCGCCGGCGCCTCCAAGACCGCCAGCACCACCGTTTCCGCCTCTGCCGCCGCCGCCAAATAGAGAGCCACCGCCGCCACCTCCGCCGCCCGCACCGCCCCCTACTCCACCCGTTCCGCCACCTCCGCCGCCTTGACCACCGCCACCTCCGCCACCGCCAGCACCGCCCGTAAGTCCGCTGGGTACCGCGATATTGCTGCCATTAATGCCAGCCGCACCATTAGCGCCAAAGGTGCCTGCGTAGCCAGGCTTGCCTCCGCCACCGCCGCCGCCGTAACTGCCGCTATAGATGTTGAGATTTGAAGCCCCACCTGATCCGCCTGATCCGGGGTTCCCGCTAAGTCCGACCGCACCA
>JBMFVX010000212.1:0-3162 GCA_049965775.1 Phycisphaerae bacterium
ATGACTTCCACGGCGACTGGAACTATACGATCACGCCACGTCAACCGTAGCGGTTATTTGTTTACGCGCCCTAAGTTCCAGCCGACCGTCCTCCATCAAATCGCGCAGGCGATACTCCCTCCATAGAAACACCAGCGGAATTAATGCGATCAACACGCAGATAGCGGTAATAGTATCTACCAACAGTCCATAGGGCCGCGACGCAATCGAAAAATAATTCCAGAAAATAAAGAGCAAGGCTCCATCAAGAGCCAGCGCCACAATCAACCAGATTCGCTCACGCTTGCGCAGGTTTGTCTCTGGCAGCAGCGCATACCAGCCTGGCCCGCTCGGCCGCGGAGGATTGTTCTGCGGATTTTTTACGAGGTTCTCGTAGAGTATGCTGGCCCCGGCGGCGAAAAACGGCAGCGGAAACAACATCATAATCGTCGGCAGAAATGATGCCGTGTGATCAAGTACGGCCAGGTTCGGGTTCTCTGGATCGTACCACGCCGTGCAACGCCGCCCCGGGCGATACCGATGTATACACGATTGGGCCCACGAATAAGAAGACGAATAGTTTACGGCATTGTAACGCTGGCTGGTGTAATGTTGGCCATTAACCGTGTACCGGTAGCGAATAACGGGCTTGTAAGTGTCACCATGATTGCCGGAAATCGTGGCGATATGCTCCGAGAGCACCTCAGCTTGAACCGGCCGGTAAGTCTTTATAACGTGCCGTTGCGCGATGGAAAAATATATGGCAATAACAAAAAAGATACCGGGCACAGCAATAAATGCACTGCCAAAAATCAGTGCGAATTTCCGGCTCATAGCTCAAGAACCCCTTCTACGGCCGGCCATGCGATCATCACCGCCGCCCGGGAGAATCTGGACGAGCGCAACGGAAGTAATTTTAACGCCAGAAGAATACCGCGTCTATTGCAATAAACGAGGAGCAGCGTGCTGAGCCGCTACGAAAAAGACCTGCCTGCCGTGCACGCGAGCGTACGCGGCGCGGAGTTTTGCAGGCGTTACCCTACCGTTTCCGGTGATATGCTCAATTCGGCCACGGGGCGGCGACCGGCGAAACCGGTTTCAAGCTCGTGCCAATGATTGATCGAAGTTTCGTTGGTATGCCAGCAAAGAAGAATTTCGCGGCCTTCAAAAATCGCGGGAAAGTCCACCAACCCGCGGGCTGGGTCTTTAAGTTCCACGCCAACTTCGGCAAGTTCATCAATCAGGCGGCCCATTTCGGCGGCAAGCAAATCAAACCGTCGCTCAATAGCGCGGTCATCCACCGGGCCGTTTTTTTGGCCCAGCTGCCCGCCGGCCCAATCAATAAGCTTACGCCGCTGCGACTCAACTGCTTGAATGTCTTCGACGATGCGACGAACCAGTATGAGAGCCCGGTGCGCTTCGGCAAGCGTAAAATACTTCTTGCCGGCCTGCGGCCGCGAGGCATGATCTACACTGGCATGATAAGTTCCCATCGCATCACCCGCTGTTAGGCCTCGGAGCGAGCGCTTAACGCCGCTCCTTTACTGCTGGAATCGGCTAGAGGGCGATAAAAACTTAAGCCCAAGCCAGCCGAAACACCTTTCCGGGCGGCAAACCTCATTTGCCGCACCTTATATGATCATACGCTGCGGCGTCACATTTGGATGGAACAAAGCCATTTATCAGCAGAAAGTTGTGCCAGAAGGAAGCCCGAACGGCACAGCGCGCAGTTACCATGCGTGGTGAGGTGCGGTCGCCCCTGTAACTCACCGGCCAATCTCCCTCATCAAAGCTTTACGATTGCGCCTCCTGCCGGTAGGACTCGGCGGTCGGCTCTTTTACGGTGGCGAGGAGTTTATCCACCACGGCATCAGAATCTATGCCTTCAGCGTCGGCGTTAAAGTTGGTAATAATGCGGTGCCGCAGCACCAGCTTGGCGACCAGACGAATGTCGTCGGCACTTACATTGAGCCGCCCACGCAAAATGGCGCGGGCTTTAGCCCCTACCACCAGGTTTTGGGCGGCACGCGGGCCGGCGCCCCATGTGAGCCAATTGTTTATAAAGTCGGGCGTATCTTTTTCGTGCGGGCGGGTGGCGCGGGTTAGGTTGACGGCATAATCTACAATATGATCGCTCACGGGCACGCGGCGCACCATCTTTTGTATAGCCATGATGTCTTCGGCAGAAAGCACCGGCAGCGGTTCATGGCGCAGTTCTGCGGTGGTGCTTTTGACAATGTTGCGTTCATCATCGCGGCTTGGATAGCCCACCTTCACCATAAACATAAAGCGGTCGAGCTGGGCTTCGGGCAAAGGATAGGTGCCTTCCTGCTCAACCGGGTTTTGCGTGGCCAAAACAAAAAACGGCGGCTCCAGCGGGTAGGTTTGGCCGCCGGCCGTTACCTGATACTCCTGCATGGCCTGCAGCAAAGCCGCCTGGGTTTTGGGCGGAGTACGGTTGATTTCGTCGGCGAGGAGCATGTTGGTAAAAATGGGGCCTTTAACGAAATTAAATACGCGTCTACCGGTTTGGGCATCTTCTTGAATAATGTCGGTGCCGGTGATGTCGGAGGGCATAAGATCGGGCGTAAATTGAATGCGGTTAAACCGCAGGTTCAGCACTTTAGCCAAGGTGGAAATCAGCAGGGTTTTGGCCAGCCCCGGCACCCCCACCAAAAGACAATGCCCCCGCGAAAACAGAGCCATAAGTAGGGCGTCAATTACATCCTGCTGGCCCACGATGGTTTTATGTATTTCGTGCAACATGGCCTCGCGCACCTGCCGCAGCTTTTCTACAGGTGCCCCCTCCGGGCTGCCTGCGGGACGTGGTTCGGGGGATGGCAAAACGGTCATGTAAAGCTCCTTCGGGTGCGGGTGGCTGCAGGGCCATTTGGCCAGGCCGCCTCCATTTACGCGGGCTTGGCCCAATGCCACAGCCTTTGGTTCAACGCTCAGGTCGGCCGGTTGTTGCCGTCGGGCGGCCCGCCAGCAGCCTATCGGCAAGGCGCGGCGGCGGGCATTTTACCCCATCTGCCGCACAGCGAAAGGCAAAAACCTACAAAATACCGAATTTACTGGACTTTGCTATGCCGCATGCCTACTATATGGTAACCGTTCACGGACCTGAAGGAAGCAGTGAGGGTGTGGGTTTTCCTGCGAAGTGGTTGGCTACGGTCTGATACA
>JBMFVX010000213.1:0-3154 GCA_049965775.1 Phycisphaerae bacterium
CGGCCGAAGACCTTCTCCCGCCGCTTTTGCGCACGATTTGGAAAAGTTGCTGTTGCAGACATGGGCTTTCCTCGTCAGGCTGCATAGCGCAACCCGCCCGGGGAGGGCCGGAACTCGGCACAAAACCACCCTCTCAGCGAAAACGGTGTTTTCGCTTGACGGGGGGCCTGAATTCGGGGAATCTCACGACAGTGACGTTGTGTTTTTCCCCGGCTTCGGCCGGTATGCGGCCCCGCCCTTCTTGGCGGGGTTTGCTATGTCTGGGGCTTGGTTTCTCCAGAACGGTTGCACGGCGCGGGGTCGCGAATCGGCCCCGCAACGCAAAAGCCTGCCGCAAAATTTCCCCTTAGTCGAGAATAACTCTTCAGCCTCTAATTTCGCCGAGGAAGCCGAGTTGGCTACGCAACCTCTGGGATGACGGGTTCACTGCGGCAAATGCATTTCAGAGCGGATCCCATGGATTCAATAATGACACGCCAGTTCCCCTGAAGTCCGCCAGGTTGCGAGTCACGACCGTCATGCCATGCACCAGCGCCGTCGCCGCAATCAACGCATCGCGTTCAGCCCGAGGGTCTGGCACATGTAGCCCCGCGCAGCGTTGAGCGACGGTCGTATCGATGGGTAGAATTCGACCTCTGAACTCAGGCAAAACCTTTGTTCCCAGCCATGCTCGCAGCACTGCGCCTTGCTCGGCATCTCGGCGCTCTATCTGCAAAATGCCGATTTCCAGCTCCAAAACGGTAATCGCCGATAGGTACAGGCTTCCCGCCTCCACGCTGTCGGCCCATTGCGTCACCTGAGGGTCGGCCTTCCCCAGGCGTATCTTGCGCAGCTCGGAAACGACATTGGTATCGAGAACGAACATCACGAGAAATCGGCGGGTCGGAGGCCAATTTCGACACGGGGCGGGTCAAACTCGATGTCTGCGAGACCAGGCATCGCCAGCGCATCGGCAATTTTACGATGCCCGCTGATAATGCGCTGATAGTCCTCGATACTGAGCAAAACGTGGGCGGGCTTGCCCCGGTCGGTGATGAACACCGGTCCTTCCGAAGCCGCTTTCTTAGCCCGGCTGGTGTCCTGATTGAACTCCCGGCTTGATAGCGTGGTGATGGTCATAGTGCGCCTCCTGTCGGCAGGAATGCCCTTATTGTATAAATGTTACTACAATTTGCCTTTCAAGGCAACGCTGCGTGCTGCCAACCCGCTTCTCCACGTTGGGTTTGTTCCGGCAATCGCTTCAGTAGGTTTTGGAAAATCCTATGTCACGATACCTAACCTTTGCCGGGACGAACTCACCATTGGAACATAGCGGCTTTTGAACAAATCATTCAGTGCATGGGTTAGGCGCGCCTGCCCACATATATTGCCATTTTGCCAGCAATACGGCAATCCTACTTGCCGGTAACACTATTTGCCGTTATGCCAGCAATATGAAAGTCATTGCCATCGTTAGCCAAAAAGGTGGGGCTGGAAAAACCACCCTCGCCCTGCACATTGCCACGGCCGCCGAAGCGGCCGGGTTTCCGAGCGTCATTATCGATCTTGACCCCCAGGCCAGCGCCGCCGGGTGGGGCGACAGCCGCCAGAGCGATGCACCTGTGGTAGTTTCCCTGCCCTATACCCGCCTGCCGCAAGGATTGCAGGCTGCCATCGATGGTGGAGCCAAGCTGATTATCATCGACACCGCGCCTCATTCGGAATCCGCTGCCATGGCGGCAATCCGTGCAGCGGACCTAGTACTGATTCCCTGTCGTGCCGGCATTCTCGACCTTCGGGCGATCGGAACCACAGCCGAGCTGGTGAAGCTGGCGCAAAAACCAGCCTTCGTGGTGCTCAACGCCATGCCGCCGCGTGCCACTCAGTTATTGGCAGATGCTCGCGCAGCCGTCGAAGTCCATGGATTAAGCGTCGCCCCCGTTGCTCTGCAGCAGCGGGCCGCCTTTGCCCATGCTCTTACTGCTGGACAAACCGCGCCGGAATACGAGCCGAACGGGAAGGCTAGCGAAGAAATCAGCGCGTTATTCGCTTGGACGAAAACTAAATTGCCACTTTGATGGCAAAATAAGTTGCCAGCAATAGTTTGTATGTGTATTGCCGCTTTGCTGGCAAACAGAGATTGTCAATGCCCAAAAGACCGAGCCTCGCCGAGAGCATGAAAGCAGTTGGTGTGCAAAGCGCACCAACCCCCTCAACCGAAAAGCCGCCATCGCCAACCGAACGGTCGGTGGGAAAGCCCTATTTCGCCGCCACGCGGGTGGGCATGAAACGTTTGACCGTCGTGGTAGAGCCGGAAGAGCATCGCCGTGTCAAACGTTTGTCGGTCGACACGGACCGCTCAATCGAGGACTTGATGCGCGAGGCGCTGGCGGACCTCTTGAGCAAGCATCGCGCATGAAAACCGGCCGGCGTGGCTCATACCTACGCCTTATTGCTGGCAACGCGGCAAATATATTTGCTGGCAGGTGGCATGCTGGGATAGGCCGCTTCCTATGCCGGGCGGCACATAAAAAGTTACATGTAACTATATCGGAGAGCCGAGCCGGGGGTACGCCATAGAACGGGCAGGATAGCACGGTTCGTGGCACGTAAAGAGAACGCGGCTACGCTGTCAGCGCCTTGGCCATGGGCAAGCTGGCAAAGATGCCCTTAAGCGGCCGGAATCCGTCCGGGCCAAGGCTGGTATCGGCGCCCCAGAGATAGTCGCCAGTCAGGTTGATGTGCTGCCAGCCGAGCGGCGCGCGCTGCGTAAGCGCGAAAGCGCCAGTCAGGCGGTGTTTGCGGTGGTGCCGGTGGGTTGGACAGGTTCCGGGGGAGAATAAGCTAAAGCTGGCACCCCGGTTTGTGGTGAACAAGATCCCCGGAAACAAATTCAGAATCAATCCTTCGGTTGCTGTGGCGCTGTGAAGCTTGTGGGCAGCCGCCGACCTGTGGGCAAGGCGGGGAAAACACCCTTCGTTTTCCCCGGCTTGTCCATAGGGGACCGCGTCTTCGCGGTCAGGCGGGGATCGGCGCAGCCGACTGTCCACAAATTTACAGCGTCTTGCTTCCATCGGATTACGCCGCCTTTGCCATGGCCGCGGTGGTCGACCCGAAATACGCTTCGTCCGGTGTCTGCCAGTTCAACGCCTGGTGCGGTCGTCGCCGGTTATAC
>JBMFVX010000214.1:0-3073 GCA_049965775.1 Phycisphaerae bacterium
GGGGAAATCTGCCTTCCACGCGTTTGGCTGCCAGTTTGAGCGAGCCTTTGCCCGCATTGCCCGCGTCGCTCGTGCCTGCTTCCACCACGCCGCCGCCGTAATAGCCGACCAGCATCTTGCCGTCAGGCAGCGGTAGCAGGCAGTTGGCGTAGTTAAATGGATTAGCATCGGCGCTCGCGTGCTTCCCGGCATGCCCGGGGCCGACGGGTACTTGGCCGCTCGTGCGGTATATCTGCCCGGTTTTTGGGTTCATCACCGCAAAGCCATTGCGCCAGAAGCCCAGCCACAAGTTGCCCAACGCATCTGCCGCTACGCTCGTGATATGCTCGCCCGGCAGCAGTTTATTTAATACCCGCTGCGGCGGAGCACGAAAGCCCAGCGGCGGATGAAACTCGCCTCTTACCCGCGCGGCATAATCTTGCCCCTGCTCAAACCGCCAGCTTTGCCCGCCATCTTCGCTTACCGCAAGACCCGAATCGGTTGCGAGGTAGCAGCGGCCCTTGGAGGCAATAAAGAGCGCATTGGTAAGTGCGCTTGGCAAGCCATTGCCAAAGGCAGTGCGCGGCGTGTTAAACGGCCCGTTGATATGCTCCCAGCGGTAACAATTGGCATATTCCGGCAGAGCCGAGAGTACGCCGCTATTGCCTTGGCGGCTCGGATGCACTTTGGGCCGACCGATCAGCAGGCCGTCGCATTGGGTAGCCACCAACACCCGGCCATGCGGTAAAAATCCGATGGCTGCTATTTGGTTGGTCGCAAGGCCGTTGGCTACGGTAAGGTAGTTCCAGGTATGTGTCTGCGGGCGATAGATGCTGATGCCCGCCTCTTCGCCGATCCATATGGAACCGGTTTTTGGGTTTACGGCCATAGCCGTCGGGTGCGAACCAAGCGGGCCAAAACTAGCCGCTTTATCCCGCAGCGGCAGCACATCGTAGCGCATCCAGCCTTTGGCGTGGCCGGCATAAACATCCACACCATGGCGGTCGGTGCCGGCCCATACACGGCCTTGCCGATCTACCGCGATGGCATAACAGCTATTGTCGGCAAGGCCGCTATTCTTGGAAAAGTGCCGCCAGCGGTTGCCGGCGGCGGCTGATCCGAGACGGTATTCATAAATACCGCTGCCTTCCGAGCCGATCCATACGGCGTTACGGAAACGGTCGTATGCCATGCACATGATAAACCGTGCCGGGCAATGAATGCTTTGGCAGGTCATAGACTCCGGCGGCAAATTGGAACTGGCGGCATTACCGCGGGCATTGGCCACGGCGCCAATGGCGGCGGAGCAGCATAGCGTCAGCAGCGCGATCAGGCAGACTGTGAACAATTGACGAACGGGGCAACCGGGCAGGCTGGAAGCCCGCACCACAACGGGTAAACCGGATGCGGCCGGCGGTGGAAATTTTGTTTGGCATCGGTTCACGTGGGCTATAACTCCTTACATGGCAACGCACACCCGCCCGCACGAGCACAGTAAATATGCACGCGAACACGGCGGCTTGGGCATCGTGTACTCCATGCGGCGAAGAACACAACCGCAAGTTACTGCACAGCATAATACACGCAAAAAAAAAAAAACAAGTCCCGAATGGATATTTTTCGCTAAAATTGCGCGAAGATATGCGCTTAAGCGTTTACCAATGCCGCGCCGTAGCATCGTGTGCCCGCCAGTGGCTTGGCGCAGCAGTCGGAGCGTGCCGCCTGCAGTTGCGACGCCGCGCGGGTTGCGACGCGGAGGCAAATAGGATGTCTGCGTTGCTGGGCTTAGCTGATTGGCCGCGCAACACCCCCCATCGTCCGTGAAGTCGCGGCTTGCGCTGTGGCAACAGGGACGGTATTAACGCTGTACGCGGGACTTCTGGCGCCGGCATAGCCAGCCGAGCTGTGCGAAAATGGCAAACCAATCACGAAATTTAGCTGCCATGTCTTGTGGGCTTAGCTCGGGGATGGCTGCGGCGGCACATGCCTGCAAAAGTGTGCGGCCCCGGCGCAATTCGTTGAGCAGCGCAAACGCCGCCGGCTCCAAACGCTTGTAATACACCGAATTGTCCACCCGATGAATGGCCAGCAGCGTAGGATGCGGCTTGGGCAATGGGACCGGTTCTTTAACCCCGGCATGCTGCCGCTCGGCTTCGCCGGCCTCGGTTCGCACCGACCGCTGTTTTTTCAGCGCCACCGAAAACTCATCAAGCGGATACGCAAGCTCCAGCAACACCACATAGGGCTGCAGGCTCATCCGCAACTTCGCCGGGTTGGCTCCCGCAATGTCCTGTGCGGAAATAGGCTCAATTGCAGGCTCGTCGAAGGCTACGATCTGGCCCCATTCAAAACGAATCATGTCGGAGCCAAGCCGCTGATGACGGCCCAGCCAGTGCGGCTCCTTCAATACAAATTGCTCAAGCCTATCGCCGAGGTTACGCAGCATAAAAGAGTTGGAAGGATAGCGCGTCAAATAAGCCCGGCACAAGGCATTAAATTTTTGCTCGCCAAGAATAGCCTGCAGCCCCGGAAAGTCCTCATACAGGCAGTCTAAAAGCCGAAACCAGTACTGCCGATTGTATATCTCAAGCCGCTCAAAGCTGGTGAGGCGGTCGTTGGGTTTCATGAACTTTCCGGCATAGGCCTTCATGGGCGAGCCATCCACCCAATGTTGCTGCATATGAAAGCGGGGCGTAAGCGGCCGACAAACCGCCGCGAGCATGCTGCGCTGCAATTCAAGCAGGTCGCGTTGCGAGGCGACTCGCCTTGGCGGTTTAGGACGCCTGGCGGCCAATGGCGGCTCCAGCCGCGGCTTGCTGCGAGCCGCGGCGCCGGTTTTTTGTTTATGACGCTTCACATGCACTCCCTGCCAGCACAGAGGCCGACGCCTGGTTTGGCTTTTGCGCCACGACCACATCTAAAAATTTGCGGGCCTTTAGCGCTTCGCGATGCACCTCTTCAAAGGGAGGTATGTGGGCGTCCCATTCCAGCAACGTAGACGTCGGGCCGCACAACTCTATGGCACGGGCGTAGAGCTTCCATACCGGGTCGAGCACGGGGTGATCGTGCGTATCGAGAATGTATTTTTCAAACT
>JBMFVX010000215.1:0-3071 GCA_049965775.1 Phycisphaerae bacterium
GTCGAGACGCAAAAACCGTTGATTTTACGGCCTCATATGGCCCTGCGAAGCATCAAATTCTGATGGAACATCCGATCCAACACCGGTGCCATGATCGAGAGAACCATAGCTGTCGGGGTGGAGAAGGTTGGCGGCGAGCGTCAGCGCTTGACCCATCCCGGCTACGAGCCAGACATCTTCAACCCCGGCGCGGCGAATTCGCACGCGGGGGGCCTCTTTGAAATCAAATCGAGGCAGAGTGGCGCCGGCAAGGCCATCGCCCAAAACCAACGCTACATCGCGCAGTTCAAGTTGGCCTGCGTTACCGCAACGCCCGCGCCCAGCCAAACGCCGGGGGCCCGTGGAACCATTCCGGTTCCCGACCTCCTAAGCTTGGGGACTTGGCGCATCAGCTATAGCAGCCCTCTTCCCGGCGTGATCCTGTACACGGTTGACTTCGACCTGAGACACATGGCCACTGCGCAATGGCTGCACGCGTTCCAGCCCTCGCCGATGCTGTTGCAGCTAGGGACGCAGGGCCTGCAGGGAGGACTGCCGGGCGCGCCAGGGCAGAACCCGGGGGGCGGGCCGCAGCAGGCCGACATCCCCGACAGTAATGACGGTGTAGATGGGGAGACCATCGAGGCTGCGCCGTCAAACATGCCACCGGCGGGTGAGGGCGGCGACGGGTGGGGCTACGACTGGGGCGGCGGCTCTGAGCAGGCCGAGCAGGAGGAACTGCAACTTGAGGACGCCATTCCGTAGGCTTGGAGACTCGAATGTCGAAATTGGAAGACAAAGGCGGGGCCTCCATGCACCTGCCGTTCCCGTATGTGCCCGGCCTGTTCTACGGCCACGGCCGGGATGTGAGGGCCATTTGGCGTAAAGTTGGCCCGAGGATCGCGCGCACCGGCTCCTGGCGGCCCCTCCTGGAGCACACCGAGCCGGTATCGCTGCTCGACCCGCCCAAATACTTCTGGATCGCCCCACGCCCCGGCGACTTTTCCGACAGTTACCGTATTCCCTTGCCGCCGAAGGCGCAAGGCCAAGCCTGGTCCGATGTTCCCGTGGGAATCTGCGTCCAGATGCACCCCTACCTCGAGCTGCTCGGCCGTTCCGTCGATCGCGTGCAGATGGCCCGGCTGCTGGAGGAATGCCGGGATGATTTCTGGCTGGCGTTAGGAGTGGCGACCGGGGAATTTTTTAACATGAGCGTAGGCGCTGGCGGCGGGGCGGAAACCCACCTGATCCTCAAAATCCTGCTTGCGAGGGTCCTGCGGTGGTGGCCGCAGTTATGCCAAGTCGCGGGGTCTTTTCTAAGCCCCGGCATGCCACCCGGCCACGGTGAGCCCATGTGTGCGCCCGATCCGCCGAAGCAAACCCATATCGAGGCCAATTGGTGGCGTTGGGTGCGGTCGCCTGCCATGTTGTACATCAACGCCATGGAACCGCCCGACGAAATCCAGGGACCGGAGGAGTACAGCGGCTACTGCAATTCGCTTTACTACCCGTTTCGCGACGCCGGGCCCATGGGCGCCCGCGACCTGATCCAGGCGCTGCTCGGCCGGGACTCCATTACCTGCAAGGAGGACTTGGTGCCGCTGGCGGAGGCGGCCGAGGCGCGGGGGAGGGAGCGTTGGCTGGCGGAGGAGGCCGCCAACCCGAAGCCCTGCGCCCCGCCTGCAGACGGTACGGGCGCCGAGGGCCCGCCCGGCGGGATCTTCGCGGGCGAGGGGTGGTGGTACTTCGTTCCCTACGTCGAGCCGGTCGAGGATGCCCTCAAAAAACTTCAGGAAAGGGAGTTCAACGCAGGCCGGTATTCCCCGTGCATGGAGATGCAGGAGTTTCCTATTCCGCCCGGTACACCCGAGCCGGGCAGGGGGCATGCGAGCATCAGGGCGGCCCGCGCCGCGGCGGAGTATGAGGGAACGCGGTCCATTCTGGACATCCGCGGAATATCGAAGAGGCCCCGAACGGCTTGGACGACACGGGTGCCCGACGAAGAGTTGGTGGAGGCGTATGGTACCAACAGGCCGACGCGTGCGCAGGTCTTTGAATTTGGGCCGAGGGCGGGATTTATTGGAATGTTGGGCAAGGGGGAGTCGGTCTATTTCCCGGTGTACGAAGGGGGCGAACCACGCGAGTGGCTCTTCCTCGGCGTACCGTGGGACTAGCGCGAACGGTGGGTCTACTGTCAAATGTTGTGTATGAAGGCAATCAGGCGGCAACTTCCGCGGATCGCCCCGGCGCGTTATGCTTTTCGCAGTAACCGAAGTGCCGAGGCCGTGTTATGGTCACAATCAATGAAATACCAATGCCAGGCCGCGAGGTAGGGGCGGGCGGCGTTGGCTGCTGCAGCGGCGCATCCCCCTCCGCCATCGGCTCGGGCGGGGATCAGTATGTCGGCCTCGATCGCTTCGGCCGCGTCGTCGATCAGAACTGGGTCAATGCCGCAGGCACCACCGTAGACGGTTACACCTACACCTACGACGGCGACTCGAATGTCACCGCCAAAAACAACACCCTCAATTCCGCCTACAGCCAAGGCTACACCTACGATTCGCTCAATCGCCTTACCGCCGCCACGCAGGGAGGCAACGCGTACCAGTCATGGAATCTCGACAGCCAGGGAAACTGGAGCAGCTTCACCAGCGGCACCACCACGCAGACCGAATCGGCCAACGCCCAGAATCAGATCACCAGCATCTCCGGCTCGGCGGCCACGCCGACGTATGATGCCAACGGCAACATGACGACCGATCAGACCGGCAACACCTACATCTACGACGCATGGAATCGGCTGGTGGAGGTGAAAAATGCCTCCGGCCAGATCATCGCCCAATACAGCTAGTGTAGTGAATCAAATAGATTGAACATTATTCAGGACGGCGCGAGCCTTGGCAACTTTTTCCAGAATGCGTTCGAGCTTGGCGGTCCAGACGAAAGCCTTTGGGCTTTGATTGTGACGTTCAACGAACTCGGTAATGGCGTCGATCAACTGCGGGACGCTTTTGAATCGGATGTTCCATCAGAATTTGATGCTTCGCAGGGCCATATGAGGCCGTAAAATCAACGGTTTTTGCGTCTCGACG
>JBMFVX010000216.1:0-3049 GCA_049965775.1 Phycisphaerae bacterium
AATCATCCTAGCTTGCGAAGCGGAAACAGGGGATGGCGGCAATGTTGATTCAAGCCACGCGTTGCTCTGCGCAAAATTCGGAGCGGCCGCGGGTTGCCCCTGCGGCTCGACATACCCACCATAAGGATTTGTCAACTGCTGCGAATATTGTGGCCAAAGCGTAGAACAGCCCGTGACTGCCAGTAATACCACGCCTAACACCATGCATAAGAGCTTTTTCATGATGCGGCTCCCAAAACATATACCCTCGACTTGCAGTATTGTAATCACACCCCAAGACCAAGGCAAGATCACGCAACGGCCTGTTTGCACACGGGTGCCTGACACATGATGCCGCACTTATCGCGAACCCCTGCGGTCGCCACGCCGGATGCGAGGCTCCTTTCAATGATCTTTTTGCCCTACAGATATGGTCCGCAACTGCGATCCATACTTCAACGGATCACCTGACAAAAAAAACAACCGGCACCCATTGATGGGAGCCGGCTGTTAACACGTCATGACGAAAATTCGCCTTGCGAATTTATTACTCGTTACCGTTGCCTACGACAGTTATGCTGGTACGGTCGGTTACCCACTGACCATCGTCGAGTTTGGCAAACGCTTTGACAACGTACCCACCGGGTTGATCAGCCGAGAACTTTGCAAATTGATTTTGGCGGGAAGAATCAGGCGAAATTACGGCGTTGCTCGGCGTCACCTTCCATTGAATATTAGCGTTGGGCATGTTGAGCGTACTGGCATGCAGCCAAACGGTCTCGCCGACTTTTACTGATTGATGATCCGCATGCACGCTGATTGCAGCAGCATCCGAATTAGAATGATACCCTTGCGAACACCCGCCTACGGCTACAGCCAGAGCAGCCGCCAAGGTTGCGGCCATTAAGATGCCGATGACTTTGTACTTCTTCATAGGAACACTCCTGTAAGCTAACCACAAATCACTAAAAAACATTTATCTGAAAAGCGCACACCATACATCGGTGCGGCACGTTTGCCCCCGCCAGCAAGGTTCACATCGGTAGCCGTTGCCGCGGGTGCGAAATAGATTGCGGACGTCCAACCGACGTGAATTTAAAGGCTGAATGGAATGACCCCCATGATCAGCAGCACAATTAACACCACAACCAATATGCCCAGCAGCCCCACCGGCTGATACCCCCAGCCGCGACTGTAACCCCAGCTCGGCATGGCGCCCAAGATCAACAACACCAGCAGAATAAGTAAAATCAATCCCATACATGTACCCCTATAAAAAAGATCGTCTCGCCGCTTTGGCGATCCAGGCATTCCCGGCCGCCTCGGCTCTGACACATCCTGGCCAAGCCGGATCACCCAATCGCTTAACCGGCCGATATGCCGATATACTTAAATGCAATCCTCGTGCCACAGACCCAAATCACGGTTTTTGCGCGACACCGCCTGACTGGCACGGTCACATGTGCCGACAACCGGGCCATATTGTCCGGCCCATGACGTTTGGTCACACCAATCTGCGTCACTTTATGACCCATTCAACGGAAAATAATTATCATTACGATAGTTATGCATTGCGCGCTATTTGGTGCTTTTGCAGTTCTCTCAAAGGCCTGACGTTAAAACAGCCTGCTCACAAGCTACCGTCTAAAGTTCATCTGCCGTACGCAATGGCACACCATTTGCATTAAAGCCATTGCCGATATTTGTTGTGTCGGCACTATTTCCCATCGCGTGTCCCGTCTTCTAATAATGTGGGGCGGCGGGATACGCTGATGTGGGTTGTATTCAGGGATAAAGTCGGCCGCATCACGGCCGCATAATTTGGAGTTCTGCCATGACAGTAATATCACATGAGAAGTCTGCATCGCCCATGGATCACGATGCAATCAAAGGCCAGGGCATCGGCGATGCCGTCAAACAAGCTGCGGCTAATTTGCCTGATCAGGCCGTAAAGGCGGGTCGCCATGTGCTTAAAATGGGGCAGGAGGCATACGGCCAGACAACCGATCAGATCAGCACATTCACCAAGAACAAGCCGTTTGTCGCCCTGGTCGTCGCCCTGGGAATTGGTGTTTGCATCGGCATAAAGATATCCCGATCACGTGCCGCGGCAAAATGACCCGCTCGCCGCGGGCAATTAATCTTACAGCGCCCTGAAAATATCCTGCATAGCCATGCAATAGCCGCATTTTCTGCACCGCGCGAGCGTCTTGCCAGTGGGCAAAGAGCCTACGCCATAATTGAACCACATATTTTGTCGCGATGCCTAAGTGCCGCAGCGGCGCAGCATCAGTTCGCAGACGCGTCGGTAGTGATAACCGCACACCGCAAGTTCCACCGCCAACGGCAGACTCCTTGGCCGATGAACACATGTCCACAGCAGAACGCGCCAATAGTGATATCGCTCCTTACCAACCACGCCCAACCGCCACATAGCCCGCGTGCCGGCAAAAAACCTGTTCAGCGTGAGTTGGGAGTGGCCGGGCGGCGGACGGTACTCGGCCAGAAAATTCTTAAGACGCCGGTAATACTGCCGCGGAGCATAAATGGTGCGGAGAATATCCAGATACCCCTGCCTTAAAACCTCAGCATTCATGGTCGGAATGATATTAGATGAGCTATCAGCGTTATCACCTGTGGCCAAACCGGCGATGCGGTGCGCCTGCTGCATGCGCGCGTAAAGCCGCGTGCCCGGAATTGCCTGTAAACGCCCGACCATAGCGGTCATAATTCCGCTGCTCTGAATAAAATCAATTTGCCGCTGAAAAATGCTCGGCCGATCGCTGTCGAAACCCACAATAAACCCGCCTTGCACCTGCAGGCTCGCCCGATGCAGACGTCGCACGTCCGCCACAAGGTCGCGGTCCTTATTCTGCCGCTTTGCGCACTCCGTCAACCCCGAGTTGTCGGGGGTTTCAATACCTACAAATACCGTGTCAAATCCCGCCTGCGTCATTTGGTGCATCAATTCGGCATCGTCGGCAAGGTTAATGGGCTCTTCGGGCAATCGAGTGGGTAAAAAGGCGTGTTTTTGCCATGACGCATGAATATATATGATTATGATCCGTGG
>JBMFVX010000217.1:0-2972 GCA_049965775.1 Phycisphaerae bacterium
GTTCTGGGTCAACGTACCCAAGAGGAAAAGGTCTGGAGAGTCGATGGCGTAGACCTTGTCCTCGGAGTCTGGGACGGGCGTGTAGTTCCCGGAGGCCGGGCCGTCCGCCGTCCACCCTGTGTCCCAAAAATATCCATGTTGCGTGACATTCGCGAACACGTGGATGTACCTTTGTTGCTTCATGACGCAGCCCCCTGATACCACATTGTGGATTCCGCTGGGGGTCATCTGCGCGACTTGGCAGTTGCTGAAGTCAACCGCGTCCTTGGCGGAGTCGTACTGTATTCCGAGATTTTGCCCATTGTAGACCTCCGGCGGCGGGGGAAACTGCGGGGCATCGGCTGGATCGGTGCCCGTGTCGTCGATCGTCACCGTCGCCCAAATTACCCACAGGTAAACATTGTGACCCGCCCAATCATGCCCCGCAAGCGTCGGATCAATCGTGTATTTCTGCGATGTCGCAAGCGAGTAATTGCGATCGGCATTATTTCCCGAGACTGCTGTGCCGCCCGTCCATTTAATCTGGTTCTCCACCGGTACGGTCGCTGGGCTGGTCGTTGCCGTGGCCATGGCGTTCGCGGTCGGCTGGCCCGTGCTCTCCTTGACCACCCCAAAGTTGATATCGCCCTGATTTGGGTAATCCTGGACCATGTTCGTCTCCGTCGCAGGCGAGCCGACCGACATGCCAGTGATCTGGGCCACGGGCTCCGTGGTCGCACCGCCACCTGAAGCCTGGCCCTGCTGTTCCGCCCCGTTGACAATTGCTTCGTAATTTGCCGTGGTGGCCACGCTTACGAGGTAGAACCCGTCCGGCGTATCGGATGAGGTGGTACCCGAAAGGGTTGCACTTCCCACGGAACCGCTTAGCGATAGGTAGAGGCCATAGCTGCCGGGTGGAAGCGTGACAATCGGGGAGTTTCCGGTCCAGATGGTTGTCCAGTTCACATCGTCCACGCTGTATGCCACGCTTGTGATCGTCCACACCTGTCCGGTCGCGATCAGGTTTTCAACGCCGGGCTCATTCGGCTGAAGGGCCGACTGGAACGGGACGCTATAGGAGCCGCCTGGGCCAATGATGGTCGGCTGGGGTTGACCGGCGGTGACCGTAAGCCCGGCGAAGTTGTCAGCCAGCGCCGCGCCGGCGCCAGCCCACATGACGAGGATCAGTGCAAGGACAAGCGTGAGTACGCGCCTGGGGTATATGTGACGGGCGGGATTCAACATAACTGGCCTCCTAAAAATAATGGTCATTTTGGGTTTACCGGATTCGCCCACGAGCCGCGCCATACAAAGTGCCGACTCCCTTTCTTCTTTGCCTTTGCCATGGCCCTGAGGAGCGCCGCCTGACTGGCTTGGCGGGCGTTTAGTGCCGCGAACGCCGCCGCCATGGCGAAGTTGAACCGCCGCCGGTCCGCAGCCTCCCATAAGTCCATGCGCCAGCGCCAGCGCGCGAGCAGAGCGCCGGGCGAGGCCGAAGCGCAAGCACAGCGGTAGGCGGCCACCTCCGCAGGTTGGGCTGCCCACGGCCGTGACAGTGCGCCGCGGGCTATCTGCCAGAGCCGCTCCGCTGCCGCGAGCGGCACACGCGTGTCCGCCGACGGCGGACGCCTCGGGGGCTGGTAGGCGACCCCTGCGAGCCAGGCGCACGGCCGCCCGGCGTTCGGCTGCCTGTCCGAGAGCCTGTCGAGGAAGAGCCCCGAAAGTATCGTGTTGAAACTGTGATTCCTGTGGATTAGTACCAGGTAGTCGCCGGGGCCGGACAAGACAAATCGCTCGTAGGCCGGGCCCCAGAAATGCACAACCCGCGCTTGGGCCAAGGGCCGCGAGCGGCTGGCGCGATACACCCACCCTTTGGCAACAAGATTGCGTGGGAACGATGGGAAGCCATTTGACGGCGGTGCAACATCGTGCCATAGTCGCTGTGGCAGCGGAAAAATCTCGATCCAGTAGTCACGTTGGCGATCGGTACTGGGGTGGCCGTCGTGAAAATACAGGCTGAGACAGTAGAGGCCCCTCGGCGGCGGTAGCGCGATAGCGACAGCAATGCCCGGCCCGCTAAGTGTCACGGGGTACGCTTCGCCGTGATCGTCCCAAGAGCTGCCAATCCGCGAGCCTTGCCACGGAGCGTAGAGGCAACTCAGGTTTCGCGACCTCGCCCGCTGCACCCAGCGGCGCAAACCGTCACCGCGCAAAGCATGCGGCCCCTGCATTGGCCGGACTTTAATGCCGGCTGCCGCAGAAAGGTCGCCGTCCACAACCCCACCGGCGGCGCAGAGTATGCCGCACTGCCTCCCATAGCGGCCCACCTCGTCCCCCTGCGTGGCCCAGTCGGTGCGGAGCGGTGCCGCCCACGGAAAGTGTATGCCCGAAGCCTCGCTCGTGCCGCTGGATAACGCAGGAATGGCGCCAGCGAGCTCATGCAGTGTCGGCGGCCGGGCGCCTTGTGGCTCGGGGGCGACGGCGAGTTGGGTTTCTGTTTTCGCCGCGTTTCGCCACGCATCGCGGCTCTGGCCCGGCAAGGTGATGATCTCCACGCCTCTGCCATAGCACCCCACCGCCATCGCTCCGCCTTGCAGCGGCTGCAGCGATTCAACATAATTGCCCACCTGCGGCTCATGAATGTGCCAGCGGTTAATAATTTTTCCCTCAGTGCTGTACTGCCAGACATCCAAGCCCGTCCGCCAATGCCCAAGCCACAGATAACCCGCTTTGCCACCTGCAGCTTTGTCCGCCTCCCACGCCACGGCTGTCGTGTGATCTTCCGTCGGCAGCTTTTCCAGCACCTGCCCCGGTGGCGCCTGCCAATGCTTGGGCGGATGCCACAACCCATGCACCTTGGCCACAAAATTCTGGCCATGCTCAAAGGTCAGATTTACCAGCGGAACATGGCCTGCTGCGCTCTGTTCGTTGATTTCACCCAGCGCAATCCCCTCATCCGTCCCCACCGCCAGATGATTCTTCCATGTAACAAC
>JBMFVX010000218.1:0-278 GCA_049965775.1 Phycisphaerae bacterium
TAGGATGTTATTTACATAGATGCTCAAGTTTCTGTGTGTTAGGGGTACTTGAGCACCTATGGACACAACGAAAGGGTAAGAACCATGCTTAATGATAACCCGCAACGAACAAAAACAGCCGCCGAATTACTGGGGCCGCGCCCGCCAACGCGCTCGCCGGTTGCCAGCGATGCGGTTCGGCCTTACGGGCCAATGGCCGGGTATGTTCGTGGATATTCGTTTCTTGTAATTCCAGTGCTGCAAAGCTTGCCGGTATCGCCGGGTGAACGTGGGGAGTT
>JBMFVX010000218.1:288-2968 GCA_049965775.1 Phycisphaerae bacterium
GTTTGACGGTTTGGATGCTCTGCATGAGGCGTTACTTAGTTTGGCTGGCAGTATTCAGCACCGCTACGGCCTGACGCTGCGGCTTTGGTTCGATACAAGTCATGGTATTTCGTGGTCGTTGGATGGGGGCCAACAATGAGCGGACAACGCACTATTAAATGGCCGGCACCACCAAGGCCACCGAAGCCAGCGCCTGAAGCGTGGGTTATTCGCCTGACGCCTGCCGGCCAAAGCGATGTTTTGCCGGTTTGCCGGGTTCGGCGGCTTTTGAAGCTTGCTTGGCGATGTTATGGCCTACGGGCGGAGCTTATCGCCGATCCAGTCGCCACCACACCGGCCAAAGGCGTCGCACAGCCGCCTACTCCTGCATTGCAAGCCGCTCGGTTGGCTTCCAAGGCGTCCAATGGCCAAGCGACGCCGCAAACGGCGGCTAATGAAGCCGTGTAGACGAAAATATGGCTCCAAACCACGAAAGGGCTGAATATGCTTTGCCAAGACTGCCGGGTTCTTACGTTGCAGCATTGTGAACGTTGCCATAAGGCCGCCTGTTGGCGTCATGGTACATCAGTAGGCGAGCATTTTATTTGCACGCGGTGCCTAAGGCTGATGCCGCAAACCGTGGTTCGGCAACTGGCCGGGCGGCCTAAACGCCTGGGCCTGCTGCCGGCGCTGGTGGCACTTCTGGTAAGCGACAAGGTAAGGGCGCTGCTGGTTATGCTCTCGGTATTTGCATGAGCTTGACAAGGTAATGTAGCTGCATGATAATAGGCAAGTATGAAAACGAAGAGCATAACTGAAACACTTAAGCACGCTATCCGTGGCAGTAACCTAACCGTGTACCGAATTGCCAAGGATACGGGCCTGCAACAATCGGCAATTCACCGATTCTTGTCGGGCGAAACTTCCTTGCGATTGGATTGTGCCGACAAGATTGCGGCATATCTTGGGCTTTCTCTGCGAAAGGACTGAATCATGGCAAGCGTATCAAACCACAATGGCAGGCGGCTAATTCAATTCACCGATGGGCAGGGTATCCGCCGTACGGTTCGACTGGGGCAATGCTCCAACAAAGATGCCGCGTCAATCTGCGGGCATATTGAAGCACTGGCTGCGGCTAAAACATCCGGCCAGCCTGTTGCGGCACAAACCGCCGCATGGCTTCAGTCAATCAGTGATACGCCGCATGGCCGGCTGGCCAAGGCCGGGCTTTGCGAGCCGCGCAAGGTTGCTGCATCGGCGACAATCGGCGATTTTATTGATCGCTTCATTGCCGAACGGCCTGACGCCAAACCCTTCACCGTTATAAACATCCGCCAGAGCAAGCGTATGCTGTTGGAGTATTTCGGCGAGAACAAAACCATGCAAAGCGTTACGCGCGATGATGCGTTTGCCATGCAGAGGGCATTGAAAGCCAAGGGGCTGGCTCAAGCGACTTATGGGCGACACTTTGGCCGTTGCAGGCAGTTTTGGCGGGCGGCAACAAAACAAGAGATATTTACCGGTGCAAATCCCTTTGCGGATATTCCAGCGCTGGTTAAGGCTGATAAGGCCCGTCAAATGTCCATCTCTCGCGAAATTGTTGATAAGTGTATTGCCGCCGCGCCTGATAACCAATGGCGGCTGATAATCGCCTTAGCACGCTACGGCGGCCTACGTACGCCAAGCGAGACATTGGCGTTGAAGTGGGACTGCATTAACTGGGAGTACAACCGTATCCGTGTGCCAAGCCCCAAAACAGAGCACCACAAGGGCGGCGATTGCCGGGTAATCCCGCTGTTTCCTGAACTCAAGCAAAGGCTGCTGGATGTTTTTGACGAAGCGGAGCCGGGCGTGCCCTGGGTTATCACGCGATACCGGCAGGCGAGCGTCAATCTGCGGACTACCTTTTTGAAAATCATCCATCGGGCCGGCGAAAAGCCTTGGCCGAAACTATTCCACAATCTGCGGGCGAGCCGGCAGAATGAACTGGCGGAAAGCTATCCGCTGCACGTTGCTTGCCAATGGATTGGCAATAACGAGCCTGTGGCTCAAGAGTATTACCTAACCGTCAATGACGCGCACTTTGCCAAGGCCGTTGCCGAGCCGTGCAGCGCGCTGCAAAATGCGCTGCAGTTTAGTGCCGCGAATACCCGCAATGAGCCGCAAGGCGAAAATGCCGATATGCAAAAACCCCTTATTTTACAAGGGTTCGCGAGTATCTGCGAGAGTACGCAAGACGGGGGAATGCCCGGGATGGGAGTCGAACCCACACACCCCTTACGGAGTACAGGATTTTAAGTCCTGTGGCGAAATTCCCGCCGACGCTGATAAAACACACATGGCTATTGATAATTCTGGCGTTTTCCAAGATTCAGAAAAGCCGCGCGCTGAAAATGCGCTGAAAACAAAACATATTCATAATTGCGATAATGGCTTAGCGGCTGTTGTGGATGCGTGGGCCGCCCTGCCGGAAGCATTGCGGGCCGGAATTGTTGCGATGGTGCAAGCCGCCGCTGGCAAGGTGAAGCCATGAGCCGGTGCAGGGCAGACGCTGCGGCGTTTCGGTGGTGCGCCGACGCCCCCCCCCGGCCACGATTTTTGATTGGCGGTTTTTTATGTTCCATTACCATCGTATGCCCCCGGAAGTTTTTTAGGGTATCCAGCCATGACTAAAGCCGAAAAGATCGAAGAGTTTGAGCAA
>JBMFVX010000219.1:0-2958 GCA_049965775.1 Phycisphaerae bacterium
GCCAGCGCCGCGAATTTCCAGATCGCGCAGAGCAATTTTGAAACCTGCTCCCAGCGAGGCATACTCTTCCATGGCCTTAAGCCGCTTGCCGGCGGCTTCGGTAAGCACGCGGTCGTGCCCGACGATTAAATAGCAGTAAGCGCGATGTTTGGAGCGTCCCACGCGTCCGCGGAGCTGGTGCAGGTCGCCTAATCCGAAATTTTCAGCCTCATGAATAAACATGGTGTTAGCGGAGGGAATGTCCAGGCCGCTTTCAATAATGGTGGTGGACACCAAAATATCGGCTTCTTTCTTTACGAAGGCGTGCATGACCTGCTCCAGGTCGCGGTCGGGCATCTGGCCATGGCCTATAAGAATGCGAGCGTCCGGCACGAGTTGCCGCAGTTTTTCGGCGATTACGTCAATGTTCCAGACGCGGTTGTGCACAAAGTAAATCTGACCGTCGCGTGCCAACTCGCGCTTGATTGCCTGGGCAATTCTAGGCCCGTCCCAGGCAATAACTTCGGTGACGACGCTGCGGCGGTTGCGCGGCGGTGTGGCCAGGTTAGATATGTCGCGCAGCCCCAGCAAACTCATGTGCAAAGTGCGCGGAATGGGCGTGGCACTCATCGTAAGCACATCTACCGTGAGGCGCATGTGCTTGAGCCGCTCTTTATGCTCCACGCCGAATCGCTGCTCTTCATCAATAACCAGCAGGCCCAGATCAGCAAATTGTACGTCGCGGCTAAGCAGGCGGTGGCTGCCAATGAGTACGTCCACCTGGCCGGCGGCAGCGCGCTGAAGAATTTGTCGAATAGCACCGGTGCTCTTAAAGCGAGAAATGCTCTCCACAATAAACGGATAACCCGCCATGCGCTGGCGAAAGGTCTGTTCGTGTTGTTCGACCAGAACCGTGGTGGGCGCCAGCACGGCCACCTGCTTGCCGGCCTCGCAGACCTTAAAGGCGCTTCGAATGGCCAGTTCGGTTTTGCCATAGCCCACATCACCGCAGAGGAGCCGATCCATGGGCCGGGGGCTTTGGAGGTCCTCCTTTATTTCGGTAATGCATCGCACCTGATCTTCGGTGGGTTCGTACTGAAAGGCATTTTCAAATTCGTTCATCCACGGTGTATCGGCGGGATAAGCAACGCCGGGATGCTGTGCCCGCGCGGCCTGGACTTCCAGCATTTCAACCGCCAGTTTTTCAATGGCTTCGGCGGCTTTTTCCTTCTGTTTGCCCCAGCCGGCGCCGCCCAATACCGACAGTTGCGGTCGTCCCTGCGGGTTGCCCACGTACTTTTGTACGAGGTGAACCTGTGTGACGGGCACCTGCAGCCTGGTGTCGCCGGCGAAGCTGAGCGTAAGGAATTCGTTGGTTTTGCCATCGCGTACAATGCTGTTTAATCCGATGTATTTGGCGATGCCATGCTGCACATGCACCACATAATCGCCCTCGCGCAGATCCAAAAAAGTGTCTATGGGGCGGGCGCCCTGCAGTGCACGCAGAGGCCGCTGCTGATGATGCCGGTGGAATATCTCGTGATGGCCAACCAAGATGAGCCAGCGAGCCGCCTCGATGTCCGCGGCATCTTCATTGTCGTCAACTTGGCTCTGGGCCTGGGAGTTCATGCTGACGGCCGCTCCCAACCGCCATCGAAACCCCATAGCCAATTCACCCACCAGTATCCCCATGTTGGCTGAACTGCCGGGCTGCTTAACATCCAGAAGGTCTATGAGCCGAGTCCGCTCGGAATGATTGCCGCACAGGACGTAAAGACGATTGGATGCGGCCAAATGGGCAAGCTCGGCGAGGGCGGCATCGGCTTGGGTGTCAAACGTCTGCACGGACCGGCAAGGGAGTCGCACGGCATCGGCTGCATTAAAGCCAAACTGGTGCATTTCAGCATGAGCAAACTTGGCAACGCCGTTTCGCACCGCGTCGGGTGAGTAAACGCCGCGGGCGTCGGTGAGTTTATCGTAATAGCTTTTGGCCTGCTCCTGCATTTCGGCCGGTTCAATCTGCCAGATGATGGTTTCCGGCGAAAGGTATCGCAGGAGGCTGCACGTTTGCTCAACAGGCCATGAGGCTTGCCGCGCGATTGCCAGCAGATTTATCGTGGTCAGATCGCCGGTTGGGCCAAGCGTTTCGGGGTTAAAGCTGTGGAGTTTCTCGATTTCGTCGCCAAAAAAACTGATGCGGACAGGTTCAGTTCGGCTTGGCGGCCAGACATCCACAATATCGCCGCGAACGGCATAGTCCCCGGCGTCTTCCACCGCCTCGAGACGGGTGTACCCGTTAGCACCGAGCCAATCAAGCAGGGCATCGCGGGCGATGGGCATGGCAGGCTTAAGGGTTTGAATAAGGCGGCTTGCAAGCTCGCGATCAGGGCACGGCTGCATGATGGCCTGCACCGGCGCAACAATAAACGACGGCTGACCGGCATTATTTTCTGCGGCAAGCCGATTGAGCAGTTCCAGGCGATCGCAAACCAGTTCCTGCGATACATTGCTTTCGCCGGGAAGCACCTCATAGGCGGGAAAGAGCGCGGCCTCGCAGCTTTGGCGAAAAAATTGCAGCTGGCTTAATGCATCGTCCGCATCGTCGAGATGTGCGGTAAGCACCAACATAGGGCGGCGCAATTTGTGCTGCACTATGGCCGCAAGCGCCAGTGCGCAACTGCCCCATTGACCGGTTGCCGGAGCATGGCGCTGCGGCCCCGTAAGCCGTGAGATAAGCTCGTTGACAACGGGCGACGAAGCGATGTCCGCCAAAAATTCAGGCAGTGGGTCAGGCGGCATTAAAGGCTCGCCACGGGTTTAACTCGAGGGCACGCTCATTCATACCGCCATAGTATGAACCGGGACGTTCAACGGCAAGTGAGCTGCTGTCCAACCCGGTGCGGCGGGTGCGTGACACTTTACGCGGCCCTGCACCTGCCGAGTGAGGGACGGTTGGCCCAGTAGCGTTCCCACCGTTGG
>JBMFVX010000220.1:0-2833 GCA_049965775.1 Phycisphaerae bacterium
CCTTACAGCAAAGCGACCTTTGGAACACCTTCTGGACATCCAAGTTGAAACACGCTGCCTGAAATATTGGCAGACCCAGTTAAGCGGGCGGTATCAACAGTTGCCAATTTTTCTTGTAGAGTGCAAATTCGGGTTTCTGCAACACATACGCGGGGGGCCGATAGCCGCGAATTTAGCCGCCGGTTTGCTGGCGGTAATCAACCATGCAGACCACGTACAGCGATCTCTGCACTGGTACAGCCAAAGACACTCAAGATTCTTTGGATGATGGTGTCGCAAGCAAGATGTTCCGCAGGTTTACCGCGTCGCCGCTTTGCCTGCGAAGAAGCCAACAAAGCCAAACAGCAACGTGACCACAGCCAGCAGCCCGGTAAAGAGCCATATATTTTTGGCGAGCATGCCCAGCCACGATGGGCTAAAGCCAGCCACGCCGGCGGTGGTGATGATAAAGACCAGCACCATGGCCAACACCGCAGCGAGGGCCAAACCGCCGAACATGCCGGCGGTGGGGTCGGCCGCTTCCACAACGGGGGCGTAGGTGACCTGGCCGGACATGGCAGCCGGGGACTCGGCACCCAAGGCGGGGGAGCCTGCTCCCGTAGCCATCGCCCCGCCGGCGCTTGTGCGCCCGCTGGAATCAAAAACGCCGGAAGAATAGCCAATGCCCGCCTGCGACGCCCCGCCCTCGCCAGGATAGATTTCATCGAGAAGCTCTGCGCCGAGACTGGTGTTGTCGCTTTCGCGTGTGAGGTCGAGCAGGCCGGAGCCGCTGCTGACCGAATCAAGGCCGGAGGGGGAAATCGCATCGTAAATGGGGGAAGATATCTGAGTTTGTGCGCTGGCATCGGTGGCTTTAACTTCGTGTTCGTCAAACACGCGCATGCCTTGAGCGTCGGAAGCGCCGGCTGTTTTTCCGGCGGCGGTACCTTGCCGGGTGTCGCCGGCCGGCTTGCCTGCGTGGCTCTCGCCTGCCAGACCGATGCCCGAAGTGTCGGAGGGCGCAAGATCAATGACGCCGCTGCCGGTGCCCGTGCCGACTTTCATGTCGCCGGCGAGCCGGTCAACTTGGTCAACCTTGAACATCGTTTTGTTGCCATCACGAAACTCGCGGAGCTTGCTTTGTTCAACCAGCTCTTTGAGCTTATCCGCCGTTACGCTGAGTTTGGCTGCGGCTTCATCCGCACTGTAAAACATTTTGCCCATGAAGCAACACTCCTTTGTCAAGACGCAAGCGATGACCAACAGGCTGACGGCGCGGCGGCAGATGCGTCCACTGCCTGCCGCTCACTTCCCGCCATTAGGGTATTGTAAACCGACGTTAACCGACTTGCCAAATGTTTTTTTACCGGTTCTTTGGCGTTGTCGGGCGGCTATCGGGCCGGCTGGCTGCCAGGAGCAGGCTTGCCGCCTCCGATACCCATACGCAGCATGGCTTTTACCTGCTCGGGGGTGGGGGCCGCATTGTTAAAGTCGGATAACTTAAGGTCGGCGGAAAAATCGCGTACGGCCATCAGGCGCAGCCGCGAGGCCGTTGTAAGAATGCGATACACACAAACTCGGTGCGAGGCGGTATCGAGAAGAACAAACCCCCAAGCGTTGGCATTGAGCTGCGCAGGCATCATATAAATGTGCTCTCCGCCCGGCCAAGTTACCGGGTCGGCGCCATAGGCACTCGCTGCCGGGCCGAAAAGCCTATGATTACTGCGGTGAGCGCTGTAGAACATTGCCGCAGCGTTAAGCAGCATTCCAAGGCCCAGCAAGGCAATTGCTGGGACAATCCATCGGCTTATATTGGTAAATCTTGATTGCATGATGATATGGTATGGCTCACACGCTTTGGGAGCAAGCGATCCAGATTGACGTGGCTGTGCCCTGGCCGGCTGTCGGCGTTGTGGCCGGACGCGGCTATCGGCCGACGGCTCATGAATGGGCTTTTGTCGCCGCAGGTTTGCCCGCCATGGAGCACCCGCGAGCGCGGCAATATTCGCACTCAAATTGGCTGGCGATACAGTGCTCAATGCGATCCATCATCACCTTGGCGATACCTTCATCTACGCCCAGCGGCGCGGTTACATGACACGTTACGCCCGGATGCGCTGCTGCCGCTTCCGCCGTAATGCGAGGGATGTCGGTGGTGCTGTGCCGCCCGGGCGACAAAAAATAGGGGTGCACAATCACCTGCGTTGCGCCCTGGCGTACACAGGCGGCGATAGCCTGTGGAATGGTTGGTTCGGCAAGCTCCATATGGGCGGGTTCAACGATGGCGTAACCAGATACCCGTTTGAACATGCGGGCGACATCATCAAGCATATCATTGGCCGCCGCGAACCGGCTGCCGTGATCTACGATTACCATGCCTACTTTTTGTTCGGTCTGCAAATTCGTGCTCCTGTCTGCTGAAGGCCAAAACTCCGGACCTCATCACGTTTCAAAGAATAGCATGTGTATCGAATGGCTCCAAACGCCGCCACGCGAGCCGGGTCTTAAATATGCCGACTGCGTAGTTGGCGGATCGCACAGTCGCATTATCTAACATTCGATCCTTCACGCCGAATGGGGTGCCGTTCAAGCCCAGTTCAATGCCGACTATTACCGTTACCTCGTTACGTTCAACCCTATGCATTGCATCCAGTCGAACCCGTTCTTTAGACGACATTCGTAGTTCTTCCATTCTGCCTGGTATACACCAGACTTGTAGGTGACACTTCTACTTCGGCTAAGGGGTGACAATTCTGCTTCGGTATAACACGCTGCTTGGGTGCGTGACACTTTTCGCGGGCAAGATTTGCTATAATTGAGGCTGGATGATCCACCATGGACGGTGGATCAGGAT
>JBMFVX010000221.1:0-2831 GCA_049965775.1 Phycisphaerae bacterium
CTGTATCAGACCGTAGCCAACCACTTCGCAGGAAAACCCACACCCTCACTGCTTCCTTCAGGTCCGTGAACGGTTACTTGAAGGGTAAAAAGCAAGGCTGATTCCGCAATTTTGTTGGAAAGGTTAGCCGCAGCGGCGGAAACTTGTCGGAAGCGAGCCTGCGGCTGTGCCCAAAAGCGATTTTTGCTTGCCGGGCGAACTGCCAAAGCCGCCGGGCGTATGAAGGGTGGGCCTGATGGCCACGGACGAACAACTGCTGGCCGCGTATCTTAAGGGCGATGAATCGGCTCTGTCAGAGCTGGTGTCGCGCTACCAGCAGGAATTGTTTTCGTTTCTGCAGCGGTTTGTCAACGATGCAGCCGTCGCGGACGACCTGTTTCAGGAAACGTTTGTTCAGGTATACCGCCATGCGGCGAGCTTTGACCTTAAGCGCAAGTTCCGGCCGTGGCTCTTTACGATTGCGGCCAACCGGGCGCGGGACTATTTGCGGTTGACGATGCGGCAGCCGACGGTTTCGCTGGATGGCGGCGGCGGCAGCGATGGCGAGGGCGGAACCTTGGCGGATCGGCTGAAGTCCGACGAGCCAACGCCGCTGGATAACGCGCAGCTTGGCGAAGATGCCCGGCGGGTGCGCGAGGTTATAGACAAACTCGCGCCAATTTACCGCGAGGTGTTGCTTTTGAGTTATTTTAACCGTTTTGCGTATCAGGAAATTGCCGAGATGCTGCATTTGCCGATTGGCACGGTTAAAAGCAGGCTGCATGGGGCTTTGGTGGCATTTGAGCGTTTATGGGGCTCGCGTTTGGAGCACACCGAACGGTGAATTGTTTACGAAGGTTGGGACGAAGCAGGCTGGAAGATTGCGTTGCGTTAAGGGCGGCAGGCAAGATGCCTGCACCACAATGTGGCCGTGGGCTGCTATGGCAGTAGTTTTGGTACAGGTTTAGAGCCTGCCCGAGGATTTAAAAGCAGGGTGAGATGTTGGGCCACGATGGGGCAGGTTGGAAGCCTGCACCACACGGGCTGCCTCCGCTGCGGGGTGCGACAGAGCACTGGTGCCAATCGGCGGTGGCGTGAATGGTTGGCGACAAGTGAACCGGCCCGAGCGGGCAGCGTATGTTGCATAGGACGCTCGGCAGCTAGGACAGGCTCCTAGGAACATAAAATAGTATAGAGGTAGCGTAGCACCCATGACCCAGCAGTTTCCGGACAAGTTCAGCGAAGATGATGCGCAGGCTGCGCCCCATACATCTTCATCTTCATCTGCGGGCACGCCTGGCATAGATGAGCCAGCTGATGAGCCGACGCTGCCTGCGGCCCGGCAAGCGGTGGTAGATCGCCTGCTCGAACACGGCCGTCATTTTGAAAAGCCCACTATTGCCGCCGGTGAGAACCTCGCCGATTTTTCCGCAGTGCAGCAGGTGATGGCGGCGCTCTCGCAACTTACCGAGCCGGTGGCGCCGGCAGACCTGACGGCGCGAACCGTAGCAGCCGTAAAGGCGATGCAGCGCCCTGCTGCGTTTGCCGGTTTGCCGGCGGCGGCGGAGCCAACCGCGGTCAGCGGCGGATGGCGCATCAACTGGGCGGATCACAAATTCAATGTTGCAGCGCTATTGGTAGCCTCTGCCGTGCTGGTGGCATTGGTGGTGGGCAAGCTTAGCGCTGTGCGCTTCACCGAGCAGGTAACCGCCTGCGCCGGCAACCTGCAATCGCTGGCCGGCGCGTTTGCAGCGTATGCGGCCAATAACAACAACTTATTGCCCAGCGTGGCCACCCCGGCGGATCGCGATTGGCTGCCGCCGTCGGAGCGTCCAGGCAGCGTGGTGGACGGCGGCCCCATCAGCAACATCAGCAATTTAGCTCCGATGATGGGCCAGGCGCGCTATGCCTCCTGGAATCTGCTTGCGCGTGATGCCGCCGGACCGGCCAGCGCCGCGGTGGGCACCGGCGTGCCGGCGACTTCGCTGGTTCGCTACAGCTATCTCGACCAGCTTTCGCGCTATCATCATCATTACAACGGGTCGGGCGAAATAGCTGTGCTCGCCGATCGCAACCCGCTTTTTGTAAGAAGCCCGGCCGGCACCGGCGAGGCCAATTCGCCCAATCATGCCGGCCAGGGGCAGAATGTATTGTTTGACGATGGGTCGGTGCACTGGTCGCAGTCGCCGGATGTCGGCCCCGACCACGACAACATATGGACTATCGGCTCGGCCCGGCGGGTGACGTACACCGGGCTGGAAGAACCGGCCAACCCCAATGACATTATCCTGGTACCGTAACGGTGGCCGCTGGCAGGGCTGCAGCGATTAGACCCTCATACGCACCACAAAGCGTGATGCGCTCTCCTTAAAAGCCCGGCATGCGGATGGATTCCGCCTGCCGGGCTAATTTTTTAAAAATAATTATTCACAACCGCCCCAACCTGCGATACTACTCTGTCATTTGTGTTAGGTATTTGTTTGGTATATAACGCTCGCAGCGTCGCGGCGTTTGAGGAGAGTTTTCATGACATTACTTTGCATGGTAGCACCAGCCGCAGGCGAACCTTCGCCGGGGCAGCTGCGTGGGTGTGCCGGGAGCATACCTGATGAGTTGCCGCAACTGCTGGGGTTTATTAAGGCCCGCCGACAGTTGCCGGTTGCGGGCTGGCGGCCATTGCCCGGCGCTGCGGCGGGTCAGCCGAGCTGGCCGAGTGGTGGCTACGAGATAAGTCGAGGCGCCCTTTGCGGGAGCAGCCGCGAAGGCTGCGAACAACTTGCCGAAGCCTATCGGCCGTTGGTGCATGGCGTTGCGGCGGCGGCATACCGGCGTTGCGGCGGCCGCAGCGGGCT
>JBMFVX010000222.1:0-2816 GCA_049965775.1 Phycisphaerae bacterium
CAGCACGCTGCCCACCTGGTAGCGTTCGGCGGTCACCATGGCGCCACGCAGAATGCGTGCCCGTCCACCGCGGCCGACCCAGCCGGATGCGGTGCGCGCCTCGCCGTCGGCGGCGGTCACCGTGATGTTGCCGCGGAAGCGGATGACGTAGTCGAACTTCAGTTCCTCCGTCAGCACCCGATAGAGTTTCTGATCGCCGAAGCCACGGTCGGCGACGATGCAAACCTTGATGTCAGACGCCAGGGCATCGGCGAGACGGACCAGCGCCTGGTATTCATACGCGTTGCGATGGTTCTTGAGGCTCGCGGTGGCAACGGTGAGCCACAGCAATGGCGTGGCGCGGCCGTGACGGGTCAGCAGCGACAGCATGAGGGTGGCCTGGCCATCGGCGTCGAAATCGGTCCAATCCATGGCGACGTTGATGCTGGTGCGTGATCCCACCACGTAGGGCACCCAGTGGCGCAGGGCGGCATCGACGTCGATCCCCTCGTTGGACAGCATCCGATCCACCTGCTTGATGGCGTGCTTGGTGTTGAGGCCGCGCGCCAGGGCGAGGCCCTGGCCGATCGTATGCACGGCCAACGACGCGGTCCGGATCACCCCGAGGGTGGCATTGGCCAGGGACAGAACCCGCTTGGCGTGCAGGTCCCCCTCGAACAGGCCGGAAAGGACGCGCTGCACGTCCGTGAGGCAGAGGGTCTGGTTCGGCGGCATCGCTATCTCCCGCAGCTTATGTTGCAAGCAGGGAGAATCGCAAGCCAGCAGGCTTGGCAAGAAATTTCGGCAGTGCGCAACAATCGGAATCTGGAATAGGGTGCTGGGATTCTTTCCGGAATGCCGGCGGGCCTCAGCCGATGCTTCGGCTAAACGACGCTTGGAGCGTCAGAATGAGGGGAGGCATGAGCGTTCCAAGGCATCGCGAATCTCCCCAAGTTGTTGTAAACCAAGGGAATCAAAAGCAGCGAGGCCGGTCAACCGAATTTTAGGTCAGGCTCTTATCGTAGTTAATGAAAAACCAACTTTTCGCCTATAAAATCAGCATGAACGTAAGTAAGTGGGAGCAAAATCCCGGGCGCGCTGATGCACATGAACGAGGGTCAGGCGACGGGATGGCGGAAATCCGCCGCCATTACGGTGTCGGCTATCGTAACAAGGGCTTATTTTCCATAGCTTGTCCGGAATTTTGTCCATCTTACGCACTTAACGTGTTTATGTTTGGAGAATAAAATGCTTGGTGCGCACATCTTGTCAAATAATAGACATATGGAAGCAAAACTGAAAGCAATAGACCGTTCACTTGCGACCATTGAATTTGAGCTTGATGGCACAATTATCGCGGCAAATGAGAATTTTTTGGCTACAATTGGCTATACACTCGATGAAATCCGGGGCAAGCATCACAGCATGCTTTGTGAGCCAGGCGCCCGCGGAACACCAGAATATGAGAGCCTTTGGCAGGCTCTGAGGCGCGGTGAGTTTAAGTCGGCCGAATTCCGACGCCTCGGCAAAGGTGGGCGCGAAATATGGTTGCAGGCAAGCTACAACCCAATTTTAGGCCGCAATGGCAAGCCTGTCCGGGTCATGAAATTTGCTTTTGACATAACTAAAATGAAGGAACTTCTTGCTTCCACCACACAAAAAACCGCCATGAACCAAATGGCGGATGCTTTTGAAGCCAAGGTTGGCACGTTGGTATCGAGGTTGTCCTCGGCCGCAACGGAGTTGCAGGCAACGGCACAGTCCATGTCGGGCACTGCGACGAAAACAAATCAGCAGGCAACGACCGTCGCTGCTGCTACCGAAGAGGCAAGCGCCGCTGTACAAGCCGTTGCTGCATCTTCCGAAGAGTTGGCATCTTCCATCAATGAAATTGGCCGGCAGGTCGCTCACTCGACAAAGATCACCGAGAAGGCGGTCGCCGAAGCGCGCCGTACAGACATCACCGTTCGCGCTCTAGCCGACGGCGCACAAAAAATTGGCGATGTAGTTAATCTCATTAACAACATTGCTGGTCAGACTAACCTCTTGGCGTTGAACGCAACCATTGAAGCGGCGCGTGCAGGTGACGCTGGCAAGGGCTTTGCCGTAGTGGCAAGCGAGGTGAAGAGCTTGGCAACCCAGACCGCAAAAGCAACTGAAGAAATCGCCGCTCAAATCAAGCAAATCCAGAGTGCAACTGGAGAAGCTGTGGAAGCCATCAAGACTATCGGCACAACTATTAACGAAGTTAATGGGATTGCCTCGAATATCGCCGCCGCTGTTGAAGAGCAAGGGGTGGCAACAACCGAGATCACAAGAAACATCCAACAGACTGCCACGAGCACGCAGGAAGTAACCTCTGTCATATCTGATGTCAGTCGCGCTGCAAATGACACAGGAGCCGCAGCGGAACAAGTACTAAGCGCCGCAAATGGCCTCTCGCAGCAGACAGAGCAACTGACAAGTGAAGTCAATCAATTTGTTGCAAGCGTGCGCGTGGCCTGACCCATAATTCCACAGTATGGCGGAAGCAGTTGGCAACCTTCCCAAGGCTGTTCAATGCTATAAGATCATCCTCTCGGACTAAACACATTTTTTCTTCGTTTGCGGCTTGGCCGCCATCCAAAGGCCTGCCCCGGAAGTCTCTGAACCGCGCCGGGAATCCCGGAGGCTCCAAGCCTGGAGAGGATGGAGCGATGGCAAAGCGGAAGATGGGCGGCCCTGGGAGTTCGGACAGGGGAAGCGGCGCCCGCGGAGAGAGACGTGTTACCTTATGGGCAATAAAGTAACAGAAGCCCCCGCACACACCACGCGCCCGCTCAGCGCCCCTGCCACCC
>JBMFVX010000223.1:0-2765 GCA_049965775.1 Phycisphaerae bacterium
GGAACGCTACTGGGCCAACCGTCCCTCACTCGGCAGGTGCAGGGCCGCGTAAAGTGTCACGCACCCCCACGGCCCGGATGACGGTATTTTGCGCTTGACAACGATATGTCATCTCGGTGTAAGGGATCATAAGGCCGAGCGGCATGAGCGTATGAGGCCCGCACATGGTGACACAACTATGGTTCAGAACAGCGGGTAATAGTCGTTTGGGGTCACAGTATTGGCAATGAAGCTGTTTCAGGATAAGGCTGACATTATAAAGGAGACGCAAAATGCTTCAGTATGCATCCCAGCGTGAGCCGTGTGATCGTTGCGGCGAGCCAATGTTTACCGAGACGGGCTTTGTGCACATATGCAACGGGCTGTTTAGTCCCGTGGATGAACAGGAAGAAAAAGAATTGAGCAGGAGCCGGTTTTGGACCGGATTTCTCATCGGGGCCATCATCGGCTGGTTCCTAACTGACCTCTTTTGAACCCCATGACGATTGCATGAAGACCTACGCCGGCAGTGCTTTGCGCAGATACTGGAGATTTTGAGCACAAAGTTTGCGTTTGCGTCGCAGGCTCCAGCTTTTCTTGCTTTTCACCTTGCTGTGTTGATTCAAGGCAAGCCGCCGTAAACGGCTGAAGTGTTCCACCGCATGCCCCTTGCGTTTGATGTATTCATCTTCCCCGAAGACCACATCCAATATCCAATACAAGCCATTTTACTCTATTTTTTCCATCTACTATCTCGGCCCAGCCACGCCGCCAACCGCTCAACGTCTCGGCCCGCTGTAGGCCGCAACACCCACCCCTAACAGTTGTCCAGATAGCCTCTGCATAGCTCCCGGCACCGTCAATAGACAAGCCGTAATCCCCGGCCCCGCAAGCCTGCCTCTACGCTATCGCCGCCAACTCGGAGTCCATATTCTCCTTGGTAAGCAGCCGAAACAGGCACTTACCCCCGCTGCGCATCTCCCATAATTCACCAATCATGGCCTTCTCAGCCGTGTCGCGGCTTTCGGCCCATCCTTCGCCCTTGTATTCCACCACAAGGAATCGGCCATCGGTGAGTTGGGCAACAAAATCTGGATAGAACCGGTCGGTGGCGGTAGGCAGCCAGAAGGCAAAATCGGGTCGCGTCAGATTACGCACCCAGAATTTCACACGCTGGTGCTTGTCTATCCGCACTGCGCAAAGTGTCTCCTCGCCGTTCATTTGCGCGACGCCCCGGTAGTAATGCCGGTCGAATTTGATCGCATCCTCGTAGAGCTGCGAGGCTGGATAGGTTGACCTCATCGGAAATGTAAAACATATGTCGGGCGAGACCTCCAGCGGAGTCGAGCACTGCGGCTGCAGATATCGCTGGTACGATTCAGTTAGCGCCGCGCGGCGGTACGCATCTATCTTGCGGGCGGCGGCATCAAGCAGGCTGAACCTGGCCGACACAAGCTGCTGAAGCGTCATACCACGCTTTTCCACCAGCTTGAGAACCAAAGCGTTCAGGAATGCGGCCTTTTCGCTGTGCAGCAAATCCAGCGACGGAATTTCTTTACACAGCCAATATACCAGTTCCGCTACCGTCTTGGGGCCGCGTTCGAACAGCGCAAGCTGCTGTTGCACCTCTGCGATAAAGTTGGCCTCCATGTGGCCGCCCTTATCCACGTCGAGTACCGCGGTCTGAGTCCGCCCGCTGGGCATCGAGAACTCTTGCGCGGTCAGGCTGGGATCGCGCTGGGCAATCTTCCAGTCCACATCGCGGAACTGATCTTCAAAAAAGGAGATGCGCCCCCCATCACGCACAGCAAGTTGCGGCACGTTGAATGCTTCGCCTTGCGCAGCTGGGGCAAGCTGCGCCCGTCGGGCCTGCGCCCCGAGCAGAGCAACGGCCTGCTTGTCCACCTGATTTTCAAAACATCGCTGCAGCACCGCGACATGCCCCTCGTTGGGCGGCATCTGGGCCTGCCAAGTCAGGCATTTTGTGGAAGGCTCAAACGATATCTTCGCCAGAATGTCTACCGGCGTCTGGCTGAAATCAGGCGTGGTCTCAACATTTACCGAGATGACTGGGCCAAAGAGAGGGCCGATGTCGCCATCGGACGCCGTCTCAATCGCAATTTTGGCCTCAAATTTGGAAAATCCGGCGCTCTGCTCCAAAAGTTCGACCAGCCTGCCGGCAGTTTCAAACGGCGACGATTCGGCAATTACGGCATAAGCGCAATTTAACTCATCATGCACCTTTTTTGTGGCGTACGGTTGCCGCAAAATCCACCCAAGAATCCGCTCGACGGCGGTTTTTGTTGAAACGCTCGAGAGCGAGCACAGTACGTACGCAAAGGGGCAATCCCAGCCCTCTCTTAATTTCTGTATTGCGATAATAAACCGCAGCGGACAGTCTGCGGCAAGAATTTGCACGCCCTCGATCTCGTCGTTTTTTCCGGTGGCAATGGCGATCTGCTCGGCCGGAATCTTAAAATCCTCAATCAGCACCTGCTTAAGCACTTCAGGTAACGGATTTTTCTTGTTCACTGTAATTTTGCGACTGAAAGAGCACAACTGGGCGGATATACTCACCCGTTGCCTGCTGCTCCGCCATGGCCACAGTTTCCAGCTTGTTTTGGCGGGCCAGGGCCTCCTGTACGGCCTGCTTCCAATCCGGCTGGCAGTGCAGTCGAATGGGCAACTTTATCATCGCCTCCTCTTTAACACGACAGCGCTATAAAGGCTCAAGATTTTCTTTCGGATGGCCGATGAGTAAGGTCATACGAAAGGGGTGGCGGCAT
>JBMFVX010000224.1:0-2756 GCA_049965775.1 Phycisphaerae bacterium
ACCTCTTATTTTGCAGGGGTTTGTGAGTATCTGCGAGAGTACGCAAGACGGGGAACTGGGCGCGGCAGGATTCGAACAAGCTACCGAAAAGCCAATAAAACCGCCTGTTTCGGAATTGGGCGCTGCGAAAAGCGCTGCATTTTCCAACGATTCCGCCATAGATTCACAATTGCGAATTGTGGTTGACGCATGGGCTGGGCTTTCCAGCCGGGCAAAGGATGCCATTGCGGCGATTGCCGCCGCTGGCAAGGTGAAGCCATGACCGCCAAACCGCTGCCATGGGCCGAGCCGGATAAGGGCCGAAAATCCCTGGGTATCGTAGGCCCGTTGACCGCAAACCCAAACGCGCGTTTTTGCGCAGGTTTTTTTGGCAAAGGTACTTTGGCCGGGCAAAGCTATGAGCCGCTAACGTTTGGCGTTATTCGCATAAGTTTCGTTGCATAAATAAGAGGTGACACAATGGAAAGCCAAGAGAATGACCCGCGACTTGCCTACATTACTGCCGCGTGGGCGCGACTGCCGGAGCCATTGCGGGCCGGGCTGGCCGCCATGGTGCGGGCGTTTATTCTGTCGGCGATTGAGCAAGCTAAGCAACGCCGGGCCGCCGAGCCGGCAACGGAGCCGGATTGCCCCCCCCCCGGCCACGATTTTTGATTGGCGGTTTTTTGAGTATCGGTACCATCGTGTACCCCCGGAAGTTTTTTAGGGTATCCAGCCATGACTAAAGCCGAAAAACTTGCAGAGCTTGAGCAAGACATAATGCGAGTAATTGCATACCGGGGCCGAATCTATAGCACTGATTTAATCCAGATTGGCTCCAAGCTGGGCCTGAAAGGGTACGAAATACGACGGTTTAGGCGTGCTTTGAAGGGCGTTTTTCTGCATAAAGAGGCAAAATGGCCGGGGCGATGGTATCTCGATTGGAGCGAGAAAACGGGCTGTTAGCGAAGGCACGCGAACATGCGAGGGCGTGCGAGGGCGGGCGAAGGATGACTGCAGGCGTTGCGCGCGTGTAAAATATTTCGGGCAAGCGGAGTTATAAGCCGCTGAATCGGCCTGGGCGCTTATGATATGAGCATTCACCTGCCGCATGAGCGCCCGGGCTGACCCGAAGATTAAAGGCAGGTGGCTATGGCGACACTTCGGGAATTGACCGACCAACTACGGAAAGAATCAGCAAGAATTGCGGCAATAAGCGACCCGCGATTGCAGGCAATGGAACTGGCGGGCCTATGGGAATTATGGGCCGGCATTCTGCGCGTAGAATGCGATGCAATCGAGGCTGCCGGCCAAGCCGCCAACAAAGCCGGAACCTTGGCCGCATGGCTGCAACAAGAATCGGCCTGCCTGGGCGACGGTTTTTTCATGCAAGGTATCGAAATACTTCGCGTGCTACGCGATATGGCAACCGAGCTGCGCGTTGATGCCGGGCCGCTGGGCCGGGCAATCGGACTTATCCAGAAAGCACAAGCCGGACTAATCCGCGTTGATTCAACCGGCACAACCGCCGAGCGTATGAGCGAAGCATTTAGCAAAGTAGGTACGTTTTTTGATGATGACCTTAAAAATTGTCTACTGGCCTTGCGGGCCGCATTGGAAGCCGCCGGGCCGATGACACTGGCCGAGCTTAAAACCGCATTCATTGAAAGCATTGCCGCTTATTTCGATGCCGCTGGAAATCTTGATAGCCTTGGATGGTTTGCCGACCGCAAGCGGGCCGAGCGAAAAACGTCGGTCATTGCGAGCGATGCCGAGCTTATTGCAACCGACCACCTTGCCGCCGCCGATGCTGCCGCGACCGCTGCGCGTGAAAAGGCCTGCCGCGTTGGGCCGCTGCTGGCCGCCGAGCTTAAACGCCGAGCGTTGGACGAAAAGAATACCGTGGGCCGTATGATTAAATTGTTGAAGCCGTCGGGCAATCGCAAGACCGCTGCCGACCTTTGGCCGGATTGCCTGACCGCATTGCACGAAAAGCCGACCGCCGCCGAATACCATAAGACGATTCTGCAACTGGCCTTGGGCTTTGAAGGTTTTGGCAACGGGCATAAGGGCAAGCCACCGGAGGCCAAGAGCCGCGCCATGGATGACCTTTGCCGGGATACCGCCGCCGTCATTTTTGGCGCTGCCGGCGATGGGCACTTGCGAAGCCTGCCGGGCTTGGCCGCGTTGATTGATTTTCACTGTGCCGCCGGGCCGCTGCCGGAAGATAGGGCGCCAAGCTACGCGCGTAATGGACGCAACCTTGTAAGCGACCTGCAAGGGCGCCTTATGGCCGCGTATCCCGAACGTTTTATCGGTAAAGTTGGCGATGACGGCACGGCGACCGCGACTGCGTTGCGGATTCTGGCCGATGCGATTCTGCCGCCAGAGCGTGCCGCCGCAACTGTTGCCATGGCCGCAACGCCGGCGGAGCAGGGCAAGAGAAAGGCGCGCGGGCCGTATGCCAAAACCGAATTGACGCCAAAACAGGTTGAAGCGACTGAACTGCTGGGCATTCACCAAACCAAAACCAAAGCTGCACGGGCTATGGGCATAAGCCGCACGGCTTTTGACAAGCACCACAACGCCGCGATGAAAAAACTGGGCCGGTTGGCCGCCAGACGAAAGCCGCGTACTGAACAACCCCCAATTGACAACCGGGGCCAAGAGACCCTATCGCGTAACCGTCGTACCGACTGAAAACCAACACTGCGCGCAGCCTTTTTGATACCATTTTCAGAAGATAAATAGGTTGCGCTTGCGAGCATAAAACCCGC
>JBMFVX010000225.1:0-2754 GCA_049965775.1 Phycisphaerae bacterium
AACTTTATATGTGGTTAGGCCCGTCGTGAGTCTGACTGGCCGAAAGGCCGTGAACGGTTACCGCTCCGGTTACAATGCAATTCCTACGAATGCGAGTCTGTCGGTTGGTCAACGCGACACGCCATTGAAAGGAGCTTTTTTATGAGACATGGAGTCATTTTCCTTGCCGGGCTGTTACCCCTATTGCTGGCGTCGGCAACACCGGGGGCAGTCCTTCGCGGTGTCCATGCCGATGGTTACATGATCGTGCCGACAGATCGAGTGCCCAAAAAGTATGATGCTGGTTTCTCCATTTATACGGCCGTCTGGCCGCTGCTGCTTCGGTATCCGGGCCATCAATTTCAGTCCGGTCTTTTTGGCACATGGATGGCGGCGCAATATGCCAGCAAACGTCCGCTGCATCTCTATTCCGACATTGAAGGTGGTCTGGGTTGGTGGCGTGGCACACGCTTTCCAACAGCCGCACCAAAGTTTCATATGGGCGGCGTGGCGTACAATTTTCATGCCATCGCTGATACCCCGGGTAATGGAAGTGGAAGTTGGAAGCACCCGCGTGGCCTATATGGCATCGCCCAACTAAGTCCTTGGCTGCTATTTCCGCCCGACGGTCTCACACTTAAACCCGGTGTCGATGGGCAACTGTTCGGCTACGGCTATTTGCCGCTTCCACTTACCGATCCGCAGTCAACGACCGATGGCAAAAACATCCCGATGGGCAACCATTGTTGGACGCTTTTTCTTAACACCCAAAATTTCAAAGGACCGGTCAGTTTTTTTACACCCTATTTTTGGCATCACCAAGCTGTCAGGTATCCGCAACTTATCGGCAAACTGCTTGACTCACGATGGTCAAACTCCAGCAAACCATTTGCGATGGAAACGCAATATCTTCCGGCCGCCATCAGCCTGACAGGGGGGCACACCTACGCGCGCCTTGGGCAGGTGTCGTTCCCGGTCGATGCCCACGGCAACACCATAGTGCTGAGCCAATCGGTCTGTTACAGTCGCCAAGCTCTTTGGGATTTCGTAAAGGCTTGGTTCAACGGCGGACCGCCGGTAAGCGGCAGACTCAGTTTGAAGCACGGTTTTGTGGAACATTTTAGACCTAAACTATGGTCGACTTGGCAGCTCTTCGCCCACAGCACACCCAAGCCGCAGCGCGTCCATTTGCCCTGGGAGCTTTTTGCCCAGGCATTCCTTCCCAATTTAGCATCCTACGGCTTTACATGGAGTAAACAGCTTGTACACAATGGCCCTGATGGATTTCGGGCCGTACTCCCGCGGTATTACCGATTGATGCACCACGGTAAAAAGACCAGTTGGCAGCCCGTGGCCAGGACGGATGTCCCTGACGCAACGGGGCTGAAGCATATTAACTTTTATCCGCCGCGCAAGCAGCCACCAAAGCCATACACCACGCCCGATGGCCGGAACAGTCCATTCAAAAATCCAGGGCCGGCAGCCGGGCCATTCTACGCCCGTTTGAGCGATCATTCAGTGGTGACCTATTACTGGTATCGTTTTGAAGATCAGCCCGCCCTGCTTAATGCCGACCTAAGTAAGGCTGAACGCGACAAAATGCAGAAGCGTTTCGACCTGCTTGAACGGCATTGGACAAAAAATCGGCAATACCTGCCGCCGCCAACGCATGGTGCGCTGGTTTATCTCGACCCAGCACAAATTGTCACGCCGCCCAAGCGCTTGGCCATCGGCTACGTGCCAATCGTAACCCGCCAGCAGTGGGACGGTAAGCATGCCAAGGGGCAATAGGGCGATGTCGGCAGGACTAACGCACACTCTATTAACTAATCAATGTTATACCTTACGCATTCAGGATTGAAACGTTTTCAAAGGTCTGAAAAGCCAGTGTCATCAGCGTATTATGTTGTTGGCGATGGAGGGTGGGAAGTTGATCAAGACATTGGTCAATGGCGGCTCGGAATTCTTGGAAGTTCGGGTAGTGGCGGGAGTTGAGCGTTGTTTTCTTGACGAATTTCCCGAGCCGTTCGATCAGATTGCGCATGATTCAAAAACATGGAAAAGTCTTCGAGGCCCCAACCGATTCGAGAACATCGGGCTTCCATTTGTTAAAACCGATGAAATATCCGGGTTAAGTACCCTTTTTTTACCGCTGCGGTTTGTTGGCCGGACAAGCTCATGGCAAGCCTTGCGAGAACTTTATAAACAGGCGAAATTATTGTTGACAGCCACGCCATGGGCCTGCTACAATACATAAAAGGAAAAAGGTGAGAATCTATCAACTCACCGCATCATTTAACTCTTGTGTGTGCGGCCAAACTAAGCCATTTTTATTTGCCGCCACTGGGTTGGTTGTAGTTTTGGTTTCATCGTTGCAACGCTGGTGATGTAAGCCAATTGTTGCACGATGCAAGGTGTGAAAGGTGGTGTGGCATGTTCGCACGACGAATCAGCCGATGGACCGGTTTTACGCTCGTTGAGTTGCTGGTGGTTATTACTATCATCGCATTGCTGATTGCGTTGTTACTGCCAGCGCTGGCCGAAGCTCGCAAAGTGGCGTTGCGCACGGTTTGTGCCTCGAGAATACGATCTCTAACTCAAGCGTGCATAGAATACGCCCAAATGCAGAAAAACCAATACCCTACAAACTATCCGGGCTATTACCCGCTGGGTGGGCTTGGTTATAATCCAACCACCATCCATACCTACCCTGCAATTGGAGTTGCGACGCTGTACGTCCAGGGTATATTGCTCGACCCTACATTTATTTACTGC
>JBMFVX010000226.1:0-2679 GCA_049965775.1 Phycisphaerae bacterium
TGAACTCAAAGAGATGATCGCACGCGGGGAGAACATCGGATGCAGGTGATATGGGAGCTTAAGTTAATGGCATTCGACCCTGTAACTGATTTATGGTTAGCGCCGTCGTGAGTGACGCTGTGAATCCGGAGGTGGTCACCACACCCAGCAGCATCCATAAAATTGCCAGCATTCGCCCGACAAATGTCCTTGGAATGACATCTCCGTAGCCCACCGAGGTCATTGTTTGCGCAGACCACCAAATTCCCTTGCCAACACCTCCGGCTTTGCCTCCGCCAAACGTGGTGCGATTGTGGTGGCGTTCTATAAGCCACATGAGCGTTCCGACGGCCGTCAGCAACACCAAGGCCCCAAACAGAAGGTCTAATACATGCCACGAGATCGCCGCTTTGAGCACCGCCTTCCAGTCGGCCTCCCGTTTGGCCGGTACCGCAATCGCCAAACCGGTAACGAAAAATGGTTCGCTAAAATCCATTTGGGTAGCCCGGCCGGCCGAGACCGTAATGGAAGAGACGGCGGCATCCACCTGTTTGGCGGAAACAGCCTCCAGCAGCGGTCGAAACGCATAAATTTTAAAATGTGTTTGATACCCCAGCTTTTTCGCAATATGCCGCCACAATGGGATGCTCAGGCCCGAAAGTTGGCCATCGCTGGAAGCCATCACAAACGGCGGAGAAATTGTCGTGCCAACGGTAAGGATTTTGGGAGACGTTTTCAGGTTAAGCGGTACGGAGGCGCCCGTGGCCTTTGCGGGCGCAGGCCTCGTGGGAGCCGCCCCTTTGACACAAGTTGTGAATGCGAGGCATACCGTAACGACCATCACATATTTGCTGACGCGTAATATCATGATAGTCATCATCGTCAGCGAGAGTGGTGCGTCCGTCAAGGCAGGATCGCAAGCCAGTTAGCGCTGTGTCGCCAGGCGCGGGGCATCTTGCCTGCACCGCAAACGCCTTGCTTTGGTATTACCGAGCAGACGGCTTGGTGTCGCTTACTTCGCGCCCGGAAACATTTGAGAGTTAGCCGGTACATTCTGCCCGCCACCAACCGAACCTTGTGAAGCTGATGGGTTCGCGGCCCCGATGGGTGCGGGTGCTCCCGCATTGCCAAGCGATTCGGTGTACGCGCCTGATTGACCCATGGGAGTCAGGCCTTGTTTGAGAAACAGATAATACAGCCGCCCTTTGTTAAGCTCGTAATCAGCCTGAACTGCGGCCACTGGCCCAATGCCCATATAGATGTCGGCGCGGCCGGCGGCGCGAATAGCTCCGCCGGTGTCTTGATCCAGCATAAATTGCTGGAACGGCCCGATGGCACCGCTGGTATTTGGGGCAATGGTGCTGACAAAGGTGACGGCTGCGCGTGGGAAAATGCTCTGATAGGGGGGCGCTGTAATGTGTTTATCTGTGGCCAGGCTGCGATGTGCGGTGACCTTCACACCCAGTGAACCCAGCGGCCAATGAGCAGGATTGTACACCTTTAGAAACGCCATGAAATTGTTGTCCAAAATGTACTGATGCACCGTATTGGGGTGCTGCTTGGCGTATGAAATAATCGCTGGCAGAGATAACTGCCGGCGGCGTATCTTTCCGGCGTTCACCAGCGCTTCGCCAAGGCCGGAATAAGTTCTGCCGTTGTCGCCGGCGTATCCGATGGTAATTTCCTCGCCGGATGGAAGCTGCACTTTTGCGGAGCCTTGAACCTCGGCAATGTAAGCGTCAAGTTCACTCTTAAACCAGACGAGTTCATCACCCTGCAGAAGGTGCCCTTGCATTAACTGTTTTCGCGTTGGGTACTTTTGGAGTTGACCGTTGGGGAGTTTCTGGCCCAGTACGGCACCGGTGATTGGGTTGCTGACGAGATCGGCAGGGCGTTTGTACACGGGGTAACGAAACTCGGATGTCTCGGTAAGGCTGCCTTTCAGGATTGGCGTGTAATACCCGGTAAACCAGACGCTGCCTTTGTTGTCGTAGCCCTTTGCTGTGTAAACGTCATACCGTTGAACAATCATTTGCTGGAATTGCTGCGGTGAACTGACCGTTTGCACCATGTAACGGAAATCAAGCAGAGAATTAAGCATCTGCTGATGGGTAATAGGACCATCTGGGAAAAATTTTTCGCTTGATGGCGATCTGATAAACTTCAAAGACCGATCAATGGCCTTGATGAGCCCCTGCTTGTTCATGAAGGCGGCTTCCATGTTCGGGTACTCGCTTGGCGAGAGCTTACGCAAGCCCCATTCGCCCAAGGGCAGGGCATGATCTACGTTATAGTGCGGCGCACCGATGATGGTATTGTTGTGCGTGCTGCACGCGCCGAGCGTTCCAATGATGCAGGCTGCGACTAATCCGCCGGCCATACGAACAAATCTGCCGAGGTGGTTGCATTTACTCATGGTGCGTTTCCTTAATTTGATCAGGCCGGCGGCGTTTGAACCGTGTAATCGCCGCTGGGCGCTAGCGCCGCTTTTCGAGGCGGCTAACCAGTCAAGAGTATAGTGTCCCAGGCTGTTGTAGGCGAGAGCGCGGCGCGGCCTGCGGGTCGCGAGAGCAGCAGAGCTTGGGAATCGCCGCGACGATTGGCACGCAGAGCCGGTAGAGTTGCCCAGCGCGGCTCCGCCGCAACCAAAAGGAAGGGATGGAAAGTGCTCGCCTCTATCGCCGGCGGGGCGACTTGTCT
>JBMFVX010000227.1:0-2674 GCA_049965775.1 Phycisphaerae bacterium
GACAGAAAATTCACACCTTTAGGTTACGCCGCCTCTTTTTCTCCGTCCACAACTTTTAAGAGTAACCCGCCGACTTTTCAAATCCTGAAATCACTTTCTACTGGATATACGTCGGTGCCGGTGGGCAGTACACTGGCGAAAACGTCGGCCTCAAGGGCTTCCTTTCGGGGTCAACCGTTACCAGGGACACTACGTTCTACGTGTACCAGCCCGGCGGCACAATCGAAGGCTCTTACGATGGGACGACTTCAGCCGACGACAACTACCTCGCGGACTTGCAGGGCGGAATATGGTCGGACGATACTTGGCTTCATTTCGGCGGAACGCTTAACCCGCCGCGTAACGCGATGGGGGCCTACACGCCGGGCATCGAATTTAACGCGTCGTGGCAGTTACCGCCAGCAGCTTTTGGAAATGACTATTTCGCTGTCCAGACGATAAGCTCGTTTACCGCCTGGCTTCAGAAGGCAAACGGCGACTACGGCAGCCAGTCGCCGACCGATGGGACGATCCTTGACACGTCCTATCCATATGGATGGACGTCGCCACCGACAAACGCGGACCCAACGGCGGCGTCGACAAACGATTCGCCGGGCATCAATCTCACGGCAGCCAGCGAGGCGATGTACAATCTCGACTTTGATATGCACCTTATGTTCCAACCTACGGGCACGGACTCAATACCGGTGCCCGTATCCGGCGCCACTTGGAGCTGGGCTGCATCGGCAATGCTTAATAACGGCACCTGGCAGGTGGGCGGCACCAATGTCCCGTCGCCACCATCGACCGCTCCCGAGGAATCCGAGCCGCAGTGGTCCGGCAACTTCCTGACCTCGTCACCGCCGCACATCCTTGACGAGGCGCGTTGCGAGGCCTTCAAGGTGCCAAATGCAAATGCCCGCCTGCTCTCACCCGCGCCCACCTGCACGGCGGCGCAAGGCGTCACGGCGAAAATTGAGCCCCGGAAGGGTACAAAGATCGTGGTCGCCATGGCCAACGGTGGTAGGACAAAAATTTTCATTACAACAGCGCAGCCGTGGGGTTGGCGCATCGTGTTCGTCGACAGCAAGGGCATGCCGGTACCGCTTACCAACGACGGCCAGAAATTTCACGAGCGCTGGCGGCGTTTTTCACGGGGACTCGCGAACACGACGGTCGAGCAAGGTTCCGGCCTCACCAATAAAATTGACCTGAAGAAATATTTTTTGCTCCACCCGGGTGAGTACTTTCTGGCTCTGTCGCGCCTTGTCGTTTTCTCCGGAAATCCGCGCTTCCAGCTCCTTCGTAGCAAGCCCGCCGAACTCATCGTCGGCAGGGGCGGAAAGGTGAGGTGGAAGACACGCGGCGTGGCGCTGCCTCCACGGCCAATCCCGAGGATGAGAGCCCTGGCACGGAGTCCTGCCCCGACCAGCGGGCCAGCCGCGTGCCTGGCGCGGCTGGCCAAGGCGGTTGAGGAGGGTAACGCTGCAGCTGCCCGCTCCTTGGTGTACGCGAAGCGGGGAGCATCCCAGACCCTGGCGTGGGTGAAAATGAAATTATCGATGCGCCGGCTGAGCAAATCCGTCACAGCACGTTTTGGTGGCAAGGCGGGCAAATGGACGGAGCGGCAGATGCCCGAGGGTAACTTGGTGGCCGATGTACTCGCCCATCTTGACCTGCCGACACTGAAGGCTCATGGCCACTGGGCAGTGGTTCGGGTCTGGGCACCCGACCCACGCACAGGAAAATGGATGCCTTGGGGGAGGCAATATTTCCGCCGAGTGGACGGCCGATGGTTGGTCGCTGATAACCCGGTGATGGCGGCCCATTTCCCAGAGGAAGCCGCCGTCACGGTTTATTACCGCGAACTTGCCAAAATATTCAGCGGGATGGACCGCGAAATTGTCGCCGGCAGGTTTGGTACATTTGTGGGGTTCAAGTCAGCGCTTAACGAACGACTGGCGGCAGAGGCCAGGGCGCAGCTGGCGCGGCTGATGGCATTGGCGAGGCGGCCGCAGAATAGCCGCCGCCCGCCCCCGGCTGAAGGTGCCCATTGACGGCCATGTGGTGAAGAAGCTTCGCTTCCGTCGGGCCACCGCGAAGGCTCCAATGGGGCAGCCAGGGCAAACCTGGAGGCCGCCCTGCGCAATGTGCCGCCGGCACCGCATCACCGGTGGTCCGGCGACGCGGCTTTGCGGCAGCCCCCACGCCCGACGAATTCCGCAGGTGGCGCGCTTGAGCCGCGGGCCTGAAGAGGGCCGTGGCGGTAGAATGATTCGCCGCAAGGCCGCAACATCCACGGAGGCATTGGACGCAGATCGAAAATATGAATCGAGATATTAAATCGTCAATTGGTGGTCGGGGCCACCGGCGCCTGACCGAGGCCCTGTGAGGAGCCCCTGCCCGCCCGCCGGCGCTGGCGAGCTGGTGACCGAGGCCATTACGACTCTGAACGTGCCGGTAGTAAATCAATTCGGAAAGCCGCTGGGGGCCGAATACAATGGGCGTATGGTTTATGAAGACGGAAAGGCCATAAATGTGAAAATTAACGACGGCCGTTACTCCGATGCCGTGGGGGTCTTCACGTTCCCTAAAGGCGCCCAAGTGCCAAGAGGCGGCCCCGCGGAGGCCCACTGGCTGGCCGGTAACCCGCCGGCGATTCCAAAATTTTCCACTACGCAGAACATCCCCGTTG
>JBMFVX010000228.1:0-2659 GCA_049965775.1 Phycisphaerae bacterium
TAAGTTTGCTCGGTCGAGTAGGGTTCATAAGAGTCATAAAGCACGCGCCAAATACCGCAAATAATTCAACCAAAAATCATTATACAGCGCGGCCATGGCCGGCGCACCACCAAAGCCCGCATGTGAATATTGCACTAAGCAGGAACGCAGAATGAATGCAACTTGGGGAAAGAAGGAACCTTTCGATGCAGGAACCAGAAAAGTTAACCGCAGATGCCGCAGATGAACGCAGATGGTCTGCCAATTTTCCGGGCGGCGCTGGGATTGCAGTTGTTGCGGTTCCGGCGCGTGACGTACGCCCCTATTTAGCCGCCGGCTTGCCGGTGGTAACCAGCTTCCATCCCGCGGCGAGCCAGTCCGCGGCGGCCCGGTGTGGCCTGAAGCCCGATTTATTGGCAGCCCCGAACGCAGAAGGGAAATGGCGGCCAATACGCAGCCGGAAGTTTTGGAAAGGTAAATAGGAGCCTGTCCGAGTAATGGCCGGGATTGCGATGGTGCTGAAATGCCCCGTATGCGCGGCGGCGGATCGAGCCGACTCTGAATAATGAGTCTGCGAGATCCGACAACAAAGCAAAAGGGGCATTTCAGAGCCACCCCGCAGGGCGGCATGCTTTTTGGCCCACCTCTGCGGCGCGGCTCCCCGGAGTACCATCTGCGTCAGGTACGCTGGCGCCACCGCTACATGAGGCGCTGCAAAAATTCCCGGCGCGCGCCGGGATCGCAAACCGGCGATTACTCGGACAGGCTTCTTGCGGGCGCCGGGCGCCCAACCGCAGGTGCAGGTACGCAAAAAGGCGTGAGGCCCGAAAGCAAGTGCCTTCGGGCCTCAACTTGGATGGAAGTTGGGAAGTTTACGCCCGGCATCGGCGTTAGATGCCGTAAAGATTGAAATGGCTCATGCCGCGTGACGCGTCATTACCACTTGATTGCTGGTTTGCCGCTGCGGTTTGCCTTACGCAGACGCGGGGTGAGCAGCACTGTGCCCAATACCGCCAGGCAGGTAAACTCGGCGGGTTCAGGAGCCACTACCTGCACCGTGGCATCGGTGCTGCCGGCGAAATTAAGCTGGCCGCCGGCGGGCAGGCTAAGGCGAACCAAATCAGCCATGGAAAACGGCCCACTTAAGTAGAACTGCGTTGAACTGCTGGTATGGCCGCCGCTGTCGGTAAGGCTGATGGTTCCTGTGCCGGCGGCAATGCTGGCTGAAAGCACCGGCGTAGCGTTTGCAGGCAAATTACTCAAAGTGATGGGGGCGTTGCTGGGGTCAATATAACTTTGAAAGCTTGCCGTAGCCGTGCCGGAGCCGCTGATGTAGTTGAGCGAAGCCGAACTGAAAAGCGACTGCTGCACCGATTGTCCCAGGCCGGGCGTAAAGCCCAGGTCGCTGAAAAGGATGGATAGGGTCTCGGTGGAGGTGCCGGTGTTGTCCAATGCCAATACATGGTTCTGGAGCGTGGCCTGATTGGCAGGCTTGCCGGAACTGTCGGAGGTGCCGATTGTGTAATCGCCCACCGTGGTCGGATAGGTAATGGCAATGTTGCCAACAGTGGTGTTTTCGGCGTCGCCGATGCCGTTGTCATTAACGGTGAGCGATGCGCCTCCGCTGGTTTGCACCTGCAGCACCGCGGTTGTGTTGGCCGCCGCCGTAGCCGCCATAGAAGCCGCCGCGAGCAAACCAAGACTGATAGAATAGAGTTTCATCTCTCACTCCCTGCTAAGAACCTGGCACGATATAGCCGCCAAAAACGCTTTGGCCGCTACCGCCAGTGATTCAAGTTTTTCATTTCCCTCTTGCGATGCCGACCGGAGCCGACCGCAATTAGAATTGATGCCCTTTATGTCGGCGAGGCATAGCATGAAACTTTCAGAAAACTCGCTTTTGGCCAGAGAAATTGCTTATCGGATGGACCGGGTGCAAATGCGAACGATGCCGCGGCATAATATAGGTACCTGCGCGGGCGGGCGATTTTAACCCGGCGCGATATAATGCTTCGCTAGCGGCTGGACCGGGGCTTTGGGCCTCAAAGGCAGGAGCGGTCATGGCCCATCAGCGGTTTTTTGGAGCGAGTCCTGCATGAGTAAGCTTTTGCTGGCGGTATCCGATCAGTGGGTGGTGGATTATAGGCTTGATGCCTTGGCGGCTTGGGCCGCGCGCATGGATTGCCCCATTTTGGCGGTGCATGTGGTGCTGGGAAGCGATGAGCAAGCCGGCCCGCAGACCGCCGGCGAAAAAACACTCAAACAAATAGGCACGCGACTTAAGCAAACCACCGAAAAAGTGGAAACCCTGCTGCTTTTTGCCAGCGACGTGGTAGACGCGCTCATTAAAACCGCGGAAGAATATAACATCACGATGATTGTGGTGGGGCTTTCGCGGCAGGGGGTTTTGGAACGCCTCATCGAAGGCAATATTCAGCGCGATCTGCTTAACGCGAGCCGCTGGCCCATTCTGGCGTTGCCGGTGGAATGGGACGGTAAATTATAGCCCAGTGCTCTGTCACAGCAATATTTTAGGATGACTGCCTCTCGAAAGCGGCTCGCTGGCGCGGGGCGTGGCAATTTTTCCGGGCAGTCAGCCGGCGGCGCCGGTAACGCAGACATCTTGTCTGCATCGGCCCGAGTGTAGGATTCTGCGTTCCGCTTCAGAACAAGGCAGGCA
>JBMFVX010000229.1:0-2647 GCA_049965775.1 Phycisphaerae bacterium
AACGGATTCCTAAAAACGGTGCCATTGTATCCTTAACGCCAAAAGCCCCCTTGTCCAATTCCGACTGAAGCAAGACACATGCGGGCTGCGGTGCGGCCAATGCGGTTAGGGTGTTGTTGAATTGTGCTTAACCGCGGCGTTGTGTTCAGGCTTACCTCCAAATCACCAACGCCGATGATTGATAGATCGCGCGGGATGGAAAGCCCGAGCTTTAACGCCGCCTGAAATGCGCCATACGCGGCGTCGTCATTCCAGGCGAATATTGCGGTTGGCCGTGGTGATTGGCTTAGCATGTCCATAGCGGGTTGCACAAAGCTCGATGCCTGGATGCCCGGCTGAGGCACCCTAGCCACCAGCACCGATGCATGGTTGGCCGCCATTTCTTCAAACCCTTGTCGCCGCAGCATGGCTGTGGTTACGCCGGAGGGGCCTGCGAGATGTCCAAGGAGGCGGTGCCCCAGCGAAAGCAGTTAATCAGCGGCTATGCGGCCGGCGGCGCGATCGTCGGTTCCAACAAAATCGCCCTTGACGTTTGGCAGGCGGCGATCTACCGCAACGAGAGGAATGCCCTCATTCCAAATTTCCTGAAAGTATGAATGGGGCACGTTATCGTGTGTGGGCCGCAGGATGATGCCATCCACCCGGTGCTCCAGGAGGCGATGAATGAAGCGGCCTTCATCTTTATCGTGTCCGCCGACCAAGTGGCCTTTGCTCCACGAGAGCATCATGGTGAAGTCGGCTTCTGCAAGCTCGTCGTGCAGGCCTTCGAGCAGGTGCGAGAAAAATGTCGGCAGCGTGGGCATGATCACGCCGATGGTTCGCGTGCGCCCGGTACGCACACCGTACATGAGCATGTTGGGCCGGTAGCGCAATTTGCGGGCGGCGGCGAGAATGCGGGCCTTGGTTTTAGGCGATACCGAGCCCTGGCCGCTTAGGGCGCGCGAAACGGTCATGGCCGACAGGTCAAGTCGCCGGGCAATATCCTTAAGGCTGGCCTTGGAACGAGCCATGATGATCTCCCAAATAAGCAGCGATCCAAAGTTACGTTAACAATGTTATATAGCGAAACGATTTATAAGAGCAGACGGTTGTCCGGGGCGCGGGAAGGAGGGAGAGAGTACCTCGGCATCAGCTTTTCGGGGGTATAAATTGCCTCTAGACCTTAAACAAGCGAGCACGCCTGCCCTAACGCGATCGCGCTTACGTATTTATTATTTACGCGGTCTCCCCATTACGGCTCGGGGCTGGGCCGCATCGTGATTTGTTCCGGCTCAAAATAGGGCACATCACGCTTGAGTATACGGATATTGCAGTCAATGGCCTGTGGCAAGCCGACATGCTGCGCCAGCAGGTGAACTGCTGCGATACCGCCGCAGGTGATGGCATGGTCACGATGGGCTAACTCATAACGGATGTTACCAGCCCGAAGCATGGGCCGTGGTTGATCTTTCCAGAGTCTGGGGGCCAGGTGATCCCGGATGCGTCGCTTACGCCAGGCCAGCCTTCGATGGGCTATTCTTTTTACTTGAAACGCCCAATTGCATAATATAGATATTGGAATCTACAATACTATACTATGATGAAAAGCGGAGCGTTTCGGTTCATATGTCGTCCAAATAAGCGGCAAGGTGGAAAATCACGCAGGATTAAGGTCTAGCCCGAAACTGCCGCACTCGGTCCGCGAGGTGCTTTCCGGGGCAGGACGTTGCGTTACTGGCCAGATCGCCATGCGTATAAACGTCGTTCCAGCGAATATGGTATCCGTGGCACAACAGGTCGGTAAATAGTTCCAATCTGTTTAGCTGCGGTGCCGATGGAGAGGTCAGGTCAAAATTGCCCAGCGCCACAATGCCGATGTTGCCCTCGTTGGCGCCCTTCACATGGGCACCCTGCCACTCCAACGGTCGCAATTGCCACACGCGCCCGGCAACGTCCACAGCAAAATGATAGCCGATATCAGCCCAGCCGCGGCCCTCCGGCGGCGGCCGCACATGAAATTGCCGAATGCCCTCCAGATAATCCGCTGTGGCTTGATGACCCGGGTTAGTCCAGGGTACCGGCAGTCCATCGTGGTGAATGGTGATGCGAAATGGCTTGTGCAGCGGACGAAGTGTGCCTGCCCCGGCGTCCGCCGGCAGCGCCGATGTAAAAGCATCCCGCGGCAAAATTGTTTCAAGCATTTGCCGCTGACTCTCGTTTAGCGCAGCACAATCCATCTGCACGAATATGCGGCTTGGAAAATGGAGATCGTAGCTTTGCATTGCGCACCTGTAATCCCGATGCGTCGGGATTTTTTGAACGAGAAGCGCACCATCTCGCGACCGAGGCCGTTGCTGCGGCAGCCCAACGCTTGCGTCCAGTTGAAAGCGCGTTGCCCCGCGCTCTACGGCGCTCGCGGCCCGCAGGCCTCGCCGCGCCGCCTCGGCGCCACTCATCATGCGTCCAAGCAATGAACTTACTTTGCGTTTAACGGCTGAAACCGAAACTTCTGTCCGCCGATCGCGGCTTGAGCCATCAGCCCACCCTGCGGCAGCGTATACACCAGAACGCCCCGCTGGTAATTTACTGCAGTTCCGGCACCGGCCTGGGCGGCTATAGCGGTGGCGCGCGCATCAAATGTGGTGGTGCCGGCCTCAAACTCGCTGAA
>JBMFVX010000230.1:0-2642 GCA_049965775.1 Phycisphaerae bacterium
CCCCCGGCACATTGCTGCTCGGCCTGCAAATCACGCCCATTGACGCATCGCTGATGCGAAATTGCCGGACACCATTGCCGGCCATCGCCGTCGGACTACCTCTGGCTAAAACCTATGAAATATCCGGGTTAGGCGTCGGTACTGATTGTCCGATTCCGGCTGAACCAAGACATGCCTCAATGGCCGCTATGACTCTACCCAGCAGACATTTCAAGCTGCGATAATCGAGGGCCACAACGCGATCAACACACGACGTCAGACCGCACTGTCTCGCATGCTCACCCTCAACATCCAGATACTCTACAAGGTGAAGATATTATGCCTCGCAAGATATAAAAGCTATCCCGGATGATACTGGATTTAATTTTCTATTCGTGCGATTTTGCGCCGCCGGGTGAATAAACTCAAGCCAAGCACACCTGTGAATAACAAGGCCACTGATGTTGGCTCGGGCACAGCCGTGTTCATCAGTAAAATTTCACCAGGTTGCGTTGTTCCGTATGTGATGCTCCAGTTTGGCTGCAAGCCTGTAACCGACGAAAATGCTTGGCCCAGCAGCGTACCGCTGGTGTAATTGGCAATTACGTACTCGTGCTGAGTTTGGCTGCCGGTGATATCCAGCGCCAAGGTAAGGCCATTAATGTTCAGTGTGCCGTCGTCGGTAATAAGGTCGCTGTTGTTGCCGGCCAGGTTAAAGGTAATAATGCCCGAACCGTTGACAGTGGCACTCGAATCAATTGTGATATTGCTGTTGGCCAGCGATCCTTTGATGGTCAATGTGCTGCCGCTTTTCACGGTCGTGGAGCCGGTGTACAAATTTTGGCCCGACAGAGTCAGGATGCCGCCAGAGGTGCTGCTCTCAACCGTAAGACCGCCCGTACCGCCAAAGGCACCGGAGAAGGTATCGCTTTGGCCGGCGGTGTCAATGGATCCGCCATTGGCGTACAGCGTAACCGCTTGGGCATCGGTCATGCTGCCCGTGGTCTGCAGTGTTCCACCGTTAAAGGTTAAGGGGTAGGTGTTGCCCAGACTATTGACGGAGGCAACCGACAGTGTTCCACCATTGAGGTTCCAGCCCAAACCGCTGGTGTTGGTTCCGGTAACGGTCCACGTCGTCGTGGTGCCGGCGTTTTCAACCAGGTGATTAAAGCCGCTGTATTGCGTTACGGTTGGGCTGCCGGTGATGCTCGCAACAACATTCGTCACATCAAAGGTGGCATTAGCCGTTCCGCCCAGGATTAATGTATCGCCGCCGTTGGTGGTACCACTGGTACTAACGACGTTGCCGCTAAACGTATAGCCAGCTTCCAAGACCAGGTTATTGCCGCCACCGCTGAAGTCCACGGCGTCAGCCTGTGCGCCCTTACCGCCATTGGCAAAACCACCCTCAATTGTGCCACTATTAATCACCGTACTATTACCGGTGGAAATGACTCCCGCGCCGCCGAGGCCACCAACGCCAGCGGTACCACCAGTGCCAGCGGCGCCTCCAAGGCCGCCATTTCCGCCTTTAATCGTCCCGTAATTGGTTAAGGTAAAACCATTACCCGACACTCCGGCGCCGCCAGCGCCGCCAGCGCCGCCAGCGCCGCCAGCGCCGCCAGCGCCACCATTGCCACCATTGCCACCGCTAATCGTCCCGTAATTGGTTAAGGTAAAACCATTACCCGACACTCCAGCTCCGCCATTGCCGCCCATACCACCTGAGGTATTGCCACTGCCCCCGGTGCCACCAGACTGACCCGTAATAAGCTTATTAATGCCCACGGTCACGACGGATGAATTGGAAAGGGATACTCCGGGGTTACCAACGCCGCCGTTACCACCCACCCCATGAAGGACTGAAGTACGGCTGATCCTAGGCAGGAACACGAAGGTGCCGACAGTAGGGCCACCGCTGCTTGCGACAAAGATGTCGTCTCCACTATTTTTCGCATGAGTTGCCTTCTTGGAGTGATGCAAAACGGAGCAATGGCCACCAACTAGAACCGAATGATTGATGACTTGGGGAGGTAAATGCATTCGGGTAGCAAGGGCAACAGGTGCCTCCCGAGACGCAACAGAAGTCCATTTATCGCCGACCGAAGGGGCTATTACTGCGATAGCCCCTACAGCCATCGCAGCAGCCAGCGCCACTCGCATAGCCTTCGCTTTGCGACCTCGCTGGTGGCGACCGCCCCCCTTACTCTCCGCAGATTGCAAAACTACAGGCTGTTGATCACCGAGATCGCATCCCTCGTGACGAGCATAAGCATTTACATCAGCCATTACACGTTTTCTCTTGAGCATAAGTCTATCCCTATTCAACATTTTGGTTGAGATATTATTTACACAGACCTACAACATGAAAAAAACTTTATCATAGTCAAGTAATAAAGTCAAATTCGGAGCCGGTTGCGTTGTCTTAAACCACTTGCCTGAAGCTGATTTGTGCAGTGGTGGCGAAAGGCGTTACCCGCAGAGGTGAGACAACAGGTCGTTTTATTACGTTTAAATAAGGGCGGCGGGCCGATTTTGTTGTTTTGTCCCGGAATATTACCCCAGCATCACTCGACACGGGTAATTGTTGCTGTGTATAATGCCTGCCAGTGGTATGACCCGGTTCGTCACACGCATTGGAGGCACCTGCATGCATATTCTTC
>JBMFVX010000231.1:0-2635 GCA_049965775.1 Phycisphaerae bacterium
CAACGGTGGGAACGCTACTGGGCCAACCGTCCCTCACTCGGCAGGTGCAGGGCCGCGTAAAGTGTCACGCACCCCATTAGCAGCCGCGGTAGAACTTTGGCTGCCGTCACGAAATGCACATGATATTATTGACCGCAGCCGCCATTTACGAGTTCACCAATTTAAGCCATCGCAGCATGGCCTCATTAACAGCATCTGGCTGCTCAAGACAGGCCAAATGCCCGGCCTGTTCTATCTCAACAAGTTCGCCGCGCGGCATGGCGAGAGCCATCTGCGCCGCAACCGCAGGGGGCGTAACAACATCTTCACAGCCAACAATGATAAGAGCCTGCTGCTGCAAATCAGGCAGGATATCCACATGCGAACGCCGAAGCATCATAGCCCGCTGCCCACCAAGATAGCCTTCAACACTTTGCCGCCGAACCATTTGCCTCACCTGCTCTCTAACCGCGACCGTCGCGGCACTGGCAAGCAATCGGCTGCACGTAGCCTCGGCTACAGACTCCAAACCTCGTAGTTGTACATCGGCTATCGCTGCTTCGCGGTTGGCGCGAGCGGCGGGACTGTCGGCTTCAGCTCGCGTATCAAGAAACATTGCCGCAGCAACAAGCTCTGGCGATTGGCGCAGCAATGCCAGCAGAACGTAGCCACCCATCGAACAGCCGCCCACAATCGCCCGGCCTTCCGGTTGCCGTCGAATAAGCTCGGCTATTTCGCCCGCAAAGGCCTCCATTGTGTACCGTTCAATCGGCCATAGCGCCTGGCCTCCAAATCCCGGAAAGCTGGGCGTTTTTACATCATAGCCTGCGCGCCTAAGCGCCACCCGCTGCGGCTGAAACATGTCGCCGTCCAGCGGAAATGCATGGAGCAAAATGACCGGTAGAGTTGTCATGCGGGTCACTCGCAAATCAATAACGTCAATTGGCTCGTGGGCCGTGCCTGCCATGGGCAGCGCAGTACAGCAAAACATTCTGCGCTATACCCTGGGCTGTCGGCGGGGCATAGCCGGCAATTCCCCATGTATTGGTGCCTAACAACCCACTCGTTACATCGTACGCTGAAAACACAATTATCCACCGTCCATCTGCCTTAATACCGAGCAGTTTAACGTGCTTGTGCGCATCGCCTCTGCTGATGACATATTTGCGATACACCGCCTTATCAAGACTTTCGCCTCCAGGCAATGCGCCGGATATAAGCGTTGACGTCTGAGGCACCTCGGTGAGTGATTTTTTGGGAAACAGCTCCCCCACCAGATGCTCAAATGATTTGGCAAAACCGCCTCGACCGCCCGCCGCATCAGCAAACAACATTCCTCCGCCCAACAGATAACGACGGATGTCGGAGGTCTCGTTTGAGGTAAACTCAAAACTGCCGGTGCCGGTCAACGTCGTCAACATGGGCCGCTGCTGTAAAAGTCGTCCGCATGAAACGGCATTTAACGCGACTTGCGTCGCTATTCGCCGACGTGCCAGCTCCGCGAGGTGAGGCCACGCGCCCGGCTCCGGGTTCCAATTGCCCGCGTATTGCAGTTGCGCCACGCCTACGCGACGAACGGCTGGTTCAGATCGTGATTGATCGCTCGAAACCCACAGACGATTCTGCAGGCCTGATTTACCCGTCGCATACAAATAGATATTGGTTGGAATCTGCCAATAGTCAGTCGCTGACGTTGAACGTCTTTGCCAAATCGCTCCAAAATCTTGTGGACTTATAATCCACACATACCGCACGCCATTCCAGACACCCAGCAGAAACGGTGGTGAACGCAAATGATACCAAGGCTGCATCGAATAAATCGCGCTGGTCGCGGCCAGCTTGCGCACCTGAAAGCGGCCATGGCCGATTTCCGCCGCGTAGCGCTCCATGGCGCTGGTAAACGCCGGTGAGTCAGCATCAATACTCGAAAATACCATGCCCCCCGCATCTATATATTGCTCAAGCTTAACCAAATCCGCTGCTGTAAAATGCGGGTCCTGACTGCCCGTTATTAAGAGCAGAGGCGCGTTGGCCCATTGCCTGGCCGGAGCCTCCACATTCACCACCTGCCAATTCATGGCCGTTTCATAGGTGCGGCTCACCCAAGCGGTGAAGTTAGCGGCATCCCAGGGGCGATCGTTCCACGAACCATACTGTTGCGGTGTGTATTGAAGTTTGTTGATCAAAATAGGGTTCATTCCGCGAGCTAAAATCAGCAGTGCGTAAGCTGTGCCGATAAACCGATCCTGGTCGGCAAGCGCAAAGCCTGGCGACCAACTGCCGTTCCGATGCTGCGCGTTGAGCAGGACATTCGCCATTGCTCTATACCAATCCGCACTGCCAAAATATTTAAGGCCGCTGGCGAGGGCCACACGTTCGTCGCCGTACATTTCATAGAGATTTTCATTGCTGGGTGAAAAATGCCGGTTAACCCACGAAAGGCCGTCCAACAGGCTCTTATCCGGCTGTGTTTTCAGCGCGAAGGAGGAGGAAGTATAGGAGTCCGCGATGAACAAGCTGGCCAAACCCGCCGGAGTCATCGTGCGGGGATTGCCCATAAAGCCCCCGCCCCAGCCACTCATAGGCGCTAACTTAATTTTACACTTTCTTCGAATGCGTGTATATTTGTATGCATGAAGAATATGCGGCAATGGAT
>JBMFVX010000232.1:0-2621 GCA_049965775.1 Phycisphaerae bacterium
AGACACCCTGAAGAACACCCTCACGCTCAATTTCCAAATGTTCGATAAAGTTCAGTTATTGGCCGCATGAGGTATATTCCGGCGCAGCAATCGGCCATGATTCCAATTTTCATATCGCCGGTTGCCGGCGAACCGCTCGATGTGTTCAACGCAGGGCCAGGGGCGGTACATCCTCTGCGTAGCGTGCGCCTCAACAACGATACCGGGAAATATTTGCCCGCGGGGCCGATGACAATACTTGTTGGCGGAACGTATGCGGGCGATACCCTGCTCGCGGCATTGGGGCGAAAGGCCCGCCGAATTGTAAGTTACGCGGTAGATCAATCGGTAAGCGTGCAGGCGGTCGGCACATGGTCGAGCAGTGTTCTGCTTAGCTGTGCACTTAATGACGGATCGCTGACTTTAACGCATGCCGACGACGCGCACTCGGGCTACCGCGTCGTTAACCGCGGCGTGCGATCGCGGTCTGTTCTTATTCGCGAAAACCGCTGGAGCGGCTGGCATGTTGCCGCACCGGTTAAACGGGCCAAGCGCCGAGGCGGAGTGGATCAGTTTACGCTTGATGTGCCGGGCGGCCAAAGCGTGAAGCTGGCGATTTTGCGCAGGCGGGTGGCTGGCGATCAGGTTTATCTCGTGGGCTGCAATCGCAGCGCGCTGAAGAATATCATGCGGCGACCACATATGCCGGATGCCATTGTGCGTGCCATTAAACAGGCCATTGAGCTTCGGCAAACCGCAGCCCATGCATTAGTCGGGCTGAATACCACGTTGGCACACGAGGCCCGTATTCAGGCGTACGAAGCGCACCTGCGCCGCAATCTCCAGGCGCTTGGCAAGGCAAGTACGGTATACACTTCCATGGCGTATGATTTGGCCGGGCAGGAAACTCTGCTCGCGGCCGCGAGAACAGTTGAAAGCCAGTACCGCGCGGCCGTGCTGGCCGCCCAAGCTAACATCGCTAAATTCTGGAAAGAGGAAAACGTTCCGCCAGCGGCGGCGAAATAAGGCCAAGCGGTCGTTGCGGTCAACACGGGTTTTGTACGTGATTAGAGTTCCAATAACCTTAAAGGGCTTTAACTGATGGCGTCTGCTGAAGATACCGCCGCAGCTACGGCCTCCAGTGCTACGTCATCTTCCGACTTGGTGACGCGCTTGCCGGGCAGAGGCGGCGGTTCATGGCCGGCGGCAACTTCAATGGCCACGGTGCGCAAGCCTTCGAGAATATCGGTTGCCGAGCGATACAAAGGCGTTGAAACATCCGCAGGCCGGAGAACCTCTTCGGTCAGCCGTTTAATGTGGCGTGCTTCCAGCGTGCGGGGGTTGCAGCGTACCAGACCTTTGAAGTCGGGATTGCCGTGAGGCTTGTTCATCTGCACGGCCATGTAGAAGATGTCCACGGCTTTGTCCACCTTATGGTGGCCGTCGGAAAGCACACGCGAGGTAACCAGGCCATTGTCTTTCATGTGGCCCAGCATGCGTTGTATCTGGCTGGTGCGCATCATTTCTTCAAAAAGGGTTGAAAGCAGCGAGTTGTCGGCAAAGGTTTCGCCGGCGCGCACCGCCGAGCCGAAGTCAATAAAACCAACACCTTTGTCGGTAATGACAAAGTTATCGAGGCGCAGGTCGAGGTGAATCACGCCGATTTTATCGTGCATGACGGAGAGCAGCTCGGCGGTTTGCAGGGCGAATTCAAGCTGCGAAAGCCCCTTGCCGCCGTTGCGCATCCAGTTCATGTAAAGCGTGCGGACGAAGCCTTTGTTGTCGCATTCGACGCCCAGGCATTTTGGGACGCGGTTGGCGTACTCCTCAGGCAGATGCTGCTGAAGAATTTTGAGCATGGCCGCTTCGCGGGTTAAAAACACCGGGAATATTTTTTCGGTGAATTTCTGCGCGCGGCGACGGATATCATCCATTGCGGCATCCGGAAATTTTTCGCGCAGGCGAGCCATGACGCGGTCGAGCGTGGGCACCCTCTTGACGACAACCCATTGGCCGCCCTGGCGCGTAAGCTGCACATGGTACGTGAAGCGATCGGACGATTGTCCCGGTCGAATAAGGTCTATCTTGCGGGCCGCGAAGTAAAATGTTTTTTTTCCGATGGGCAGAGGCAGCCCCATAAGGCCGCCGCGCAGCATCTGAACGTCCATGTCGAGCACAAAGCCATCCCATCTTCGATAGCGCTGCGCCAAGGCCCGCAGGGCCTGCTCATCGTGGGAGGCGAAAAAGACGCGCCCGCCCCAGCGCAGGTTGCCAAAGACATCTTCGGGGGGCACCGTCGCTTCGGCCGGCAAAAAGAGCGAATAAACCAGACCGCGCTCTTCGCCATCGCGGGCTTCGGGCAGGGCGTAACTAAATTCCGGGTCTTTGGCGGTGCAGCGTTTATGCACCTTTTGCACCGCATCTGAATGCTGGGCCAAGGTTAACGCTTTTTGCAACGCATCGGAAGTTGTCGTAGGCGGCATGGCACACTCTTCACCAGTAACCGTTCACGGCCTTTCGGCCAGTCAGACTCACGACGGGCCTAACCACATGTAAAGTTTACCTCCCCCCCGGAAGAAATGCAAATAAATTTCCATAAAAAAGTTTGGCATAAGATTTCAGCATTCCACACGATCCGTCCG
>JBMFVX010000233.1:0-2614 GCA_049965775.1 Phycisphaerae bacterium
GGTTACATTGAATAGCACGTCATATCGCTAAAAAGCCAAGACCTTGCAGGTATTGGTAGGTAGGGTCATAAAAGGATGGCGGGCGGGTCGCATCCTCAGGCGAGCCAGGGGGTACGACAATCACCATTCCTTGCCGGGCACGCGTAAGCAGCACCCGGTAGGCATTCTTCTGGTACAACTGCCGAGCCTGCTTTTTAATGCGATTCCAGCGATCCCCGCAGAAAGACCAGTGATCCCAGCCGGCGCGGGTATACCTGAAGTCAGCATCCCATGTAACACATGCCCAATCCAGCTCAAGACCCTGAACATGAAATTCGGTTGCGACATCCTCCAGAAAATAGGATGACCGGACATCTTCCTTCCCGTCGAGAAACCAGTGCACAGGGTCCATTGGCGAGCGCACGTCTATTGCGTGGGGCTTAAGGCGAAGAGCCTGTGAGGATACAACAATGCCATACCGTTCGGAGCCTCTGGCCTTTTCCTGAAGCCACTGCTTTGCTTTGTGCAGGCTGCGGGTAATAACGATGGGGTAAGCAGGCGAGACCTGCCGGAGGGTGGCTATTGCCGACTGCTCGTCAAGATCCAGCAGTTGTTTAACCAGCAGCGAAACATTTTCTGCCCGGAACGAGCGCATAGAGACGGCGAGGTGCAGTTCGTCTTTGAACATGACATTTTTTCGACCCTGCAGTAAGGTCAATGTCCGACCTGCAGCATATTCGCTGTCCGTAAGCCGTGGCGACACGTAGATATGCCACTCCGGAAACCGCCGCAGCAAAGACTCGATCCATTCAGTTATGCCCGCCTCACCGGTATTGATTTCTTGGCCACCCCCAACGAGGCAGACAATAACGGACCAATCGGGGTGTCTGTCCATGCATGAGATAAGAAATTCCGGCTCTGACCGGTCAAAATCAGGTTGGCCTTTCTTCCGCCGCATAAAATTTGACGTCTGCTCGACGTTCCACGCTCGCTGTGCCTCATCGAAGAGCGCGACATGTTCGATCGGCGGTCGGTGTGCGTCGGTGATGCACTCATCTCTGAAATGATGTACATTTTGGATGAACGTCTTGACCTCGCTCATGGCGACGCCCTTTTTGGCTCGATCGCCTCGCGCTCTGCGTCGGCGAACCTGATCGCGGGCGAGCGCCTCGCGCAGCACCGCTACGAGTGGCCCATTGCCCGAAAGAAATACGCTGTGGAGTTTGCTGTTTTGGTCAGTGTGGGTGACCGCGATATTAAGGCCCACCAGCGTCTTTCCCGCACCGGGCACACCCGTGACAAAGCAGATGGCCTTTTGCGAGCGTTCTTGTGCATTGCGAACAATTTGGCTGATGCTTTCAGAAGTGCTTGACAGGTTAACGGCGGCGGCGTCACTCCGAGATATTTCTGCGACCGAATGTTTGCCGTAGAGAGCCATTGCAGCTTCGACGATGGTCGGTGTAGGGCTGTACCGCCCTTGATCCCAGATATCGGGGTCAATTACCTCTCCTTGTATCGCGTTCAAGGCTTGCTGGAACGCTTGCGGCAACATAAGCGAGTTGGATTTGATGGGATGAAACAGGCGATCCCTGGCAGGGTCGAGCGTGGCGGTGATGTCGTGCGTCAAGGCCTGGGTGGCTATGAGTGCGGGGGCGATTACACAGTTATGACTGGGGTCATGGAAGTTTTGCATGTCCAGGGCGTAATCCCAAACCTGATCAATTGCGCCAGCAGTAAAATGGCGCTCACCCACTTTGAATTCCACAATGAATAAAACATGACGGATAATGACCACTGCATCAATCCGGCCTCCGAGCCGTGGAATAGAATATTCCAGATACAATCGCCCCTGTGTACGAAAAGGCCGCAGCGCCGCTTTAAGGATATGTATCTGTGTCAACCAGGCATCGCGCTGGGATGTCTCCAGCGCAAAGCTATTTTTCTCGGCCAGGCTGCCAAGAATTGCGGCGTCGGGCGTCTCGAGAAATATGCCAATATCGCTCTTGTAAAGATAACGATCCATCCCGGCGTTGGCTCCGTTACACAGAGGTAGTGGCTGGTCTACGCTGGCAGGCTGCCGCCGCCAACTATTTGCAGTAAGTCTACGAGCGCCTGGGCTGGCGGGCAATGGTTGTGTGGGAATGCCGGATGCAATATCTGAATTGCCTGCGCAGCAGCCTCGCATAGTTTTTCAAATTTCGGGGCAAACGCGGTAAATTACTGGATTGTCCTTACATTGATTTCGCGCACCCGTCGCAGTTTCTGGTCGCTTGTAAAGAATTCGTCTGCTCCTGCCGAAATCGCGGTTCCGATGTGCAAGGCGTCCATCGCGCCAAGGCCGTATCGGCAGGCGATGTCAATAGCGATGCGGGTGATTGTGGGCGACGCGGGAATTTATTCAGCAGGGCCGGCGAAAAATTCCAACATGAATTGCAGTTCCGCGTTGGCCAACGCCGCTTCGCGACGATTGGCAAGGTGGCTGCGGTAGGCTGGACGGGCAATGATCTCCAATCGGAGGTAATCGCTGACCAGCAAGGCACGCCCGGCATCTCGCAAAACTGTCTTGCTTCAGTCGGAATTGGACAAGGGGGCTTTTGGCGTTAAGGATACAATGGCGCCGTTTTTAGGAATCCGT
>JBMFVX010000234.1:0-2608 GCA_049965775.1 Phycisphaerae bacterium
CCATGACTTCCACGGCGACTGGAACTATACGATCACGCCACGTCAACCGTAGCGGTTATTTGTTTACGCGCCCTTAATGGGCATGATTTTGGCGTGCTGTGGCATGCACCGTTTCGTGTGGATGTGACGTCAGCCATCAAAGCGGGTCGCAACGTGCTGCAAATTGCCGTGACCAATACTTGGCAAAATCGGCTGATAGGCGACGATCAGCAGCCGTCAGATATGCAATGGGGAGCAGTTCGCATGGCTGGGAATACCTATCTTGGGCGGCCGCTGGTTCGGTTTCCTAGCTGGGTGATCAATGACACACCGCGTCCATCCAAGCACCGCTACACCTTTGAAACATGGGACTACTATCGTAAAGTGTCCAAACTGCACCCGTCCGGACTGCTCGGTCCAGTTCAACTAACGGTTGCCGCGAGGGTGGCTATACCCATGCCGGCAAAATAAACGCAGGACGCTGCGCAGGCTGGTATGTCGTCTTACGCCGCAGTTGACGGTTCAGCAGCGGAAGCCTTACGCCGGTTGTACTGGGGACGCCTGAGATACTGTCGCGATAGGTTTGTCGGGCAATGTGCGGGGCGGCAGTGTCTGCAGCTTATCCGAAAGCATCATGGCCAGAAGGCCTTCAATCAGCCCACCCTGCATAACAGAGCCGCCATTGGCCGAACCACCGCCGCCGGCGACGGTTATTTGAGGCACCAACGGCAGTCAGCCGGTTTCTGCGGCTTCGGCAATTCGGGTCATGACTTGCTGCAGCATTTGGTACTGCGGACCGCCGTAGGCCTCGACTTGCTTGGCGGTTGCGGCGGCGTTGGCAAAGCCGATTTGCTGAAGTTTGGACGCTTCGCCTTCGCCCTCCTGCTTAAGTCTTTCCGCATTGGCCCGGGCTTCGACTTTGACTCGCTCGGCATCTTGTTGGGCTTTGGCCAGAGCGGCCTTGCCCATATTTTCATTAATTTGAATAGCGAGCGACGATTTGGTTATATCGGTTTGCTGCTGCGCTTTGGCGGCAGCCTCGCGGAGGGATCGCTCCTGCTCAGCGGAAACCTGCTGAAGTTTGTAGGTCTCTACCTGCTCGCGGGCAACCTGACGATCGCGCAACTGCGCCAGTATCTGTTCAATATGATCGGTTCCGGTGGTTTTTGGCGGATGCGGCGTGCCGATCAACACCTCCTGCAGTTCGAGGTTGTATAGGGCAAATCGGTCTCGCATTTCCTGCGAAGACTGGTTTTGAATCTGGCTGCGATCCTGAAGCAGTTCGATAAGTGTGCGATTCTGTCCAATGTTCTTAAAGTATGCGCTGACCATGGGGTCCAGCGTTTGTTCCACCAGCTTTTTGATATCGCCGAATCGCTGAATTACAAGCGGCGCTTTGCGGTAATCTATATGCAACACCACGGATAGCGGCAGCGTCGGCTCAAATGCGTCGCGCGTGATAAGCGAGACCTCGGATAGATTTTCATCGAGCTTATGCGATTGTGTAACTTCGTTGGACCATTTGAGAATAAAGTTTGTGACAGGTACTGTGACAATATTGCCGGCATAAATGTTAAACGCATATTTCCCCGGTAGCAGCGGCGTATCCCAAACGCCCTTGCACCCCTGCTTGACTAGCTCACCATGACGATAGGTATCACCTGAAACATCCTCGCCTTTGTCCCCGGTATAAGACACAACCACTCCCACAAAGCCCACGGGGATGATGGTTTTTAGGAACAAGCTCTATCGTCGCGAAAAGACGGTTGATGTAGTACGTTCCTTCTACGAGTACTTGATATTGCCGGCCGCGCATGCCGCCGGCCTGAATGAAGACTTCCGCGTCCTGAAAATTATTGTGATCGTGTTTAGTATCGCCCACCACGGTCGCGATAATTTCGCCGGTGATTAGGGGCTGCCCATCGTGCACGGTAACGATGCCGATGGTATCGTCGTTGTCACGGATAATCACTGGCGAAAATCCGCCGCGATCCCCAATGACCTTGGCCATACCCAGAAACATCGCCTGGTCTTGTGAGCTGACGTTGTGGCTGAATACGTTGAACGACGAGCCATCACCCGTAATGACCACAAACAAGGCCAAATTAATCGCATAGGTGCCTTCACGCAGCAGCTTGCGTTGCGGCCCCTTTTGGCCGCTTTTTAGGAATTCGCGAGCATTTTCAAAATTGCTGGCGTAGGCGTTTGACGCAAGCGTTTGTGACGGTTGCAGCGATTGACCATCGCGTGCAAAGACGTAGCCTATTCGCCCCTGAGGAACCGTAACCAAAGGCAACTTGTGAACACGAAACTGAAATGGCGGAAAAAAGTGCAGGCCGCCGCGAATGATATCCGCTTGAAAGCCGGCACGGTGATCGGTCGCCAAGATGCCGCTGGTAATCGAGCCAGACGCGCTCCAGAGCTTCTCCACAATGCCCACTCGGTTGTTTGGAACGTAAACGATTATGCGGCTTCGCCACAGCACAATCAGCAGCGCTACAACAAGCACTCCTGCAACAATCCAGTCGATCGAAAATTGCATCATTGCCTTCTCCTAGGAGCCTGTCCAAGTAATCCGCATTCCAGCGAGGATAATGTTTGTTAACGTCTTGAGGTAGAGTCATATATA
>JBMFVX010000235.1:0-2543 GCA_049965775.1 Phycisphaerae bacterium
AGCGTTGCGCGATCCATCCTCCTTATTATCGGACAATAACCACAAATGGTATCAGTTATTTATTTACAGGCCCTTAAGAGGATCTTTCGGGTTCTTGAAACGTTCTGCCAACGATTCGCGGCGCGGTTTATTACGAATATGCTGCTGCCACCCAAGCGGGTCCGATGCTGAGCCGGTCATGACAATCTTGATAGCCCCTTTGGCGTCATCGTCGCTATGCCAATCGGGCCGCAGGCGAATCAACGCATCATATAATTCCACGCATATTCGTCGGCTCATGCACACAACCATGGCCTTGCCATCTATGGCGGAGAGGCGCTCTTTAAAATGTCGAACGATATCCTCTGCGACCAGACCAATGCGTTTGGGCGTGCCGACCAGCGCCTCTACCTTTGCCCAACGACTTTTGGCCGCACGGCGGGCGGATTCTTCTTCGCCCTCGGTAACTTCTTCAAAGGCGGCGTCAATCTTGGGCCTTTCGGTTTCAGAAAGGCTGATCTTGGCCAGCCGAGCCTCATAATAAATGGGGACCGTGGCACCGTCGTCCACCGCCCGTTGAATATCATAGATATCAATGTAATCGCCGAAGACGGCGGGCGTGGATTTATCGTTGCCTTCGATGGGCGTTCCGGTAAAGCCGATGAAACTGGCATTGGGCAGGGCATCGCGCATGTGGCGGGCGAAGCCATCAATAAAGTCGTATTGGCTGCGGTGCGCCTCATCGGCAATTACCACAATGTTTCGCCGATCGGAGAGCAGCGGAAATGTATCGCCTCTATTCTCCGGCAAAAACTTCTGGATGGTGGTAAACACCACACCACCGGATGCAACCGTCAGGAGCTGCCGTAAGTGAGCCCGGTCTTGCGCCTGCGCTGGATTCTGCCGGAGCAGGTCACCGCAGCGCAAAAACGTCCCGAAAAGCTGGTCGTCCAGATCATTACGGTCGGTGAGAATAATAATAGTGGGGTTGGCCATGGCAGGCTGTTGAATGATTTTACCTGTGTAAAAAGCCATCGAAAGACTTTTGCCACTGCCTTGCGTGTGCCATACCACGCCGATTCGCCGATCACCCGAAGGTGCGGTTGCGCGCAGCGTGCAATCAACTGCTTTATTGACGGCGTAATATTGGTGGTAGCCGGCGATTTTCTTCGAGACGTTTACCCCGTGTTTTTCAAAGACGGTAAAGAAGCGAACTAAATCCAAGAGGCGGCCCGGCTCGAACATGCCGCGGGCAAGCACATCCATCTGCGGCAATGAGTCTGGGGCCAGACCGGTCCCGTCAATGGTGCGCCAGGGCATAAAGCGTTCCCAATCTGCGGTGAGGGTGCCGGCGCGGGCAGTCAGGCCGTCGCTAATAACCAACAGTTCGCTGAACGCAAACAGGCTTGAAATTTGCCTTTGATACGTTTGCAGTTGCCGAAAGGCCCGCTTGATGGTTGCCTTGGCATCGGCCGGGTTTTTAAGTTCCACCACAACCAGCGGCATACCGTTAATAAATAGTACGACATCCGCCCGACGGTTTTGATTGCCTTCAATGACTGTGAATTGGTTGACGGCAAGAAACTCGTTGTTTTGGGTATTATCCCAATCTATCAGGCGGGCATTGTCATGCTGAATGGGGCCGTCTTTCTTGCGGTATTCCACAGGGACGCCATCGAGCAGCCATTGATGATTTCGGCGGTTGTTTTCGAGCAGGCTGGGGCTTTCGGTGAGCATGACTTTGCGGAGTGCTTCTTCCAGTGCCACCGGCGGCAGGTTGGGATTCAGGCGACCCAAGGCCCTGCGGAGCCGGCGGACGAGCAGTACTTCGCCATAATCGCTACGTTCGGGATTGACGCCGTCATGGGCAATGTCGGGGCCGACCGCGTAATCATAGCCAAGGTCTTTGAGAATTCGGATCAGCTCGGCTTCGACCTGCGCTTCGTCGAGGAAGCTAATTTTCGCAGGGTTTTGATGGTTCACTGTCATAGGGACAAGTTACCTTGGTTTGGCGTTGTTGGCCAGTGAGTGCTGGGGGCCGTGGGAGCGCGGCTGTCCTCAGCCGCAGTAAATTTGATGATGGCTTATTTGTTTGCGGGTGAGGACACCCGCGCTCCCAGAATTATTTTGCCTACGGCTATGGCTTCTTTTGCAAGCAGCAGCGTTGCTTCCCATTCTGATATGGATCGAACGCGATGGCTTTGGCCGGGTGGCGGTTCTTTCACATCCTCAATAACTGAGAAGATCAGTGCATAGAAAGTGGCGATGTCATGGGCTAATTCAGGCTTTAAGTAGCCGATCTTATCGGCATTGTTTTCGTAGACTAAAAAATATTTCTCCCGCATGCCTATCGTGAAGAAGAAGGATTCATCCAATGGCTTGCCCGCGCCGATTAGGCGTTCGATGCGTAGAATGTACTCTCGGGCTTCTATAATTTTTAACGTTGCTGCGATTTCGGCGTGCAAAGCATATTTAATAGCCCTCGCGGGGTGAGACATATTCAAGCTGTTGTTGGCTGGCCACGCGATAAAAGGCCTCTTCCATGGCGTCGGAGAGCAGGCTTA
>JBMFVX010000236.1:0-2468 GCA_049965775.1 Phycisphaerae bacterium
AGCGTTGCGCGATCCATCCTCCTTATTATCGGACAATAACCACAAATGGTATCAGTTATTTATTTACAGGCCCTTAAAGCGGCGGGCACCAATCTCGACACCGATAAATTCGATGGCCGCACCGCGGTACAACAATGCTGGGATTACCTCAATGGCCTGCCCGACACAAGCTGGGGCATTGTCTCAAATTTTTCCGAAATACGCCTGTACCATAAAAGCACCGGCAATCAGGCGTATGAGGTCTTTACGCTCCAGCAGCTTCGCGATATTGACGAGTTCCGCAAGTTCTGGTGCCTGTTAGATCGCGGCGGGCTTCTGGCGCCGGCGATGGGCCAGTTGCCGCGGGCGACCGAGCTGCTTAGGGTCTCCGGCGAACGGCGCACGCAAGTCGGCGACGACCTTTACAACTATTATTCGGATCAACGGGCGAGGCTCATTGAGCACCTGCGCAAGAACCATGGCAAAACTCTTGATGCGGCAATTCACATCGCGCAAAAGCTCTTTGACCGAATTATTTTTGTGGCGTTTTGTCAGGATCGCGGGTTTTTGAACAAAAACGCCATAAGGCGGTCTTACGAGGCGGTTCCTCCGTTTTATAAGGTGACCAACCCACGCTGGCAGAATTTTTTGTCGCTGTTTCATGTGGTGGACAAGGGCGGCGTTGTCGAATTGGCACACGGCTATAACGGCGGGCTGTTCACCCATGACGCCGAAGTGGATGACCTGCAATTGGAGGACGACTGGACCAATATTTTTGTCCAGATCGGCAACTACGACTTTAAGGATGAAGTCAATGTTGATGTGCTGGGGCATATCTTTGAACGATCCATTAACGAGTTGGAAAAGATGCGCGTGGCCGGGGTGTTTAGCCCCGAAACCATGCCCGGCCCGGCGCCCGCCATGCAGAAATCCGCCCAGCGCAAGCGTTTCGGGGTGTATTACACGCCGCCGGAGTTTACGCAATTTCTGGTGCGCAGCACGGTGGGCGACCTGATTGATCTGCGCTTTAACAACCTAAAAAAGGCGCATGAGATCACACTGGTGGATGAAGAATCGGGCAAGCCGCAGCCGCGAATGACGGCCTACTATCAGCAATGCCTGCAAACGCTGCGGAATATGAAAATTGTTGATCCGGCGTGCGGATCGGGCGCATTTTTAATCGCCGCTTACGACCTGCTAGAAGATTATTACACCGACGTATGCCGCAACCTCTCGGCGCTGAATGTACCGGGCCATGCGGAACTTACCGCCCGCATACCCGATATGATTCTCAACGACAACCTGTATGGTGTGGACCTTTCAGAGCAGGCTGTGGAAATAACCCGGCTGGCGCTGTGGATTAAAACCGTGCGCTACGACAAAACATTGGCCGATCTGTCGCGCAACATTGTCTGCGGCAACTCGCTCGTCGAGGATGCTGCGGTTCATCGCATGGCGATGAAATGGCAGGAGCAGTTTCCGGAGGTGTTTGGTGATGCTTCACGCCCATTTGGCGCCGGCTTTGACGCGGTTATCGGCAACCCGCCCTGGGAGCGGTTAAAATTGCAGGAACGGGAGTTCTTTGCGTTTAGCGCCCCTGAAATCGCCGGGGCGGTGAGTGCGGCAGCGCGGCGCAAGCTCATTGAACCGTTGGAAAAAGACAGCCCGGAATTGTACGGTCGCTATAAGGTTGCCCAGCAGTCTGCTGAACGAATGTTGGACTACGCCCGGCAATGCGGTCGCTACCCACTGACCGGCCAGGGCGACATTAACACCTACATGCTGTTTGCAGAATTGGCTCGGTCGCTGGTTGCGCCGCATGGCAGAGCGGGCCTGCTGGTGCCGTCAGGCATTGCCACGGACGATACGACCAAAGAATTTTTTTCGGCATTGATAGAGGGCGAGTCGCTGATTCAACTGTACGATTTTGAAAATAAGGAGGGATTCTTTCCAGATGTGCATCGAGCATTCAAATTTTCCACACTGGTTTTTGGCGGCAGCGCCGTAAAGAACCCGGTGGCGGACTTTGCCTTTTATATTCACCGGATGGAGCAATTGAGGGATCGGGATAGGCACATCACGCTGTCTAAAAAGGATATTGCGCTTCTAAACCCCAACACACACACCAGCCCGGTGTTTCGCACGCGCCGCGATTGCCAGATTACCACCGCGATTTATCGCCGCGTACCGATACTTGTGGATGAATCGCGCAAGGAAGGGGGCAATCCATGGGGCATACGGTTTGTGAGGATGTTTGACCAAACCAACGACGCCGAATTGTTTACAGAAGGCGGAGCGTTTAAAAAGGATGGCTTCAAGCTTGAGGGCAATATCTGGAAAAAGGGAAAGCAGACGTACCTGCCGCTGTATGAAGCCAAGATGATACAGGCGTACGATCACCGCGCGGCTAGGCCTTAAACCAGCGTAATTTTCCGCCTTGCCGCCTATATTGGATGAAATATGAACCGAAACGCTCCGCTTTTCGTAAT
>JBMFVX010000237.1:0-2450 GCA_049965775.1 Phycisphaerae bacterium
CATGACTTCCACGGCGACTGGAACTATACGATCACGCCACGTCAACCGTAGCGGTTATTTGTTTACGCGCCCTTAATAACCTGCGAATAAACCACATAGGCAATAATCGCCTGATATTCACGGGCCAAATCTTCATTCAGCAGTTCGATAAGATCATCACGCGTCAGTGTCGGCTTTAGCCCCTTTTCGGCGGGCATTTTGGTTGCCATGGATAAATCCCTTTTCTTTGGTTTCAATGATGTGACATCCCAGCGGGAACACCCAGCGCTTGACGGGGCCATTTCCAATATAAGGTTACTGGAAACGGCCCCATACACAGCGTTGCCCCACTTGCATAGCCTTGCGGCATATGCCTCTCTAAACGCCCTACTTTTTGGACGATGCGATTTTTGTTTCCACTCGATTCCATGAATCGCGTACCGCGTGCTTGGCGTGTTCCCACGACAATGTGGACTTGCCGCGATGGGTGGGCCAGTCGCGTTCCAGGTTCGGCTCCACCTCGTCAAATGTTTCGTCAATATAAAAGGCGCGCGATTCCCAGCCGTACTGGTAAGCCGGCTCGTATTGCTCATAGGTGACACCCTTTTGTGCATAGGGTCTTGACACATAGGCCGACTGCCAGAAGCCGTGTTCCTCGGTCGGATCAATTATTTCCGCGATGGCTTTTCCGCCCATGGCTCCCGCAATGCCGCCCACAATGGCGCCCGCAACGCCGCCCGCCACAGTCCCAACCGGACCGGCTACCGTGCCGATGGCAGCACCGACAGCCACTCCACCTATAGCACCGCCCGCGAGAGCACCGGCCCCGGCTCCCAGCGGATGCGATTCGGCAGCGCCGCTGAGCGGGTCGCGATTCGCATCTTTTTTAGAGCGTTTAATTTCTTTTTCGTCGTTGTTTTCAGTTTTCATAGCAAACTCCTTTTGTCGCAAGAGAAACGTCATCACCGCAGATAACACTGCAGCAGCATTGCATGCTTACGCCTCTCTCCTATGCAAAGGCCGTGCCATGCCCCGCAATTTATGCAACACAGCCGATCGCGGCATAGCCGGCAGCACACAACACACCAACGGGCGTTGACCAACATGCCTGCAGCAAAGCTTCGGGCACGCGACACGGCGTTTTCACCGGCACTGCGCCAATATGGTTGCACGCCGGACACATTGACATGGCCAACTGGGTCATTCCTGCTTTTGCCGACACCCTGACTGCAACCCCGCCACATTCCGAAAGATTGGGACTCTTATAGATGCGTCAAACGGTACGGCAATTGCTTTGCTATCAAAGTGAAGAGGCCGAGAGCATGCATTATGAAAAGGCTCATATACAGGAATGAATCATCATGGCTGAAATGCTGCATAAAAACGGTGACGCACCTGAATCGCTTCATCGGACATTACAACGGAGCGGTCTGGTTACCGATACGGTACAGGCCTGCGCGCGGGAACTTTCATGGGCCAATCAGGCCCTGAAAGAAAAACTTGCGGGTTACGATCCGCAAGACGAGGTGCACACGCTGCTCACACGCACCCAGGCCGTCGAGAGCCGGGTACAGACTTGCGCCGACGATCTTCGGGCGCTGAACGGTGCTCTGGCCCACGAAATCGCCGAACGCAGGCTGCTGGAAGAGCGACTGTATTTAAGCGAAAAACAGTCTGACAAGCACCGCTATATGGCCTTTCACGATGCCGCCACGGGGCTGCCCAATCGCGCCCTGTTTAATGACCGGCTTGAGCGGGCTTTGGCGCAGGCCCGGCGACATCAGCGCCCGTTTGCGGTAATGTTTCTTGATATTAATAATTTTAAAGGTATCAATGACTCTTTCGGCCACTGTGCAGGTGACAACGTCCTACGGATGGTTGCCCAGGCGCTGCAGGCGTGCGTACGACAGGAGGATACCGTCAGCCGGGCCGGCGGCGACGAATTTCTGTGTCTTCTGATGGAAGTTCATACCATGGCCGCTCTGGGCCGAGTCGCCAACTCCATGATCAGCCGGGTTGCCCAGGCCTCGGCGGCGACCGGAATGAATACACGCGTCACCATCAGCATCGGCAGCGCCATTTGGCCGCAGGATGGCGCTACAACGGAAGACCTTCTGCGAAACGCCGACCGCGCCATGTATCAGGCCAAAAGCACAGGCGTCAGCCATTGGCATCCACACGGGCATGCCGGCTCATCCCGCGGCCAGCGCAATATGGCCTTCGCCGCAGACGACAGCAGCGGGGTTGGCGATATTTTCCCGCCGGCTAAACACGCCGATTCAAACAACAACAATAACAACAACCCGGCATAACTTAAAAGGCGGCTTGCGCCGCAGGCTTCTATGCAGCAAAACGTCTATTGCTACCGTGCCAACAGAGGACGTGGCAATTTTTTCGGGCGGCCCGGGATCATGCCGATTTTATTGGCATTCCCAGGCGTTTTTGCCGGGTACAAGGCGCTGGCTGCCTGC
>JBMFVX010000238.1:0-2434 GCA_049965775.1 Phycisphaerae bacterium
CAGCGTTGCGCGATCCATCCTCCTTATTATCGGACAATAACCACAAATGGTATCAGTTATTTATTTACAGGCCCTTATCCATCAAATTTACCAAGTCATGCGGGACCTGACCGACCGCTGGAGCGTCGAACTATTCTTCTGCGATCAATCGCGGCCCGAACTCATAAAAGAGTTCATCAGGCGTGGTTTTACCTGCGTCAAACGAAGGCCCGAAGGCGTATTGGGCGGCATCAGGCAGGTAACCGAGCGCATCATGGCTGATCGCCTTAAAGTATACAGTTCATGCCACGAGCTTATTAAAGAAGCCGCCAACTATCACTACCATGGCGCTGGCCGGGCCGAAGAAGCGCCTGTGTCGAAGGACGATCACGCGCTCGACGCGCTTCGATACCTCGTAACCGGCCTCGATCAGCACGCCGACCGCACCGGTTGGGGCACACCGCCAGCGACCGCGGAAATCAACTCCCCGGCCGCTACCGCCTCGCCGCCTCCAGCCGATCAGCGCATCGTTCTCCCTTCTGAAGCAATATGGGGTGAGTAGCGGCGCGATCGCTGTGCCCGGATCCCCGCAACGCACCTGAACATGCCATGGCACAGAACCCGGCCAACCGCACCACCCTCGATGATAGAGCGGAAACTCTGTAAATGATTCTGCGCTGAAAGGCCATCAAATCGCGCCGCTTGGCACGCACGGCCGAAGGTTTCCAGCGCAACGATGGTGGTGCCAGCCGCCGCTACCCGCGGCGGCACATCAGAGCGCCGTGCCGATGGCGGCGGCGTCGGCACCCTTCAATTGCCCGGAATATGAGGGGCGGTCACGCCAATGGCCACAATAAGGTTGGGTACGTCGCCGGCTTGCAGACTCGTCGGGTTGTACTGCAGTTGATATTCGAACGGCATGACATAAGCAAGTGCCGACCAGCCCCAGAATGGATCACGGCCAAGTCCCGCTCCGGTCTGTGAATTGTAATACTCGCGGGTTTGCGCACTTTTTAGAGCCATCTGGCATGTGCGGTAGGCGAGCTGTCGCGCCGCATTAAAGTAGCCGTAGCGCATCAGGCCATGGAAAATCATGTAGTTTGTGGGAATCCAGGCGCTGCCGCGCCAGTTGCATTCTCCATGCCGCGAGCCTTCATAAAAGTCAGGCTCGGTTTGAGCGTAGGACGCAATGGGGTATTTGAGCCAAAATTGCGCGGGGTTGATCAGATGCCGCCTCACCAGATCGCTGGCCTGCCGGCGTGAGGCAACGCCCGCCCACAGGGGCGTAAAGCCCGATACCGACAGCACCTGCGTAAGCTTGCCGGTGACCTCATTGCGATCAAAGTAAAAACCGCGATTGGCGTCCCAGAGGATGGTATTGATGAGATGGGCAAGGTGCGAGGCACGCATGAGATACTCTTTTTCGACAGCCGGCTTGCCAAGCACGGCGGCGATGCGAGCCATGGCGCGGTACTCGCGCACGAGATAGCAGTTGAGGTCCACACCTTCGCTGCGGCCGACGGTGCGCGACCATTGATTGTCCATGCCCGCCTGATCGCAGCCTTGCGGCCAGTAGGCCAGTCCGTTGTGGTCCGTATCGTAGCTACACCATTTTTTGAGATAGAGCGCGAGCCTGGCAAAGTGAGCTTTGAGCCAGCCAATATCGTGGCGCTGCATAAAGCCGAGCCAGGCGATTTGCGCAAGAAATGGTTTAAACTGGGCGTCTTTTTGGTAGCCGTTGGGACTCAAATATCGCGGGATAAAGCCGTCTGGATGTTCGAGCTTCAGAAATAATGTCGGATTATTGACCGCAAAGCGGCTGATGCCGTTGTAGGCGAGATATATATTTTCAAAATAATCGTCCCAGTCGTAGTAGGTGCCATAATCATAACCGGTGAAGAGCCACAGCTTATACTTGGCGTTATAGGCAACGCCGTGGGTGGCAATATTTTTATTGACGGTTCGCAGGTGCGCCAGCAGCAAGGCCCAATTTTTCGCCCCCAGGTTCTGCCGCACACGCTGACAGGCGCGGCTGATATTGGCTGCGGACAAAAGAGGTTCGGGCACCGGCCTTTGCATGGCGGCTTGGGATGCCTGCGGCTGATGGCCATGGCTGCATGCCCCTAATGTAGAGAGCACCAACGCGGCCAAGCCGATTGCGGGCGCTAGGCGTGATCGTGGCGTTGAGGCAATCCTGGTGGACGACAGAGGTGAGTTTTGGCAGGTCTTGATTTTAACGCGCATACGGCTTGATCCTTACAACAGCTCAGGTTACACGATCCGTCATCGCGGCGGCAAGCGATCTATTTTTCCGGGGTCAATGTAATACTGCGCAAGTTCATCAGAGCGCCGTGTATGACGCAATTGAATCAGCCGTCCCCTAGCACGACAGCGCTATAAAGGCTCAAGATTTTCTTTCGGATGGCCGATGAGTAAGGTCATACGAAAGGGGTGG
>JBMFVX010000239.1:0-2433 GCA_049965775.1 Phycisphaerae bacterium
GCCGCCAGACGTTGCGCTTTGAGCAGCAGATAAGTGAGGTTGCGATAACCTCTTCCGCGGCGCAGCAAGGCTTTGATGTTGCCGTTGACCGCCTCGACGACGCCCAGCGGCACCTTGATCCGGCAGTAGTTGAGGATTCCATCGAGGTGTTTGAGGAGCGTATCGGCCAACTTCTCCATGGGCCGGAGCCGCTGCCAGCGCAACTGGTCAATCCAGCTTTGAAGGTAGCGCAACATCGCCCCTTCGTAGCGGTAGGTCCATAGCCGGTCCAGGCTCTCTTTGAGCAGATAGGCCTTCAGCAGGCGCCGATTTAATGCAAACAGGGCGTTCAGTTGTTGCTTCTTGCGGGCCGTAAGATGCACCCAGCGCGTCAACAGCAGCCAGCGTTTGCCCTTGACCAGTTCCCGCGCCGGACCGCCTTTGCGGAAAAACTCCTGGCGCCGCACTTCATCAACCGCCTCGCCGGCGTGCTTCATGATATGGAACTTGTCGTAGACGATGCGGCATTGCGGTAGCCACTCTTCGATGCTCTTCCGGAACGGTGCCCACATGTCCACGCAGGCGGCGCGCACTGCGCCGCGCTGAAAAGCACTCAACTGCGTGCGGAAGAATTCATCCAGCGTCTCTTTCTTCCGCCCGGCGCCAAACCACAGCGGCTCGCCGGTATCCAGGTTGCTGACCACGGTGACGAACTTCTGCTTCTTGCCCAGGAAGATCTCGTCGACGCCCATCTGGCGTAGTGCCGGCTTGCGCCGCGTTTCGGCCCAGCGCGCCAGATAGCGTTGATCGATGGCCCGTACCGTGCTGGCCGAAAGACCAAACTGCTTGGCCACCCGGCTGGCTGCCGCGCTTTCGCAAGCCTGCCCCACAGCATCTTCGAAACGCTTGCTGAAGGGAGCCTTGGACGGCAACAGCGGCACCTTTTCTACCCGCACTCCGCACTCCGGGCAGCGTACCCGATACAGCTCGATCACCACCGTGACCTTGTACTCCGACCAGGGAAGATCGCGTACTTCCCGCTCATAGCTCTCGATAATGTCGCCCATCAGCTTGCCGCATCCCGAGCACATCAACTGCTTGTTCGCCCGCTTACGCCGAACCCACAGCTTCAGTCGCTTGCCGGCCTCATCAAGCTCGTGCCGGTAGACCTTGTAGCCCGGCCAGCCCAATACCCGTGTCCAATCGTTGTCGCGCATCCTGAGGAGAATAGCCGATTACAGCCACTTCAAAAAAGCCCCGCAAATCACACATGTTTACACTTTCCTGCGCAGAGCCAGAAAAATTCTGCTCACCGAGGCCAACGAGGTACTGTGCTCGGATGAATACATTCAGGATGAGCGTTTTGTGTCGGCCGAGGAATTGATCCGGCGCTCGGATGTGGTGATGATTGCTGCGCCTCACAAGGCATACAAGAGTCTCGACTACAGCGGGAAGATACTGGTGGACGTGTGGAATCACGTTGAATTTGGTGCCCGCCGTTAAACTGCAACAGCCTGCTCTACCCGATAGGAGCAGAAAACTAGCCAAAAACTCTCCAACTCAGGGTGCAACGATGCGCGAGAACAAGCAAAATCTGGTTGATAGCCGTCAAGATACTCTTCAGCGTGCATACGGGATTCGCTTCGAGGGCAAGACTCACTACCGAACCAAAGTGTGGCAGGTTCTTGCGCCATTTATTTGCCAGTGGACTCCTGTTGCAGGGAATGTTCTTGATCTTGGATCTGGATATTGCGAATTTATCAATAACGTAAAGGCTGGCAAGAAATATGCGATGGACTTGAATCCCGATGTTCATCATCGGGCAGCAGAGGGAGTCGTGATTTTTCAGCAAGATTGTTCTGAGCCGTGGCCTCTGGCTGAAGGTGAGTTGGATGCAGTGTTCACTAGCAATTTTTTGGAGCATCTGCCCAACAAGGATTTGGTCCTTGCGACATTGGCCGATGCCTATCGTTGCCTCAAGCCGGGTGGAACATTCATCTCCATGGGGCCAAATATTAAATATGTTCCAGGCGCCTACTGGGATTTCTTCGATCATTATGTTCAGCTGACGGAGCTTTCTCTCGCAGAAGCGCTCAAAATGTGCGGATTTGAGATGGAGAAGGTGGTCGGTAGATTCCTGCCATATACGATGTCGGACGGACGGCAGTACCCACTATGGATGCTGCAATGGTATCTTGCGTTCCCGGCAGTCTGGCCAATTTTTGGTAAGCAGTTCCTGGTCATCGCTCGCAAGCCTTGATCTTAGGACCAGACGGGACTCATGAGCGGTCCCAGAGCATTCGCCACATAAGATAAATTTTGTGAAATAAGACCGACTCATTGGAAGCATCAGGAAGGGGCGTAGAGCCAGCATGAAGATTTGCGTGACCGGGGCGAAGGGCTTTATTGCCGGATATCTGATTGACGAGTTGCTGCGCGAGGGCTGGGAAGTCG
>JBMFVX010000240.1:0-2409 GCA_049965775.1 Phycisphaerae bacterium
CGGTATTACCTATCATCGGAGTATCTCACCATCACACTGCAATAAAGCCTTCAAATTTTGGCCGTGGGAGGTATAGATATATCCCGTGCCCGGTAGTCGAACGCGGGGTGCGAGCGGCCGTTGCGGGCCATGGCCTCAAGCCCCTGCAGCGGGTCAAACGCGGGCAAACCTTGAGCAAGTTGATTTTGCTGCCGCAGCGCAAAACCCGGCGCGGCAGCGGCCGCCGCGGATTTCGCCGCGGCCATTTGCTCGTACATGGAGCCACGCGCCCTAAGTACGGCGTGGGCCGGCAGGCTGGCCATCGGTGTCCCGCCCAACGAATCTTCCCCAATGACCGCAAGCCCGCGGCCATAGGTCTGCGGCCAAAGCGATACATCGGCGGGTAGCGGACTTACCGGCCGCCGCTGATACAGCGGCTGATACATGTTCTGAATGTACGAAAGCGGGCGGCCGCCCAGCAGGTGCAGGCTTATGTGCCGCCAGTTCATATCCGTTTGATTGGCAATCAAGGCCATCATCTGCAAATGCGGTTTGCCGCCCGGGCCACCGGGTAGAATCAGGCGATACGATATGCGCCACAACGGCGTCTCTAGAAGATATGCAAATTGAACCGCCCGGCGACCTGCACCTTTGAATGCCAGCGTCACAGGCCGCTTGTGTGCGTTGGTTCGGCCGGCCAGAACGCCAAGCGCCTGATGCACTGCGGCTGCGAGTTTGGGGTTGTCAATATGGATGATGGCGGCTTGGTCAATTTTAATGCTCGTAAGACCGCCGGCGCGGTACAAATTGACATACCATGCCAAACGCGGCGGCACGCCGGGCTTGTCGCGGGTGCCGTATTCATGGCGCCGCACAACATCCATCACGCGGCCCCTCACGGTCACCTGCTGCTTGCCGCCCATCACAATTGTTATCGTATGCCCGCGAAGCTGTGCGAGAATGTCGGCCATGCTCGGCGCTCCATCCAAGTTAATTAACAAGCTGCTCAGTGCAACGCTCAGCGGCTGACTTGATGGAAACTCAGCCTGACCTACCTGTCCGCCGCCGCTGTCCTGAAACACCAGCGATTTGAGAACATCGTTAATCTGACCGGAGCGAAAATAGAGCGTCGTCCGCGCGCTGCCCTCAACAAGGCCGCCGTATTGGAAAAAGCCGACCCCATCGGCAAACAGTTCTACCCGGCGCAGCAGAATATCGCTTCGGCCGCTGACATCATCTGCTTGCCCCGCCAGAGCCGCCGCAGGCGCAGGCCTCTGAATCAGGGCGGCAACCCGCGGAACCACGACCACAGCAGCCGCCGTGGCCAACAAAACGCTGCCGATAACAAGGGTTTTCATAACTGATTCTCCATAAACATCACTTCTGTCCACCTCTTTTGATGCGCCGCTGGCCCGGCGGTTCCACGAAAGCATTTTCAAGGCAAAATTCGCCCCTCCGGTATACAATATTGCCAGCTTTACGGCGGCCATAGCGGGTGGCGGCGGCTTTTATCGGGACTGCGGCGCATGGCGCCCGCCTGCCGATAATGAAGCAGGCGTTATTCGCCGAAAGCATCCCCGGATTGCCGGGGTGTTCACAAGGAAGTTTGCATGCGGGTAGTCACGGTAGACAGCGATACAGTAACCCTCTCCATCATTAAAAACACACTCACCGCCGCCGGTTATGAAATCATCGCCTGCGACACGTGCGACGAGGCGCTGGAAATTGTTCGCCAGGGCCTTACGCATCTGGTGGTGGCAGACTGGAACTTTCCGGGAAAAGTCGGCGGCCTCGAGTTATGCCAAACCATTCGCCGCGAAGAAATGTGGGGCTACGTCTACATCATCCTGCTTACCGACCGCGACGACCCGCAGGAGCGGGTCCGCGGGTTAAGCGCCGGAGCCGACGACTTTATCAGCAAACCGTTCGACCAGGATGAACTCGTGGCCCGGGTGCGTTCCGGCGAGCGCGTGCTTTCGCTTGATACCCGCACCGTGGCGATTTTTGCGATGGCCAAACTTGCCGAGTCGCGCGATCCCGAAACCGGCATGCACCTGGAACGCGTACAAAGCTATTCGCGCATTCTGGCGCAGTACCTCGCCGGCCGCGACTCAGCCGGTTCGACTATTTCCGCCGACTTTATTCGTTGGATATACCTCACAAGCCCGCTGCACGACATCGGCAAGGTCGCCATACCGGATTATGTGCTGCTGAAGCCCGGAAAATTAAATGACCGCGAGTTTGCCCTTATGAAAACACACACCATTCTTGGGGCCAACACCATTGACATCGCCCTTAAGAAATTTCCGCGGGCCGAGTTCCTCCGGATGGCACGCGAAATAACTGCCACCCACCATTGTCTTGCTTCAGTCGGAATTGGACAAGGGGGCTTTTGGCGTTAAGGATACAATGGCGCCGTTTTTAGGAATC
>JBMFVX010000241.1:0-2336 GCA_049965775.1 Phycisphaerae bacterium
CGGGTTTGAGCCAGGGATGCCGAAATCTCCCGGCGCTGGCCGGGACAGGCTTCTGGGAACCAACTATCGAGACTTTACTGTTTTAATGTCACCTGCGCTACTATCTCGGCTTTGCCCGGGAGCGCCCTATCCGCAATATCGCTCCGGTTGGTTCGTTTTTATAATAATTGGTTGCGTGCTTTTGGCCCGGCAAACGTATATACTATTAGATGATTGGCACGGCCGGGTATGCACTTGGCGTGCGGTGTTGGCTTCTATCGGGTTGTTGGCTGCGAGCGGGTGTCTCGCGCGGCAGCCTTGAGTTTGGCGGAGTTTGGCTTCGCAAGGTGAGGTGTTTTATGGTTCATTTAATTCATGCTCTGCCACCGGCTTTGTTCGGTAACTTTTTGGAAGGCCCTGATCTGTTGATTGTGGGCATCATTGCGCTGGTGATTTTTGGACCTCGGCTGCCATCCATTGCCCGCAGCATGGGCCGCACCATTGTTGAGTTCAAAAAGGGCCTGAAAGAAACGGCCGATGACGTCAACAACTCGGTTGAGGACGAGAAAAAAGATAAAGCCTCGCTGCCGGCGCCTCCGACCGCTGCGCCCACGCGGCAAATTAAGCAGATTTCCAGCGTTACCGATGAGCCGTGATGACGGCTGCGGGCCACGTCATGCGACTTTTTGTGGTTGCTTTTATTCAACTGCGCGCTGTTTTGACTGCCATAAAGCAGCAGCCGCAATGGCCACAGCCCCATCAGCAGCAAATACTCGCTGCAGGCGAGCTCGCTCATTCATCCTCAACACATCAACTTTATTGTAATATACCAACCAATGCGGCGGCGCTGTCGGCCGCGTTTGCACCATGCCAGCGTTGCTGTTGGGGAACATCATGCTCGACACCGTATTAATCTGGATTGAAAAGAACAAACATCGCTGGTTGGGCGACCTCAAGCAGTGGTTGACGATACCGAGCGTTTCAGCGCAGGGGCAGCACGATGCCGACACTGCCGCCGCCGCTGAATGGGCCATGCTTAACTTGCGCGGCATCGGGCTGGAGGCTAAGCTTGTCGCCACGCCGAGGCATCCTTGCGTGTTGGCCACCACGCCGCCGGCGTTGGCTCCGGCCGATGCGGTGCACGTGCTGCTGTATGGCCACTACGATGTGCAACCGCCCGAACCGCTTGAGCCATGGCAGAGTAAGTCGTTTGAGCCGCAGGTGCGCGATGGCAAACTCTTTGCCCGCGGCGCAACGGACGACAAGGGGCAGGTGCATGCGCATTTGGCGGCGCTGCTGGCGTGGCGTGAAATAGCGCAGGAACTGCCCGTGCGACTGACGGTGCTGTTGGAAGGCGAGGAGGAAATAGGCTCGCCGCATTTGCCCCAGGTATTGCGCGATCATGCAGACCTGCTGCGCACCGCACAGTGCGTGGTCATCAGTGATTGCAGCCAGTTTGCGCCCGGCGTGCCTGCGATTACCTGTGGTCTTCGCGGCCTTGTTTATTACGAGATGGAGGTTTGCGGCCCGGCCAACGACCTGCACAGCGGCCTGTTTGGCGGCTATGTGGCCAACCCGGCCAATGCATTGGTTGCAATGCTGGCCCGGCTGCACGATGCCCAGGGGCGCGTTTGTGTTCCAACTTTTTACGATGATGTTGAACTGCCCGCCGAGAGCTTGCGCCGTCAATGGGCAACTCTGCCCACCGATGATGCGGCGCTTGCCCGGCAACTGGGCGTACGCGAGCTTTGGGGCGAGGCCGGTTTTACCAATTTGGAGCGCAAATGGTGCCGGCCGACGCTCGACATCAACGGGCTGACGTCGGGCTATCAGGGGGCGGGCGCTAAAACGGTGCTGCCGGCCAGGGCCTCGGCCAAGCTTTCAATGCGCATTGTTCCGCGGCAGGACCCCGCCAAAATAGCCGCGGCTTTGGAAGCGTTTGTTCGGCAGATTACGCCGCCCGGCGTGACGGTCAGCCTGACGCAACTTAGCGCCGGGCCGCCGGCGATTACACCCACCGATACGCCTCACATGCGGGCGGCGGTGGAAGCGGTGGAAATTGGATTTGGCAAAAAGCCGGTGTTTATTCGCGAGGGTGGGTCTATACCGGTGGTAAGCTGGTTTAAAGACCTGCTGGGGTTGGAGAGTCTGTTGTTGGGTTTTGGCCTGCCCGACGACGGCGCCCATGGTCCGAACGAAAAAATAAATCTCGAAGATTATTACCGCGGCATCAAAACCGCTGCGGCTCTTTATGAAAAGCTTGGTGCCCGCACCCGGTAAGGGCGTGGCAATTTTTCCGGGCAGTCAGCCGGCTGCGCCGGTAACGCAGACATCTTGTCTGCATCGGCCCGAGTGTA
>JBMFVX010000242.1:0-2322 GCA_049965775.1 Phycisphaerae bacterium
CGGCGCAAGGAAGGGACCTGGTGCGCTCGGCGACGCTGGCCGTGACGTTGATAGACACTCAGATAACCAGCACCCTCAACATGTTCTCCACCGAGCGGACCATCCGAAGCGCGATAGCCGCCTCGAAACGCAAAGGTGTCCTCGACGGCCGGGAACTGTCCCGGGTGTTCGCATGGGTCCGCCCGAACGACCTGGTGTGGAACTACTGGGTGTCGAACTACCTTCTCGGCGAGGACCCGCCGGCTTTCGACGTCCTCGCGTGGAACGCTGACGCGACCAACCTGCCCGCAGCGCTGCACCGAGAGTTCATGGGCAAACATTCAGACCCCGGGCTGATTAGGGCATCTTTGTGTTTGCAGGGGTGATTTGCCAGGTTGCGCGGATAGGGTTAAGTTCGAACGCGACGCTATCGGGTGTCGGTTATCGAAGCTCGTTGAGGTGTCGGGCGGCGAGCGCTGGGGTTCAGGTCGTTGTCGGTGGCATCCACGCGTCGCCGCGGAACAACATGGCGAGGACGTCGAGCGCGCCGATCTTGTGTTTGCGGGCGGTATCGAGATAGGAGCGCACCGCGGCGAACGCTTTCGCGCCGTCGAGGCTTTGGAAGCATCCGCTCACTTTCGAATGCAGCTTGACCATCCTCACCGACCTCTCTGCCTCGTTGTTCGAAAAGGGGACGGTAAGGTCGGTGACGAACCGGGTGGCCTCTGGCCGGAGCTTGACGAGCGCGGCGGCAAGGTTGTAGCCGTCGGCCTCGAGCCGGTCTCGTTTGCGGCCTTGCGGTTTCGGATTCGCGGCGAGCCCGTCAGCGCTAAGCGTGTCGTAGCGGGCGAGGAACGCTGCGAGCGTTCGAGGGGAAAGACAGCTCTTGGCTTTGTCTCGTGCGCTGTGCGCCGCGTGGTTCATCTCGACCAGCAGTGCGGCCATGTCGTTGGCCCAGCCCTGACCGCGGATGATCCCGACAGCAGCCAGATCGCGTTGGATGTGCGCGTGGCAGATCGCGTGCGTTGCCTTGTCGTAGCTGAAGTACATGGACAGCCGGTCGTGGACCATGGTGCCGGAGAACTCGCCGAGGACTCCCGCCTCGTCGGGTGCGGACTTGGCTCTCGTCATCGAGGCGACCAGGAAGGTGTGTAGTTCGTTCGCTGCCACGTGGAACCACATCTTGTTGGTCCCGACATGGTCGAAGGTCTCGTCGACGTGGAGGAGGCTCGAAGCCTGCAGGCGTGCTTTCAACTCGTCGATAAAGCCGGCCAGGCCGTCAGCTGCTTGGGGGGCGAGCGAGGCGACGAACCCGGTGGACACCGGGCATCCGAGCAGTGATGCCATCGCCTGCGCTGTGCGTTCGACGGGAAGGTGCTGGCCTGTGAGGAGGTAGAGCGCAGACGCTCTCACGTTAGGGCCGTAGCTAGTCGGGCCCTTCGCGGACGCCGGGAATGTTCCTTTGCTCCGAGCCCCGCAGCGGCACCGCTTGGTCAGCGCACGGTGCTCGACACAAACAACGACCGGCTTGTCGATGTCGAAGACCTGACGGCATTCGGTGTTCTCGACCGAAGCGTCGCTGAGATCATCCCCGCACGATGAACAGGTGCTGGGCGAGTGTTCGACGATACCGTCGGGGTCGGGCCGCATCGACAGGTTTACGCCTGTTGCACCGGGTTGCTTTCCCCGGTTGCGTTCCACCTCGGCCCTGCGTTTCGCCTTCGCATCGGCCCGCCTTTGCGCTCGGGTCTTGGCCGCTTCCGCTTTGTGCTTGATCGAGTCCGACGACGGAGGCCTCGACGAGTTCTTCGAGCTCTTGTCCAGGCGTCGGGTCAGCTCATCTACCCGACGGGTCAGTCTCTCGATCTCACCAGTAAACGAGGCGTTCTCGCAGCGCAGCGCAGCATTGTCGCCAGCAAGACACGCGTTCTCCACACGCAGCGCGTCGATCTCCGCTTCGAGGCGCTCCCGGATCGGATTCGACATGCCTGCCAGTGAAGCAACTTTCAAGCAACTTCGCGAATCCCCAGGTCAAAGGCATAATCCGGCGAAGACACCCAGGTCAGAGGGGGGCCTGAATGTTTACGTCGGTTGCGTCGAAGCCGTCGGGCTCGAGGAAGTTGAACACGAATGCGGCCAAGCCTTCTTCGAGTGCCACCGCACGTGCGCCGTCCTGGGTTCGATCCACGTCCTCGGAGGCGCCGGGGGGAGCAGGCCCCTTTCGCTTGGCGCCAAGCAGAGCACGAAGGACCGGTGACCAACCGAGAACCGCAGCATGAGCGAGGTGAACGACGTCGTGATATCGGTAACCGTCGTCAACCGTGAGGTTGTCGTCAAGCGTGG
>JBMFVX010000243.1:0-2302 GCA_049965775.1 Phycisphaerae bacterium
TGAGGATCTCGTGCCATGCGGCGTCGAGCTCTTTTTTCCTCAACTTCGGATGAAACGTTGACTTCCTCCCCGGCCTGAAGACCGAGGATTCCTGGCGGGTTCATGCCGCCAGCCGCTCGAATGAGCGACGATTCACGCGCATCTGCCACGAGTGTTTGTCCCACTCATGAGTTCTGAGCGCAGGGGTTGCCTTCACCCCGTCCCGAACAGCGCCGGGTTTCTGAAAGGCGAGCAGGGTTGCCGGCCCTGCCGCGTCCGAATGCATCGATTTACCGCACTGCCTGCATGCGAGCGTCGAGCGCGGATGGCGCACGACCTTGTGCTCCGGGTCCAGCCAAGGGCAGGTCGAGCTCAGGGTGAATCCGCGCTGCGGCCAAGCGCCTGACCGATAAAGGCCGCGCCCCCCGGGCTGGACTTCCCCGCCGCGCTGCCGTATAAGGGGCAGCGGTAATTGGAGGCAATGGGCGGGGTGTGAGTGCTCAAAGATATCCAGGTGCGGCGGGTTCGGCCCGAGGAGAACGGACGCTACCAAGAGCTGATGCAGGCGCACCATTACCTCGGGGCGCTGGCGAAGATTGGCGAGACGCTGTGGTACGTGGCGACTTGGGGCCAGGAGTGGGTAGCGCTGCTGAGCTTCTCCGCCGCGGCATTGAAGATTGCCGCGCGGGAGCGCTGGATTGGCTGGAGCGCTCGGCAGCAGTACGCGCGCTTGCACCTGCTGGCGAACAACTCCCGATATTGCGTTTTGCCCGACTGGCACCGTCCGAATGTCGCCTCGCGCATTCTCGCGCTGTGCGAGCGACGCCTCAGCGCCGATTGGCTCGAGGCGTTCGGGCATCCGATTCTTGTGCTCGAGACCTTCGTCGATCCGCGCCGCCACCGCGGCACGCTCTATCGGGCCGCCAACTGGATCGAGGTCGGCTCGACTCTCGGCTACCGCCGCCGCCAGGGCGGCTATAGCGCCACGACCGACTCGCCCAAGACCGTCTTGCTGCGCCCGCTTTGCCCGCAGGCCCGCGCCATATTGTCGGCAGCCGATCTGCCGGCCCCGTTCGCTCGAGGAGTGCCGAAGCTGATGCTCACCGCGGCCCAGATGCAGTCCCTGCCGGAGTTCTTCCGCCAGATCCCCGATCCGCGCCGTGGCCAAGGCCGGCGCCATTCCCTGCACGTGGTGCTCGCGCTCGCCGCAGCGGCCACGCTGTGCGGGGCGCGCGGCTACCAGCACATGGCCGAGTGGGCCGAGAACCTCTCCCAGAGTGCCCGGGCGCGCTTTCGCTGCCGGCGGGTGCGCGGTGAGTATCTGGTGCCAAGCTTCGGAGTCATCCGCGACGTGCTGATGCGCGTCGATCCGCAGCACTTTGAGCGCGCGCTGCAGAACTGGAATGCTCAGTTCGCACTTAAAGACCGCACGCTCGCCCTGGACGGTAAAACGATGTGCAACGCTATCGATGACAGCGGTGCGCGCACCCACCTCATGAGCGTCATCGGCCATGAAACCGGCGCCTGTTATTCCCAAAAAAAGTCGGTCTCCTGCCCGTAGCGGGTGATCCGGACACCTTCAAGCAGACCAACGAGATCAAAACCGCCATCCCGCTGCTCGAGCCGCTGGACCTTACGGACAAGGACATCACCGCCGACGCACTGCTCACCCAACGCTCCATCGCGCAGTTCATCCGCCGCCGTCTCGCGCATTACCACTTCACCGTCAAAGGCAATCATCCAGCGCTGCTCGCCGACCTCGAGCGCTACTTCGCCAAGCGCCCGGGGAGTGCCCACTTCACCCAAACCTCCTGCGGCCACGGCCGCATCGAAACCCGCTCCATCTGGGTCACCGACGCCCTGAACGCCTACCTCGACTTCCCCGCTCTCGCCCAAGCCTTCCTCATCGAGCGGCAGGTGATCGAGAAAAAAACCGGCAAGACCTCTCGCGAGCTCGCCTACGGCATCACCAGCCGTCCGGCCTCCGAGGCCTCCCCTGAGCGCCTGCTCGAGATCAACCGTGGCCACTGGACGATAGAAAACCGCTGCCACTATGTCATCGACTGGAACTTCGACGAGGACCGCAGCCGCATCCGCTCAGGCCACGGCCCGGAGAATGTCTCCCGTCTGCGCCGCTTCGCCGTCGCACTCATCCAGTCAAAGCCCGGCCGCAAGGTCGCCGAAACCCTCCGCCGCCTCAATCGCAACGTGCGCACCGTCTTCGATTACCTGCTCATGAGCGAGAATGCCCGCCGAACTCCCTGTCCGCGTCCCGCTGCACCCCTCGCCACTCCCGCGCCGGTTTGACCATCCGGCTCTTCAC
>JBMFVX010000244.1:0-2275 GCA_049965775.1 Phycisphaerae bacterium
TGCGACCTCTTGACCCCCAGTCAACAGGCCAAAACGATAAAACAATCCACAGTCAATGGTTTTCGCATCACCCAAAAACCGATGTTGACGTAAATGTTGACAACGATGCGCATCAAAAGGCTCAACGGCCCCTAGCCAAGGTGCGGGAGGAACGCCTGGATCGCGGCAACCCAGCCCCGGATATTGGTGCTGACCTGGCAGGCGTGATCCACGCTTGGCCGAGCCTGCCGACCCATATCTGCCTGGCGGTTTTAGCATTGGTGCAATCCGCCGGTTCCCATTGCACCAAACTGAATCCTGCAGAATCAAACCCCTAGGCCCGCACAGGCAAGCCCGGCAAGAAGAAAGGCTAGTGTCTCATTCCGTCTGATATTACTACAGGCAATGATGGGTTTAGTCCGATAAGAGGAGTGGTGCTGGCAAGGATGCTGGCGATGTAATTGGTTCTGATCAAGGAGGATCATCATGAAGAAGTATGTGGTGGATCTTAATAGCGACGAACGCGAACAGTTGGAGCAGTTGGTGCGGGTGGGGAAGGCGTCTGCCTATCGGATCAGGCACGCCAACATTCTCTTGGCGGTGGACGAATCCACGTCCGGTCTCAGGATGAAAGACACCGATGCCGCCCGTGCTTTTGGTGTGAGCGTGCGAACGGTAGAACTCTTGCGTGAGCGTCTGGTGGAAGAGGGGTTGGCGGCGGCGCTGGAGCGTAAGAAGCAGGTTCGTCCGAGTATTACTCCGATGTTCGATGGTGAGAAGGAGGCCAAGCTCATAGCCTTGGCCTGTGGCCCCAAGCCTGAAGGCCGCGTGCGATGGACCTTGGAGTTGCTGGCCGATCGGGTGGTGGCATTGAATATAGTGGAGTCTTGTTCGCCACAGACCATCATGCGGGTTCTAAAAAAAATGAAATAAAGCCTTGGCAACAGAAGATGTGGTGCATTCCCCCTGCGCAGAACGCGGAATTTGTCTGCGCCATGGAGAATGTGCTGGAGGTCTACAAGCGTCCGTATGATCCGCAACATCCCGTGGTATGTTTCGATGAGCAGAGCAAGCAATTGGTGGGGGAAATCACCACGCCGATCCCCGCCGCCCCCGGTCAGCCGGGGCGTTGCGACTACCAGTACGTGCGCAATGGTACGGCGAATTTGTTGATGTTGAACGAACCGCTGGCTGGGCAGCGGTACGTGACGGTCACGCCGCGTAGGACCAAGCTCGACTTCGCCAGCCAGATGAAAATGCTGGTCGATGGGATCTACCCGCAGGTTCCTACCATTACGCTGGTGATGGACAACCTGAACACCCACCGTATGAGCAGCCTGTACGAGGCGTTTGAGCCGGAAGAAGCGCGAAGGATCATGCAGAAAATCGAAGTGGTTCATACGCCCAAACATGGAAGCTGGCTCAACATGGCCGAGTGCGAACTCAGCGTCATGCAGAAGCAATGCCTGGCCGATCGCATCCCCGACGAAACGACATTACGTGCGAGAATCGCCATCTGGAATGCCGACCGAAATAATCGAAGTAAAAAAGTTAATTGGCAATTCCGCACGGCGGACGCCCGAATCAAACTCCGTCGATTATACCCGGTCATTCAAATGGAGTGAGACACTAGGCATGTACAACAAACCGTACGTTTTGACTCATACGTCAAGAAAGGTAGGATATTGATAATGGCTTTGGTGAAGATAACGCCCGGTGCGGCCAAGGGGTTGGAGGATCTGCCCAACGTTATTCACCGGAGGGTGATGGCCGTCATGGCCCAGTTGGAGCGTTGGCCAGAAATAAGCGGGGCCAAGCCGCTATCAGGCAAACTGGCTGGGCATTACCGCAAGCGTACCGGCGATTACCGGGTGCAATTCCGGGTTGATGGCGACATGGGGGTGATTGAACGCGTCGGGCATCGCGACGGCTTTTATGAGGATTGACCCATGAGCATTGAAATTATTAAGGTCAATGGCAGGCGGATGGTGCAATTGCCGGAGAAAGAATACCGCGAATTGGCCCGGCGGGCTGGCAGCAGCTTAGACGGTACCGATTTGCCACCATTGCCGCGGCCGGGGACGGATGGCAATTACCCGGCGTTGGAATATGCCCGAATCAGCCTAGCCCGGAAAATTATCCGCGACCGTAAACGGCTGGGGTTATCGCAAACCGAACTGGCCCGGCAGGCTGGCATCCCGGCGGCAAGCCTTAATCGCCTAGTGTAGTGAATCAAATAGATTGAACATTATTCAGGACGGCGCGAGCCTTGGCAACTTTTTCCAGAATGCGTTCG
>JBMFVX010000245.1:0-2241 GCA_049965775.1 Phycisphaerae bacterium
GGCCATGCCGGGGAGCTTCAGTTGTGCCATGAGGTTACGGGCAAGAACGGTGCTCATAGTGGCAGGCTCCCCTGGTGGGCCGCCGCGGCGAGCGGCGCAGCGGTCGCGGTGGAGGCTGCGCCGTGGCGCAGCATCGGGTTGCCGGGGCGGCGCACGATCTCGCGCCCGGCGTCGGGCTTGACCTTCTTGCGCCGCGCATCGGCGAGGAGCTGCTTGAAGTACGGCACGCGCACCCTGCCGAACCGACGCATCACGGCGATCGCGGTGCGGATGTGCTCGAGGGCCGGCTCGCGGCCGCACTCGCGGATCTCCTTCGTGCAGGTCCGCACCAGGCCCTGGACGCGGCGGATGTGGCCGTAGACGTCGGCCTGGAACAGCTCCTCGACCAGCGCGTGCACCGAGGCATCGATGAAGCGCGCCTGAGAGAGCAGGTTCTGCGGGGTGGCCTCGTTGTACGCCTGGGAGGCCGGGGGAAAGTGCGCATCGATCTTGGTGCGGTAGCCGCCGTGGCGCCGATCGCGCGGGTGGATCGCGAGCAGCTCGAGGTCGAGGTAGATCTCGACCTGGTTCTCCGTCACCTTCACATCCAGCTGCTTGCCGCGGTGAATGTGCGGGGCGGAGTAAAGCGATCGATCCGCCGTGAGATAGCAGTCCGGATGCAGCTTCGCCCGCGTCCACTCGGCCTCCTCGAACCGGATCGCCGGCAGGGGCTTCAGGGCCGCCCGCTCGAGCTGCTCGAAGCGCTCGCGCCGCGAGACGCCAAAGCGCGTGTGGCGGCGCTCGTTGATCCTCTCGATGCCCTCGGCCAAGGCGCGGTTGATCGCGCCGATCGAGGTGAAGCGATGATGTCGATGTCGAAAGCGCATGTAACGGCAGAGCAGCTTCACCAGTCCCTCGGCGATCGATTTATCCTGTGGGCGACCTGGACGCGCTGGTACCACTGCCGTGGAAAAATGCGCCGCCATCTGCGCATAGCCGGGGTTGATATCCGGGTCGTAGATGTGACACTTGAGCACGCCCTGCTTCAAACAGTCCGGCACCGTCACCGCGGGCACCCCGCCGTAGTACTCGTACATCCTCCTGTGACAGGCGAGCCAGTTCGCGCTCTTCATGTCCGCGGTTGCCCAGGCAAAGGCGAGTTGACTGAAGCCCAACCCCGCGACAAACACCCAGGTTCGGTGGATCTCACCGGTCTTGACATCAAGCCACTCGATCGGGTCTCCCGCCCAGTCCACTTCCACCCGCTCCCCCGGGGAGAAATCCCTCGCCGTCACACTCGGCTGACGGTACTGCGGGAACTTGCGGTAGAACTGCTTCCAGAAGTTCGAGTAGGTGGTGAGCGTCGCGGCCTTCTCCTCCCAAATCAGCTTCATCGGGTGTCCCATCCCGAGGTCCTCGATCACCTGCGGCCACTGCAGCTGCAGCATCCACGGCGGGTCGGCCCGCTCGGGCAGATGCGCCGGGGAGGCCTTCAGCCCATCGCGGATCTCCCGCACGGTGGTACGCGAGCAGCCCAGTGCACGGGCAATCTCCCGCACCCCTCGGCCCTCAGCCAAACGTCTTTGGATCTCTTCGTATCGAGCCACGGTCAGTCTCCTGTGCTTCATCCTCCCGAACCCCCGAGTTGCCGTAAACGGCAAGGATACGGGGGCAGTGCGGGAGGCTCGTTTTGCCCAGAACCGCCGCCAGAGAGCTCCCCGGGCGTCCGTCCGTCCCGGACCGACGCGCCCACGGCCACTCGCGCCGACGGCGGTTCATTACCGCGTAGCGGCGGGCTCGGCGGGCGCACAAGCGCTCCCCGAGCTCGCCATCACGGCGGCCGCGCACAAGAGCCACACTCCGGGGGAAGGGGGTGGTCCTCACCCGGGAAATCGGGTGGTCCCCTGCCAGGAAATCAGGTGGTCCTCACCTCAGGAAATCGGGTGGGTCCGAACCGAGGAAATCACGTGGTCCTCAACCGAGGAAATCGGGTGGGTCCGAACCGAGGAAATTTTGCAACTGGGCGAGAAAGCCGAACAGTGGGAGCGGCTGCAAAAGAGAGGCGAACACACCCCCGACAGTCCCACCACCCCCTCGGGGATGCGCCCGGTCTATACCAAGCCGCCCGCCCGGGGACGCAAGCGAAGACCCGGGCGCAAGCGCGGCCATCCGGGCGAGCATCGTCCCACGCCGGATCATATCGATCATTACGAGGAACACCGCCTGAGCGAATGTCCTCATTGTCAGGCCCAGCTCGGCGAG
>JBMFVX010000246.1:0-2207 GCA_049965775.1 Phycisphaerae bacterium
AGCCTTCCATGGCTGCACACGTCTATCATCCCTTGTCAAGCAATTTTACGCCACTTATGAAAACTAAAAGACCCTGCCTTTGCGGGTAAGGCTGCGCCCCCTGAATGTGCAGGTGAAGGGTGTTCGGCCCGGGTTTAAGGAATTTCGCGGGAAAGCTGATTTGCCGCACGCGAATCGGTAATTTTGAGCGTCATTTCACCAAGGCTTACACTGGTATACGATCAACAATGAGCATAAAAAAAATAGCCGATGGTCGCGTGGGATACGACCACCGGCTTTCGTGGGGGAGAAGGAAGGAACTTTGCCACCTAGCCACTTTGTCGTGTCTCGTGGCTGTGGCAACCTTATATACGCAACAGGTGGGCGAAAGGTTTACGAAATTTTTAACACCAACGGCCGGGCAGCATGCCCGATAAGTACATCGCACCGCTGGCTACAAATCTACGAGTACTACATAAAAGTGAATGATTTGCCTTACTCTCCCAAACCCGGTTGAACGAGAGAGCCATGCGGAGCCATGACTTGCGTTTGGCCGCTATTTATAAGGTAACAACCGGTGCTATTTAGATTTACCCGCCGTGTGGCTCCTGGCCAGAGCCGCAAATTGTGCGCCCCGCACTTCATAATTTTCAAACTGCCCCCAACTTGCGCTCGCCGGCGAGAGCAGCACCACGTCCAACTCATTTGCCCCACCCGCATCGCCAACCCATTGCCCGGCACGTTCCACAGCGGCGGCCAATGTCTGCACATATTTAGCCCGCTGCGGCGCGACTGCCCCTGATGCAACAACCTGATCTACCAAGCTTTGCCCGGTCGCCCCAATACCCAGCACCCCGCCCGCCCGCTCTGCCAGCTCCCGTACAAAGTTGCTCATATCCAAATGTTTATCGTACCCTCCCACGATACATATAAAACTCCGCGGCGCAAATGCCCGCAAGGCCGTTATAGAAGCCTCCGGTGTGGTTGCCTTTGAGTCGTTAAACCAGCGAACACTGCGTTCGCCCGGCAACTCCTGCGTGTGCACCAATTCCAAACGATGCGGCAAACCCTTAAACGTATGAAGCGCCTCGCACCCCGCACGCCACGCATCACTCCCCGGCCGTATGCCCAGCGCCGCAAGCACTGTCAAAGCCGCCTGCGCATTGCTCTGATTGTGCCCCCCCGGCACCTGCAGCGGCACAGCGGCCGCTGCAACCGTTGAATAGCCCATCACCCGTCCGCGGCATTCAGACCGCCATGACCAAACTGCCGCATCATCTTGATTAATAATGGCAATATCGTCCGGAGTTTGAAAACACAGGATGTTTTTCTTGGCGGCCGCGTATTGCTCCATGCTGCCATGGCGATCAAGATGGTTCGGCTTTAAGTTCGTCACCACCGCAATGTGCGGCGACCAGCCTGCAAGCGGCGTATCCTCAAGCATAAAGCTCGACAACTCCAGCACCACGCAATCCTGCGGACCAATACCACCCAGGTCAGCCAGCAGAGAGCGACCGATATTTCCTCCCGCGTACACACGTCCACAATGTGCCCCGCCAGCACCATTCTGCCACGCCGCGCCCACCGCTGCTGCAATCATCGCCGTCGTTGTGGATTTACCCACGCTGCCGGTAACTCCGATGGTAATCGCGGGACAGCGCTGCACAAATAAATTTATTTCAGTCGTGAGCGGTATGCCGCGGGCTATTGCCTGCTGCACAAAGGCCGATTTCGCCTTGTCTACTGCGGGGTTAACCACCAGCAGATCGCATGAGTCGAGAATTGCCGCATCGTGGCCACCGAGTTGAAACTGCACCGACACATCCCGCAGGTGAGCAATGCTCGCAGCCAGCTTTTCGGCAGGCTCCATATCTGTTACCACCACGGTGCAGCCCTGCTGGGCCAGCCAGCGGCTCACACCCACGCCCCCACCAAACCGGCCAAGTCCCATCACCACCACCCGCCGCGGCAGCTCTAAGCCAGTCTTTTTAAACGCCGAGTTTGAGCTACTCATCAATGCGATATCCCACTGAAATCACGCCAGCCGTCCATATTATCGTAAAAGCTAAATCGTCCCGGTTTTTAGCACCCAAAGTCCTCGCTGCCATGCGCACGATTTATTAGACACAAAGACCCGAAGACTCCAAGAACGACGCCAAGCATTCATCGCTACCTTTAATCCTCATCCCATTCATCACCAGACCTCAAATACATTTGCTCGTCCTAAA
>JBMFVX010000247.1:0-2179 GCA_049965775.1 Phycisphaerae bacterium
GCTCGGGAGTAGCCCTGGGGCTGCTGAGCCAGAACATCTGGGCGCGAGAGGGGATTCCCGAGGAGGGGCATCAGGAGAAGATCGAGCGGCTGCAGCAAACCGCAATCGAGGAGAAGGAGAGCGCGAAGTGGCTGCACGCGCTGCGCGAGACGAAGGAGCGCGCGCCGCCTGGAACACGGGTGGTCACGGTGGCAGATCGGGAGTCGGATGTATTCGAGTTTCTCTCGTGCGCCGAGCAACTCAAGGCGTCGTATTTGATTCGCGCCTGCCACGACCGACAGCTCGTGCCGGAGGAAAGCGAGGGCTTCGAGTGCATGCTCGAGGCGCTCGCGGGGGCCGAGGTGCTCGGAACGATCGAAGTGGATGTCATTGGCAACGCCAAGCGCAAGGCCCGTACGGCTACGATAGAGGTGAAGTCCGTACGGGTCACGATCAAACCTCCGCGGCGGCGAGGTCGGGCGAAGGACTCGGCCTCGGACGAGTCGCTCACTGTCACGGTGGTGGGAGCGAGCGAGAGGAAGCCGCCCGAAGGGGAGAAGGCGATCAGCTGGGTACTGCTGACGAATCTGCCCGCCTCTGACTTCGATGCGGCAGCCGAGAAGGTGTGCTGGTACGGCAAGCGATTCACCATAGAGACGTGGCACAAGGTCCTCAAGTCCGGCTGCGCGGTAGAAGAGTGTCGGCTCGAGACCGGCGAGCGCCTGGCGCGCTATCTGGCGCTGTTCAGTGTGATCGGCGTGCGCTTGATGCACGTGGGGTATCTGGCGCGCGTGCAGCCGCAGTTGCCCGCCACGGCAGTGTTCTCCGCAGAGGAGATCGAGGCGCTGTACGTGAAGCTGCACGGCGAGCGGCCGCCGCGAACGCCGCCGACCTTGAAAGAAGCGGTGCGGATGCTCGGCCGGCTCGGCGGGCACCTGGGCCGCAAGGGCGACGGGGAGCCGGGCATGACGGTGCTGTGGCGCGGCTGGTTGCGACTGTACGACGCCGTCCAGGTCATCGAGATGCTGCGCAAGGCGGGGCTGGTTAACTCCAGTTGAGCGATGCGCTACTGTGGACGCACATTCACCGGGGCTGAGATCTCCCTCATTCGCCGGTTGCTCACCGATCAGCCGCAGATGCATCGTGCCGGCCTGTCGCGCGCGGTCTGCGAGCAGCTCGCCTGGCGCCGCCCCGACGGGCGGCTGAAGGAGATGAGCTGTCGCGTGGCGATGCTGCGTATGGCGGCCGACGGACTGATCACTCTGCCGCCACCGAGACGAGCCAAGCCGGTGAGCTATCGGGCGTATCCGGAACTCGAGCGGGCCACGGATGCACCCACCACCCTCACTCCGGTGGATCTGCGGCAACTCACAGTGGAAGTGGTCGGCAAGCGCGACTCGCTCCTGTGGAATACCTACCTCCAACGCTACCACTACCTCGGCCATCAACTGATCCCGGGTGCGCAGTTGCGTTACTTCGTGCGTGCCGCCGGCGAGGCGATTGCTTTGTTGTCCTTCGGAGCGAGTGCCTGGAAGACCAAGCCACGTGACGATCACATCGGCTGGACCCACGAGCAGCGGGTGCGCAACCTGCATCTGATCGTCAACAACGCGCGGTTTTTGATCCTGCCCTGGGTTCGCCACAAAAATCTCGCCTCGCGCATCCTCTCCCTGATCAGCCGACGCCTCCCGCAGGACTGGTACGCCGCTTACGCCTACAGCCCGGTGATGCTCGAGACCTTCGTCGAGCAACCACGCTTCACCGGCACCTGCTACAAAGCCGCCAACTGGCAGAATCTCGGCGACACGCAGAGGCGCGGCAAGCTCGATCGACTCCATAGTTACGCCAAGCCCGTCAAGAGCATCTGGATCTATCCGCTCGTTGCCGACTTCCGTCGATATCTCTGCAGCACCTGACACCTTCGCGGACTCCTATATATCAACGCCAACACATCGCTTTCACAAGAAGTGGGTAATAGAAAGCTTACATACCATTAGCTGCAGAACTGCTATGGCGAAATCATTGCAAAACGGAATCCGAACCGCGGTCCTACCCATCCCGGTGCGCTGCTGCGCGAAGACATCCTGCGCGAGCGCAAGCCGGTCTCTGCCGAGGTCGTGGTCCGTCTCGGCGCGGCCTTCGGGGAGGGCCCTGAGGTGTGGCTGCGCATGCAGGCCGCCTTCGACGCGTGGCACGCCTC
>JBMFVX010000248.1:0-2148 GCA_049965775.1 Phycisphaerae bacterium
CCTTCCGAGAACCACGGCGGCAGAACTGGCGGGATATATCCGAGGCCATTGGGCGGTAGAGAATCATCTGCACGGGCAGTTGGATGTGACCTTCAACGAAGACCGGAGTCGTAAGCGGGTGGACCATTCGGCGGAGAACTATTCGCGACTGAACCGATTGGCGTTGAATCTGCTTAAGCGCGAAAAAACAATCAAGGCGAGCATCCGTGGCAAACGCTTCATCGCCAGCTGGGACAAAAACTATCTCCTACGCCTTATCTCCACCTGATCTGAGTATGCGTTCGCCCTGAACGTTTACCGGATTTTTCGGTCGTGGCCTTGACTTCTTCCCTGGGATAGTTTATACTCTCAGTTAGATCTTGGATGATTCTCATTGCTTAGTCCAAGGCAACGAGTTAGTACAGTACGCTCGATGGATATGAATCAACGGTGGTCCCGGATCGTTTGCCGGGGCCACATCCCCGTTATGGCCACCGGTTTGGGTTGGTGGTGAAATGTTTGATGGCAGCGCGAATCGGGAAGTTGTGGCGTAGCTGCTTCGAACATGCTGGCCGCGAGCATGGGTATTGGATAAAGGAGGTTCGAACGCGGAACGGTTTTTCTGGTGAGTTGGCCAAGGCGGGCCGACTCGAGTTTACTGCAAGGAGTTCTCGGCACCATATTTGTCAACCGTGCGGTTGGCGTGGGCAGGAGAGCGAAGAAAAAATGAGTTTCTTTTTTGAGGAGCATTACTACGATGTTTAAGACACCATTTGGAAACCAACACCTCAATATCTTGGCGGCACGGGCCGTCATTGCCGGCGCGGCCTTGGCCATGTTGGCCAGCGGCTTGACGGCGTCAACAGCGCGGGCGTCGCTGCTGGCCTATGAACCATTCAACTATACCGCAGGCACTGCTCTTAATGGCCTAACAACGAATGCCACCGGTTTCACCGGCAAATGGCTCGCGAACGACACCGGAACGATTTCAGCAGGCAGCCTCAGCGAAGGGACCTTGACCACCTCCGGCAATTCTTTTTCCAGCGGTGGTAGCAGCGGTAGTTATTACAATGCTGTCAATTTTGCGAGCAACATAACAGCCACACCAGGCAACCCGGTGTGGGGGAGCTTCCTTTTACGTACTCCATCGACTCTTGCAAATGCCTATGGCGGCCTTGTGCTCGAACCAGCCCACCCCACCAGCTCCGCCCCGGCTCCGCTTATCGGTATTGCCAACAACGGGCTTTTTCTCGTCCAGCAGTATGGCAGCAGTAACAATACCATAACAGGGACTGCGGCCAGTGCGAATACCACGTATCTTTTAGTTTTTGAGGATATCGCAAACGCCACTAGTGGCGGGCCGGATACGCTGAAGCTCTGGGTTAACCCAACGGCTGGTGAGGCTAGCCCGCCAGCTACACCCGATGTTACCAACACCTATGCCACCAGCCCAATTGGCGCGATCGGCAGCATTAATTTAGGCAATAACGGCGGTTTTTCATACGACGAAATCCGCTTTGGCACAACTTACGCCGATGTCACCCCTGCTGTGCCTGAACCGGCCGCGATGGGCTTGCTTGGTGTTGGAGCGTTGGGCCTGCTTTTGGTCCGTCGCCGCAAGGCCTGAGTGCAACTTAATTAAACATCAGCCTGAATGTCGGCGGCCGAGGAATCAGAATTCCCCGGCCGCCTTTTTTATCGCCACATACCCGTCGGGCGCGGGGCCGTGAATCGGCACGTACGCTCACCGGCCACCATTCACCATCAAAAAATAAATCACCATCCGCGCGACCGTTTGTTGGGGTAATTGCGGAGCGGGGTAACCGCACGGCCAGCCCATGCCCCCACCATTATCATCCGTGCCGCCCGCCGCCCGCGGCAAAATCTTTAAGAATTTTCAGGTTTTCCCCAAATCTTCAAGCGCCGTTCATTTGCCGCCAACCAAAAATCTTAAAAAAAACACTTGCGTCGCCGATGGAGTATCCGTTTACGGCGGTATCACTCCCTTACGGTCGCGGCTCGGCCTGCCGTTACGCGTGGCAGGTACGCCAAAAACATCGTGCGTGAACGGTTACAAAAAAAACCACAACCTTACGGCTGTGGTTTTTGGAAACTCAAAATAACAAAATAACTCAAGCCCGATTGTGGCGGCGGCGTGTACCCGCCAGC
>JBMFVX010000249.1:0-2142 GCA_049965775.1 Phycisphaerae bacterium
GTAGTAACTTGAGCAAAGTTCAATGCCCCGCCACCCGTGTCAGTAAATGTCAAACTGGCGCCATTGTTAGATACGATTGCCGAGTGGTACGTTTGCCCGCCGCCATGGGTGGTGGTCAGCCCCAAAGGCCCACCATTAACGGTAATATTGCCGACAAAATCTTGAGACCCGGAGGTGTTGACAAACATCCCATTGGTTGGACTGGTAAAGGTTGTCGAGCCGCCCACCGTCAAGGCCGCGAGCAGGGTTCCGTTGCCGACATTGCCATCAAAAACGGCATTGCCGGTAACATCCAGCGAGCCTGGGCCGACGATGCCCGTGGCGGTGTTGGTGAAGCTGGCATTGCCGGTAAGCGTGGTGTTGGTGGTTAGCGTTACCGGAGAGGCATACGTTTGCAGCCCCGCGCCCGAATTCACTGAGCCGCCGTTAAAATTAATGGTGCCGGTATTCGCCGCAGTCACTATCTGTGCGGTAAAGCTTCCGCCCGCCGTCGTAATTGCTGAATCAATATTAATACTCGAATTATTTGCGCTGCTGCTATTGCCCGAGAGCAGTACCACGTTAAGGGCGGTCGGCGCCGTAATGGCCGCATCAATGTTGATGGCCGCATCAGCCTGCAGGGTAAGCGTAGCGCCGCTGGCAACCGAGGTCGGCGTGATGGCGCTGGCAACGGAAAGGTTGCCGGAATCTGTACCGATGCTGCTCGTGCCGGTGGTTTCAACCGTTACACTGCCCGAGCCAAGTGCGGTGTCCAAAACGCCGACATCTACAATGGCCGGGGAAGGTGTTGCCGCCGTCGGCGAATAGGTCGTGGTGCCCGTGGTGGTAATGTTGCTGTTGACCCCGCCGTTGCTTTCAATGGTGATGTTAACCGGGTCGAGCATCCAGTTGCCGGCATTGCCGCCGGCAGCGCCGGCGACGTTCACCACAGCTCCATGTTCAATGGTGAGCAGTTTGCCGGAGGTATCCACAAAGCCGCCGTTGCCGGCGATGTTGGCCTTAGCCAGAATGGTTGTTCCGCCGCCGATAAAATCGTAGTTGCTGCCATCGCTATAACCTGTGGGCGAGTTGGCATCGGGCGTAACGCCGATGAGCACCTTACCGCCGCCGTTAGCGCCCGACGCATCGAGCAACGCGGTAGCTCCCGCGTAGCCGCCATCGGATGCCTCGGCGACGCCAATGCCGATATGCCCGCCGCTGATGCTGATGGTTCCGCCGGTGTGATTAGGCCCCTGATTGGCCGCATCGAGTGTGCCGGCCACCAAAACGGTGCTGTTGCCCTGGCCCTGAACCGTAATATGCGCTGCCGTAACGCTGCCGGTATTGGCCGCCGCCAGGCCCAGCATATTACCGGCCGCCATTACAACGCTTCCGCCGGTTGCGGTAAGTTTGCCGGAGTTGCTGACAGCGGCATGGCCGCCCACCGGCGCGGTGTTGTCTTGGGAAAGCTCTAAAAAAGTGCTGCCGCCCTGCGAGCCTAAATAGACGTCATTGCCTGCCACCAGAGCGATGGTGCCGCCCGCCGAAACGATTTCACCTTTGTTGGCCACACTTTGGCCAATCAGCGCAACTTCCGACTGCGCCGCAATAACGCCGGCATTTACGACTGCGCCGCCCGGCTGGGTAAAGTGATTAAACCCACCCAAAAAGTCCTGATTGCTCAGGTGCGACGCCGCCGCATACAGGCCGCCGACATCCACCACCGAATGCGGGCCAAACACCACGCCCGACGGGTTTACCAAATACACAATGCCATTGGCCGCCAACGTGCCGTTAATAGCCGATGGCGCTGCGCTGTTGATGCGGTTAAGAACGGTGGACGTCGCCGATGGCTGAACGAACCGAACTGTATTGCCCAGCGGAATGTTAAACTGCGAATAATTGATAATGGTGTGGTTGGCCGCCGTGATGGTGGTGAGGGCGCCATGATAGTTAAAACTTGCAGCACCGGCCGCCACGTTCTGCACCACAATGGGAGCGCCGGCAAGAGCCGGAGTTGCGGGCATCGCGCCCGCCGCCGCCAGCAATGCCGCGGCGACCATTGCCCGCCGCGCCAGTTGCACTGAGGGCCTGTAAATAAATAACTGATACCATTTGTGGTTATTGTCCGATAATAAGGAGGATGGATCGCGCAACGCTGAA
>JBMFVX010000250.1:0-2114 GCA_049965775.1 Phycisphaerae bacterium
AGCGGTGACGATGTCGTACCTGACGCAGATGGTACTCCGAGGAGCCGCGCCGCAGAGGGGGGCCAAAAAGCATGCCGTCGCAACCCGGCGATCACTCCGACACGCTCATAGCGCGGTGGCGAAGAAGCGATCCCAATTTTTATGGGCAAAGCCGTGGATGAAGGCGTCGGAGTAATTGGCCGCCGCCAGCGCGTCGGCGATTTTATAGAGATCAGCCGGGCCGGCGATTCCCTCCGGCAGTTCGCTGCTGGCAAAGCCGCCATCCATGTCGGAGCCAAGGCCGATGCAGTCACCGCGGCCGGTGACGTTGGTGATATGCCCGATGTGGTCTACAACATGTTGAATGGCAGCCCGGCCATTGCTGCACAAAAACTTGCCGAAGAGATTAATCCCGATCACGCCGCCCGCCGCGACAAGTGCGGCAATCTGCCGATCAGATAAATGACGCTCGGGATGTTGCTTGCCCGGCAGCAGCGAGCGGCAGTTGCTGTGCGACGCTATTGCAGGCCGCCGGGCGCTTTCGAGCAGCGTCCAAAATGCCCGCTCAGACAGGTGAGATACATCGTGCACCATATTAAGACTATCAGCTTGAGCCAACAGTTGACGCCCGGCGGGTGTGATATCGCCGCCTGATTGATCGCCTCCGCTCCATTGATTGCCATCTACCCAGGTGAGCGCCAGCACCCGCACACCGCCTTGATAGAAGAGATCAAGATCGTGTACCTCGCGCAGGCCGGCGGCGCCCTCAAGCAAAATGATCGCCTGAGGTATGCTCGCCGTGGGGCGTGGTGTATGGGGTGTTGCGTTAAATGGGGCGGCGGCTTGCGAAAAAATATGCAGGTTATTTGCGGCGTGCCAGCGCCCATACTGCTGGAGTTGCGCAACGCTGCATTGGTAGGCCTCTTGAATAGTATCGTAGCACCATGGCCCGATAGCCTGCTGCTCGCGCGGGCCGGAGGTTATTCGACGCTGCACAAAAATGGTGGCCAGCATACGGCAAACATTGCCTTGGCCAAGCGTGCTGAATGTTACGGCCTGGTTTGCCGGGGCGGCACCTGCGGTCAAATCCCGGCCGGATGCCGCCAGATAGGCTAAATCAAGATGGGCGTCAAACCAGGTGAGGTCAGCAGAATGCGGCAAATTATAAAATCCTTATTTGGTGGGGGGCATAGCTCCTCCGGGGCTTATCGCTTGACGATCTGATAGTTACCCAGCACGGGCAGCCGATCACGTGTGCCCGAGTACGCATGCAGCAAGCCTAAAAGCGACAGAACCACAAAGCCGGCGTAGACAACTGTGCCCAAAAACAGCCACAAATAAACAATGCCATGCGGTGAATTTGGCGAAAAGAACATCGTTCCGCCCATGATTATATTAATGATGTTACCCAGGCCCCAGACAACCGCCTCGGCTATAAAAAGCACAAAGCCCTGATTGGTATGGTGCCGCGCAAATGGCGATTGTTTCGCCGCCAGCAGCGGCACAATCACGAATGGGCCGATATAGGCAAGCATGGCGAACGGGCGGTTTTCTTCAACATCAAGCATGTCATCTTGTTCGGTATCGGTATCGGGTGCGTCAGCGGTGGAGGCTTTGGGTGCGTTGGCGGCCAATACCGCCGGCGGGGGCGGCGGCGGAGTGGGTGGACTTACCTCGTAGGAAGAATCTTGTTCGGTCATGCTATTCTCCTTGGCAGAGCCTGAGTTAAACCGCTGAATTATACGCCTCGCAGCGTCCAAAGCCTACCAAAATCATGGAAGAAAGGGGTGGTTAAAAGCGGGCATCAACTGCTGCGCTGGCACGTACCGCGCGGGTTGTGTTATAAACTCCAGTTGCGCGCTGTGTTGCGGCATGGGCTGTTATGGATGCGGGCATTTGGAGCGGCGGAAGTTCGATTTGGCGGTTGAAAGCATGAATACACAGGAAATACTCGCAGGGCTGACAGAGCCGCAGCGGCAGGCCGTGGAGCATATTGACGGCCCGCTTTTGGTGCTCGCGGGGGCCGGATCGGGCAAAACCCGCACCATTACCCATCGTATGGCCTATCTTATTGCCAATGGTGTGCCGCCGATGAACATTTCGGCGCTTACCTTTACCAACAAAGCCGCCGGCGA
>JBMFVX010000251.1:0-2089 GCA_049965775.1 Phycisphaerae bacterium
GCCGTGGCCACATTGAAGCTCGGCAACTTCCGAAGAAAGGCCCGCCGCAAAATAATCCTTTCCACGGCGTTAACGCCGTGGCCACATTGAAGCGATTTTCGTCCAAACCGACTCTGGCAGTGTTTTGGCTTTCCACGGCGTTAACGCCGTGGCCACATTGAAGCAGGCCGGATACTGTCCTGTCACCCCGGCGCACTGGGCTTTCCACGGCGTTAACGCCGTGGCCACATTGAAGCGGGCCGCGATCCTCGCGGTGTTCCAGGTCGAGATTTCACTTTCCACGGCGTTAACGCCGTGGCCACATTGAAGCAGCGTAACAGCAAGTTTGATATTACCGTCGCGTCCACTTTCCACGGCGTTAACGCCGTGGCCACATTGAAGCGCCCGCAGCGGCCCGACTGATCGCGGCTCGCAGGCTTTCCACGGCGTTAACGCCGTGGCCACATTGAAGCCACTCAGCCCCGCAGATGCCCCGTTCGATGCTTTTGCTTTCCACGGCGTTAACGCCGTGGCCACATTGAAGCACCTGGTTTTGCAGTATTGTGTCGTTGTTGTTTTGTGCTTTCCACGGCGTTAACGCCGTGGCCACATTGAAGCCAGCCTCGCCTGAGGCGTCCATGCACGATACGTCAACCTTTCCACGGCGTTAACGCCGTGGCCACATTGAAGCCGTAATTATTCGTATAAGCCAACGCATATTGTTCCACTTTCCACGGCGTTAACGCCGTGGCCACATTGAAGCCGCATCTAATTTAACTTGTAGTTGGTGACCCGCTCTCTGCGGGCTTTCCACGGCGTTAACGCCGTGGCCACATTGAAGCCGGGCGTAACAATCTGGGGCTTCTGTGTTACCAGACTTTCCACGGCGTTAACGCCGTGGCCACATTGAAGCTCTGCTTCTCGCAGGCTGCTCACAGCAGCAGCAGCAGCCTTTCCACGGCGTTAACGCCGTGGCCACATTGAAGCTGGTGCCTTGTGCAGGCTGCCGCAGGCTGATAGATTCTTTCCACGGCGTTAACGCCGTGGCCACATTGAAGCAGTTCTCCCACGTCCTGCGCCCACCGCAAAACCTGCCTTTCCACGGCGTTAACGCCGTGGCCACATTGAAGCTTTGGGGGCAATTGATTGATTGTTAAAACCTCAGACGCTTTCCACGGCGTTAACGCCGTGGCCACATTGAAGCGCCTCTTTACCGCCGCCACCCTGTCGGCCAACATTCTTTCCACGGCGTTAACGCCGTGGCCACATTGAAGCCTCCTTTTTCGGGCCTAGTTCGTTCCCATAACCCCAGTCTTTCCACGGCGTTAACGCCGTGGCCACATTGAAGCTCCCTGGTGGCCTTTTCCCTAGGAGACTTTTCCCTCTTTCCACGGCGTTAACGCCGTGGCCACATTGAAGCCCGGACATGATTTGCGACTGCGGCTGGCCGAGATCACCTTTCCACGGCGTTAACGCCGTGGCCACATTGAAGCGTGACGCGAGCACACCACGCACTGGCGTTACCAGACTTTCCACGGCGTTAACGCCGTGGCCACATTGAAGCGATCCGGTTGGCGGAGTGCCAGATAAAACTATTGTCTTTCCACGGCGTTAACGCCGTGGCCACATTGAAGCCGCGCAACATGGTGCGACACAAACGCCTCCAGGCACCTTTCCACGGCGTTAACGCCGTGGCCACATTGAAGCCGTCACCTTCCCATTCTGGGATATTAACGGTCACAGTCGCTTTCCACGGCGTTAACGCCGTGGCCACATTGAAGCGTATCGTAGTAAGCGGTGCCGTGCGTAGCCGCAGACTTTCCACGGCGTTAACGCCGTGGCCACATTGAAGCACCCGCGACCATGCGCGGCTGATTGCGCGGGTGGCCGACTTTCCACGGCGTTAACGCCGTGGCCACATTGAAGCGCAACAACTGCTGTTACCAGACCACCAACCGCATTGCTTTCCACGGCGTTAACGCCGTGGCCACATTGAAGCTCTCACGGATCCCATCTTTCTCTATTGCATCAAAGCTTTCCACGGCGTTAACGCTGCGCTGACCCTTCACGACGAGAATGAACGTGTAGGCTGGAAGCCCGTACCACCATG
>JBMFVX010000252.1:0-2057 GCA_049965775.1 Phycisphaerae bacterium
GGTTAAGAATGATAAGCTGACTATGAAGGAAAATACAGCAAGATATAAAGCCGTATATTTTGGCGTTTTTGACAAATAATAAGTAAAAATAGAAAATAAAGGAAAATTAGCCACTAAAGCTGCAATTAAAAAAAGTTTAGTTTTAGAAATAAAATATATGGCTAATAAAATAATAATAGCAATAAACAGGCTTGTCATGGCTTTTAGATAGATAATAAATTCTATGGTTTCTCCAAATGTTTTTAAAGGAAGTCACCTTGCATATTTTTTTAAAAAGTCTTTAATTTATATTTTTATTATTGCTAATGTTAATGCAAATAGAATTTGATATTAAATTTGATATTATTTAACTAACACTTAAAACACTTAAAAGAATAATAATAATTTTAGTTGATTTAAAATAAACAAATATTATATTATATGGTGAATTATATATAGTGAAATATATTATATAATGAAATATATGTCAAGTGTTTTTAGTGGTAAATATTTTTGCTTTATTATAGCTGCCAGATACTCTTTCACGGAATTTTAATTTAAACGGTCTTATTATATCCAGGATTAAAATATATCAACTACTAAAAACGCCTTAAAATGCCGATTAGGCGCCTTATTTTTGATAAACGCAGGCAAAATATATGCCGGATAGTATTGTTAAGATTTTTGTTTTATGTTTTGTTTTATGTAAGGTATGATATAATTTTATGTAAGGTATTATATAATCATGGAAAATTTAAAATTTATTATTCTTGAAAAATTAACCGTTGAAAATATTTTTCCTTTTAGTTTTGAAAAATTTAAACAAAACAGGGTATTTAAATATCTATGGGCAGAATTAATGGTTAATCCTGAAGCCGTTACATTTTTTAGGCAATATTTAAACGATAATAGCGTTAAAGAACATTTTAATAGGGCGATCCTTTATTATTTTTCTTATAAATATGAACTCGGTATTATAAATAAGCCGTTAGAAGAATTAGAAAACAGTGGCTTTGTCAAAAAATACGAAAATAAGGATTTGACCCGCAAAGAATGGGACCAGCATAAACTTGAATATTTTAAAGCTAAGGAGATTTTATCATGGCTGACGGAATAAGTGAGTTAAAAAAATTAATAGAATTGTTAAAAACAAAAAATGAAGATGTAACTCTTATAGTAACGGGAGGGGTTGCCAGGCATTTTTACGATATTCCAAGAGCTACGGTTGATATAGATGCCGAAATAGAAATTTCCGATGAAGAATTTTTAAATATTATTTCGGCTATCGAAAAAAATAAAATAATCGCTCATGTGGATTTAAACATAGATTCGTGGGGAATGATACCCTTGCCTGAAGGATATAAAGAAAGAGCACAGCTTGTTTTTAAAGATAAAAACGTAACTGTTAAAGTAATGGACAAACTCGATTATTTATTTTCTAAGTTAGCCAGAGGAACCGAAGAAGATATAAATGACGCTTTGGAAGTTATTAAAAAATTTAATATAACAAGCGGTGATTTTGAAAACAGATATAAATTAGTAAAACCCTTAAAAGCTTTAGAGACGTTTAATTTTATAAAAAGGGTCAAATGGTTTAAAGAGCAGGCTTTCGGTATAAAACAAAATAATACCTTAACTCACCGTTAGAAACTTCACAATAGCCTCTCTTATTATTTTTAATTTTAATTAAAATTAAATAATATCATAAATATCATTAATTATATATCATTATTTTTTTTTATAAATTATTGAAACAAAATTCCCGTTCATGGGGAAATAGGAAATTTCTGCTAATGTGCATAACGGTTTTTAGCCTCTATAATATCGTCTAGAGCTTTTATAAACGCGTCAAATACCGCTGGGTCGAAATATTTTCCTATACCCATTTCGTTTTTCATTATGTTTAAACTTTCCTCGACGGAATACGCCGGCTTATAAACCCTTTTATTCGTTAAGGCGTCGAAAATATCGCTGACTATGCATATTCTGCCGGAGATAGGAATGTTTTCGCCTGTCAGACCGTTCGGGTATCCGGAGCCGTCGTATCTTTCATGATGCGATAGGGCTATTTCCGCTCC
>JBMFVX010000253.1:0-2054 GCA_049965775.1 Phycisphaerae bacterium
GACTTTTCATGCGGTCAGCCGTGCTTAGCGTAATGGCATCGCCGTGGCCGGTGGCATCTTCGGACACTTGGCCTGGGTAGTTGATCAAGGTTACCTGCGGCGGCTTGGCTGGCAACACCACACGCACCGTCCAGGTGTGGCCTTTGCGTTTGTAGGGGGCATTGATGGCTGCGTTGTTGCTGACAATAGAAGCACTAAATCCCTTATTTGCTCCGATCCACAACTGTACCTGACGCCACGGATCTTTATAAAACTTCAGGTTTAAAAGGTTAAAACCCGAGGCGGAAATGTCAAAGTGACCATTAATGGTCTTGGCGTAACGCGAGACTTTGTCCGGTACACCCAGCCCGCGCATGTCACTTTTCTCCACCACCATCTTTACGCCATTAAGTAGCTTGCCACTCGGATCCACCACTTCGCCTTTCACGCGGGCGTGGCCGCCGTTGTTCTCGGTGGTCTGGATCAATAGGTCGGCCATTGCGTTGAGCGCCGCGTCGGCCGCCGCCTTGTCGATCTTGCCGGGCACAGCCGCCGCCTTGGCCACCAACTTCGCCGCACCCGTGAGCAAACTATGTTTCTGCTTTTTACCTATTGCCGGATTAAACCGCGCCTGCTGCAAGGTCGTGATGGCGCCGCCCAACAGCAAATCTTTGGCATGAAGCGCGGCATACCGTTGCTTGAAATCCGCCTTTTCTTTGACAGTCGCCGGCGGCGACAGGCTCGCAGTTTCGACCAATCGCAGCATGTGCCACTTCACCGTCGCATCTTGTTGGGCAATTTTCACCACCGCCGAATCCGGCGGCAGAATGCCCTTTTCCGGGTGCGGCCAATGACCGCTGGACATGGCCATCATTTGGTCCATCATCACCAGATAACGCGCATAACGCCGCTTGTACTTGATGCCGAAGGCTTTTATATCTTTGGGCGTCATGGACTTAAACTTTCTTGCGATGGCATTTTCCATCCTGGCCAACTTGTGCTGCACCCCCTTCCAGGCCGTCTGGAATTTGGCGGCATTCACCTTTGCCGCCGCCATTTGGGCCGGGGTCAGTTTTGGTAAATTTCCCGAGGCTTGGGCAAAACAGGCCTGGCATAACACCAGCACGCATGCAAAGATCAACAGACGCGCCAGCATAGCAATGGTGCCGCGCTGGCCATTAGTAAAATATGCTTTCACGTTGGAATTCATCACTGAACATACTTTGTTTTTCACTTTTCATCTCCTATTGCAAAGGCGGGGTTATTTGCGGGTACATTCGTTCCGTGTCCCGCCAAATCATTATACCATTTCCAGATGCCCCAGAAATCCTCATAAAAGAGGGCCGAATGGTCATAATAGCCTTTGTTTTTCGGGTCAATCTGCCAACCATCGGACACCGCGTTGATGTTGACTGCGGCCTCCGGGTTTTGTACCTCGCCGACGGGGTAATTCAGATTTGTATAGTTGTAAAAGAAGTCTCTCAACGACATCAGGGCCGGGATGCCGTTAAGCTCATGGGCTGCCCTGATTATTGTCCAAATCGTTGTCACGAGCGTGCGGTTCGAACGGTAGCTCAGCGATGATCGATAATAGCTGTTCCCAAACTGTCCGTGCAGTAAATAGTCGTTGAGCCGCATCGCATAGTCCAGCGCGTAGTCTCCCCTGTAATATTTTCCGAATTGGCCAAAGGCATAGCTGGAAATAAGATTACCACTCAGAGCGCTGGTGGGGGTTAGCACGCGGCCGCCGGAAACCTGATTGAACCAGAACCGCCAAGACATGCGGCGCTGCCGGGAAACCGAATAGGTAATCTTATCAAAGCCCGAATTGGCCACGTACCACGGGTCGGTCCTCTTCGCCAGCTTGGTATCGTAATGCAGCCGCGTCTGTGGCTCAAACGCCTCCCGCCAGATCGCCGCCTCCACGGTGGTATAATTATGGCACAACGGCACACCTGGCAAAATGTTCGCCTGGTAACGCAATGCCTCCATGGCCACCAAGTTGCCCAAACTGTGGGCCATGATGTCAATATTCCCCGGCCCCACCCCCGGATTTTGCCCCAGGTGCGTTAAAT
>JBMFVX010000254.1:0-2023 GCA_049965775.1 Phycisphaerae bacterium
CTATTTACCACACCATCTTAAAAAGCGCAAATTCGCGGGCGCGAATTATTGGTGGGTTCTACATGCAATCGCCCTGAGGAGCCTGTCCACGTACTGCCCTTCGCCGCAGCACCAAGGCTTTAAAGGTGGCCTCATCGTGAAAGCGGCGTTTTAGATACCTGTTTTTATCGCTGACAATTGTTACGTGGAGCAAGTCCTCGGTTTAATGCTCATCGGTAGCAAACGGCATTGCCGGAAAACCTGCCGAGTTTTCAAGATTCGACTTGCCAATGCGATCGTTCCATCCGTAACGCACATCCGTTGGATGCTCTACCGAAGATGCTGTCACGACAACACTATCCTTGCCCGAAATGGTGGCTTCCGCGGGTACAAAGTGTTGTTTGGCCCCGGCAATTTCAAACCAGACGAGAGGCTTGCCATTACGCGACTTTAGGCCATCGGCCACATTCTTAAAGCGGATAATGGCTTTGTTGCCTTGGACTTTCATGCCAGCAAAGGATGGCCCTGCATATATCAAACCTTTGACCCCATACGTCTTGGACAAGGCCAGCAGACTCAGGCGATAGCCAACATCTTTTTTATCAAACGGATGAATATTGTTTAGCATGCCGATATCCATAGTGCCAATAATGCCACAATTGGGCACGGTATCGGCAACATCCTCTTCTGGCTGCCACACCAGAGAAGCCTCGCGCGACCATGGGCGACCATAACAGCCGCAGGGCGCAATCTGAACAATATCAAACGGAATATTGCCCTGATGCCAGAGTTTGCGCCAATATTGAATCATGCTGGTGAGTTCCCAGCGATAGTAAGGCAAACCCGGAAACACATCATTTTCACCTTGATACCAAACGACACCCTTGATCGCAAAAGGTGCCAAAGGATAAATCATCGTGTTGTAGAGACATGAAGGCCGTGTCGGCCAGTTAGGACTTAAAATTGGGTTACGCGGAGTTGCGGGCGGATCCGGCATGACCTGCCCCGCCGCCTTCGCCGCCTGTGCCGCTTTGATCCAGCTTTCAATGCGCGGGATATAGGCACTGTAAGCTGCATTAATGACGGTTGTGGGGTCTGTAAAGAGCGGACGGTAATACTTGAGATGAGGCGTACTGAAAAATGCCTGACGGGGCATCCAAACGCTTATGGTGGTGCCGCCCCAGTCCGACTGAATAATGCCGATGGGGACATGTAACTTACGGGTTAAATCGCGGGCAAAATAATAACCTACCGCCGTCCAGTTCCACGCAACACTTGGCTGACACACGCTCCAGGGTCTGCAACTCGCTTGAGCCACTGGATCAGGCGCAACAGCCCGGTTAACCAGGAGCAACCGTATGGTTGGGTGGTTAGCGCGTTTAATTTCGCTGGCGGAGTGACCACCCCGCGTCCAACCCTTTAGCGAGTACGCCATGTTCGATTGCCCTGAACACAGCCATACATCGCCGACAAGCACATTACTAAAATGCTCAACACGGCTGCCAACGACGCGCATCATCTGCGGCTTGTCACTGGCACCCATGGGCTTGAGCCTCACCTGCCAATAGCCACGATTGTCGGCGGTAGTGCTAACCGTTTGGCCCGCAAAGTAAACCGTGACTTTCTGCCCGGGCTTGTCCCATCCCCACACCGGAACCGCCATGTCGCACTGCAGCACCATGTTAGAGCTGAACATCTGGGAAGTTATGGGTGGTGCAGGCCGCGGCCGGCCAAAAGCGACCGGCGAATGCACGCACATCAATAGCACGGCGATCAGCAAAGCCAATGCAAAGTTAACAATCTTGGGGGTACTGCGGTGGGTTCGATTCATCATGATATACTCCAGAGTTAATGCACATTACATGTATCAGCAGGCAGCAGAGCCACTATGGCATTAAGTTGCAACAATAAAGTTTACCCGCGCGCAATAACATTACAAGCCACACAGCCACAGTTCTTTCGTACGGGCCTAGCACGACAGCGCTATAAAGGCTCAAGATTTTCTTTCGGATGGCCGATGAGTAAGGTCATACGAAAGGGGTGG
>JBMFVX010000255.1:0-1995 GCA_049965775.1 Phycisphaerae bacterium
GCTTTTCCTCTGGGGGGGGGTACACTTTGCCTATGGTCAGGCCCATTGTGGGCCTGACGGGCCGGAAAGGCCGTGAACGGTTACTGGAAATATTCATGCCCCCGATGCGCGTCTCAGCGATACGCGCCCTGCTGTCTTTATCTCCGGCGTTTCCGGGTTGTGAATTTGTTGCGGCAGTCGTCCTCGCCTTTGCCGCCCTACAGAATTTGCTCCGCGGTGGGGCGGCCCTTTACGGTCTCGGATCCCTTCGGCCACCGGCCGGGGCGGATCGGCGGCGTGTCCGAAAACTGATGGGCATTTGCCTCTGGCTCGGCTCCGTGGCGGTCATCGGGATAGCCGTGTTGCAGTTGGTAGCACCGGGGCTTTGGGCCGCTGGTGCCGGACTACCCGGCGGCCGATTCCTTGCTTTTTGGCAAAAGCAGTCTTCGTTCCTCGTACCCGAGCTGGTCGTTTTCCTGTTTCTTGCAGCGTTGCTCATGGCGTGGCGGGGATCCTGGGGGTTTCCACCGATCTACGCCGCACTGGTGTGTTCAACCGCGGCGGGGAGAACCATAGTACCGGCGGGGTTCCTGTTGCAGGCCTGTGCCAACCGAGCGTTTACAGGGGTGGGTCCGATGGATGCCCTCGCAGGCGTAGCCACCTTTAACGCGGCCGTCGCACTATTTGTGGGCCTGGCACAAGCAACGGTGATTGAGCTTGTACCCCGCCGCCGGGGGCAGTAACCTTTAGTGCCGATGAAGGTTGCCCATTGGGCTTACGGGCGGTTAGCCAAAGGAGGTTGCGGTGTTGTATATAAACTTTTTCGGTTTTTCGTTGCCCCTGGCCTTTTGGCTCGCGTCGCTGGTGGATCGGGGCACCTTGCTCCGCTATCGGCGGAAGTCGATGCTGGTGCGAGACGTTGATGCGCTGAGGCGTATACGGGTGCGAGAGGCCATTTTCGCTCTGATGATCTCGCTGGGGTTTTGGTATTCGATTGGGATTACTTATGTTTACTCCCCTGCCTGCCCCCTGATCTTCTGCCTGTTTCTACTACAAGCGATACAGCCGGACGCAATCGTCACAACCAAGGCGCTCGCCGGGGCGGAATAGGCGTGCGTAAACGTCCGGCGAAGCTTTCAATTACCCACAAGTTTTGCTGCGATGCAGTAGCCAAGATGAATATCCATGAGGCGGGTGAAGCCTCTCCAGAGGACCATGTTTCCCGGCGGTCCGTCGTGTGACCGGGATAAGTAGCCGCCAAGCCGGGCAACGGCGCAGAGGCAATCTGCGACGGTCTTGTTGTTTGCCCGTGTTGGTTTGGGATCGGCATGACGCAGTAACCGTCTCTCGGTGTCAGTGAACACCAAGGATGCGGGGGCGAGTGGCGCCGTGCGATTGATCATGCACATCCAAAAGATACGCCAGGCAATGATGCAGTAGATCGCCAGAAGATTGGTCAGGCGTTGAGCCGTGCGAAGCTTGGCGTCCTCCGCTCGGCAGCCGGACTTGATGACCTTGTGAAAGGTTTCGATTTTCCATCGCATGGCGTACCAGTCCAGTTTTTCCACGGCTTCCTGCAAACTGGATACGGGCAGGTCCGTCAGCAGCTTCCACTCGATGGGAGCGCGTTTCTTTGGGCCGTTGATCTCCCTGGCATGAATGACCGTCAGGTCCAGGGCGGGATAGCGTTTCTGCTTACCGATGGGAGGCCGAACCGTCATCCGGCGGAAACGCACCTCCAGCTTCGCCTGGAACCTGTGACCCCGGCCATCGGTCAGTTCCACCACGTGCGTCCCACGCCGGGATTGCTGCATGGCCTGAGCCACGGTGGTCTGCCCCGATTCCGCCAGTCGATCCACACAGGTGCGTATCACAAAATGCGTATTCATCTCTCGCGCGGTGCAGTACAGCTCGTAGATGTCGGCTTCCCGATCTGCAATGGGTTACTCTTAAAAGTTGTGGACGGAGAAAAAGAGGCGGCGTAACCTAAAGGTGTGAATTTTCTGTCTTTTTTTA
>JBMFVX010000256.1:0-1962 GCA_049965775.1 Phycisphaerae bacterium
TTGCACAAAGCACCAAGCAAAAAAACAATGCCTTAACTGTTTAGAGCAAACAGATACTACAGAGACTGTTTAAAGAAACAGATACTGGTTCGACTGTTTTACTAACCGAAAACAGATAACATCAACTGTTTAAAGCAAACAGATACTACAAAGACTGTTTGAGGCTAAACAGATACCAGAAAAAAATTGGACTGCTATGATAATATACCAAACAACAAAAAAATCAAGTATTTTTTTAATTCATTTCTTCCGCTTTATGCTAGCATAAAGCGGAAGAAAACAAAGCAATAAAGCGGTTTAAGCTACGCATAAGCTAATTAAAGTTACCAAATAAAAAAAACCAAAAAAGTTACCAAGAAAGTATACCTAACGCTTTCTTGCAATGTTTTTTGGAACAAAAAACATTGCAATGCTTTTTGCGGTCTTTCGAAGAAAGACGCGCTTTGCAAACTCTGACTACCGGCAAGCGGTACTCAGAGCAAGCCTTCGGTTTGCTTAGCTTGCAAAAAGCTTTATTAAAAAAGACACGCGCGCGCCCACCACAAAACTATGTCGAAAACGGGAAATTTTCCGCATTTGGTAAAAATAACAGCTAACTCAACCGCCAAACAATCGTTTCCAGAATGATTGCTTTTTAGGCAGGGCTTGCTGTTTGTAGATGTTAAGCTCGCCCTGGAGCTCGCCGAGTTTAATATAGAGAGCTTTGAGTTCTTTATCTTTTTTATCACAGGTTTCCTGCATTATAGACATTTTTACAAGCGTTTCATTTTTAAGATTGTAAGTGTCAAAAACAATTTTTTTAAACAGCTCGCCATCACCAAGATTAAATTCGGATTTCAGTTCCTCAAAAGCCTTCAAAGTTTCATCATCAACCCTGAAATTTTTGAATTTTTCTTTCATTTTATCTCCCTACACGATAATTAACAATTGTAAAACAATTGTGATATACTTTTAAAATAGGACTTTCTAAGATTTTGTCAATTAAAAAAATTAATACTTAAGATAAGTATATAAAGTTTAAATTTAGCAAATTTAGAGAGCTTTTTGCAAACCGTTAGGCTTGCTCAAATTGTCTTATCAATTTCTTCTTTTCTGCCTCAAACAGTATTTGAGCTCTTTCTTCTGCTTTAATTTTTGCTTTCTCAAGACGTCTTTGAAAAAGCTTATTTTCTGCAATTATGTCTTCTGTGATTAAGTGTTCTACTTTTAATTCCATTTCAAAACTTTTTTCATCTACTTCTGGATATAATTCTTTTGCTTTCTCGAGATATTCACTTAGTAATTCTTTTTTTTCTTCATCTTCAAGTGAATCTAAGTATTCTTTGTAAATTTTAGTTTTTTCGTTGTCTATGGCTATTTCTATCTCAGTTTCTCTTTCTTCTTCCAGTTGTTTTAAGCGTCTTTCAAATTCTTTTTTTCTGATCTCTTTTTCTTCTTTTTCTTTTTCAAGGTTAGCGTAATAACTGGCATAGTCTTCTTTGACGGCTTGTTTTAAATATGCAAGCCATTCTTTTGGTTTATGGTCATTTGTGTATTGTATCTGGCTTAAAACGTAATCGCTTGCATACTGCTTGAGATAATTTAAAAGCAAAGTTTTAACGTTATTGGTTTGTTTTTCTTCTGGGATAAGATCAAGAAGTTTATTAAGAATTTCTTGTTCGGTTGTATTGGTTGAGTAAATGTCTGTATCTGGTTTGTCTGCTTTGTTTTCAATTTCGTTTAGGTTTGACAAAATAGTAAATTGAATTTCTACTACTTTTCTTATGCGCTTGATTTCTTTAAATTCAAAAGTAATATCCGTGTATTTTTTAAGTTCTCTCTGAGATGGTTTAAGAATTCGTTGTTTTATATTAGCATATTTATATTCGCTTGGTATAGCCAAAATATTTCTTAAATCATCAATCTTAAAGTTTATATAACCTATTCCTTGATAAGATTTCAATATCTCATACAGTCTTATTG
>JBMFVX010000257.1:0-1952 GCA_049965775.1 Phycisphaerae bacterium
AAAATTTCGGCCGGAATTACCCCCGGCCTTCGCCGTCGGACTGCCTCTGGCTAAAACCTATGAAATATCCGGGTTAGTAAGGGATCGTTTGCTAGCATTACTCATTAGTAAATGATACTTTACCTACATTGGCGCAAGTAAAGGATCGCTTACCATGCCAAATCGTGTTACCGGGCACTACAGAATCATTCGCTGGCAGGAGGAGGATGTTCGTGCGTTCGTCCCGACTCCGTTGCCACCGCAGGCACCTCCCCTACAGCTCGACGACGAAGCCAAGCTTTTGGTTGCGCAGGCGACGGCGGCGCTGGAGAAACTGGCGATCGCCGGTGACATGGTACCTGACGCCAACTGGTTTTTGTATGGCTTTGCGCGTAAAGAGGCTCTTGTGAGTTCACAGATAGAAGGCACCCAGGCGACGCTGCAGGATGTGCTTGCGCTCGAGGCCGGCGCTACAATTTCAAACCCGCGGCAGGCGCGCGAAGTATGCAACTATGTTAAGGCGATTGAGTACGCACGCGACGAGATCGCACGGCCACATGGACTGCCGATATCACGGCAGTTGCTTTGTGAGGCTCACCGCCGGCTGATGCCGGACGAGGATAATAAGCAGCCCGGTGAAATTCGCCGCAGTCAAAATTGGATCGGCGGCACACGGCCGGGCAATGCACACTTTGTACCACCGCCGCCCGATGAACTCACCGAGGCACTAAGCTCATTGGAGCGGTATATCCATGCGGCCGATGATTTGCCGGCGGTCGTGCGGGCAGGGCTGGCCCACGTACAGTTTGAGACGATCCATCCGTTTTTGGATGGCAATGGCCGGATTGGGCGACTGCTGATCACGCTGCTCGTCGAGCACTGGGGGCTGCTGCGCGAACCTCTGCTTTATGTAAGCGTTCCATTCAAACAGCAACAGGCGGAGTATTACGCGCGGCTGGACGCGGTGCGACTGCACGGCGACTGGGAGGGGTGGACCAAATTTTTTCTGCGGTGCGTTACGTCGGCCGCACAGGACGCCGTCGCCACGGCACAGCAGCTTTTCAGGCTGACAAGCGGTGATCTGGCAAAGATAACCGCCGCACCGGATGCCACGGTCTCGGCCGTTCGGCTGATGCAGTTGCTGCCGCGCCATCCGGTCATTACGCCGACGTCTGTGCGGCAGTTGCTGGGTGCGAGCAAGCCGACGGTCACCAAGGCGATAGATTTTTTGTGCAGGCAGAGTGTGCTCCGGCAAATCGGCAGCGCTCGCCGCAATCGCAGCTACGTCTACAGCAGCTACATGGAGATACTCTCGGCAGACGCTGCGCCGGGAAAGCAGCCGGAGTAAGTAAAAAGTAGACGACCTTTGACGGGGTCTTTGTGGCGGAAGCGCACCACCGAGGCGCGAAGGGCGTGGAGAATTATTTCGATACCTCTCGCCAGTTGGGCCGGGATGGATTACGATAGCGAACCGATGAATCCAAATGATTCCGGGAGACTCAATGGCTAAAAAAGCACCCGCCCCTGCACCAGCGTCGCAACGCGGCTCGCTGTTTGCCGATATACCTGTCACCCGGCGGCAGCGCCGGATTCTGATTATTCCCCGGCTGCTGGAAGAACGGGCCAATGATCAACGTTTGCGGGGCAAAGAGCAAGACAATGCTCATGAGATTATTCTGCGCTGGGCGGATCTGGAACAGTCGGGCGGTCTTGCCAGAAAAGAAACTTCAGTTGACGCAAACTTTTTGCTGGAGGTTTTCGGCAAGGCCTTGGGGTACAAGCCTTTCAGCGAGGGGGAGCCCACCTGGGACTTGGAACGACACTTTACCGTACCCGGCGTTGGATCGGCCGACGGCGCGCTGGGCGCATTTGGGGTTGGCGCCCCACCGCGGCCGGCGGCAATGGTGTCCGGCAATTTCGCATCAGCGATGCGTCAATGGGCGTGATTTGCAGGCCGAGCAGCAATGTGCCGG
>JBMFVX010000258.1:0-1951 GCA_049965775.1 Phycisphaerae bacterium
AAACGCAAGCGTTGTGCTCGAAATCCGCAGTATCTGCTCAAAACATTGCTGGCGTAAATCTACATGCGATTGCCCTGGGCGCAAAGCGGTGCTTGAGTTGCAACGCTGGTGCACTCGTTATTATTATCATCCGGTGGGTTAAATTTCATTTAGAGCGGTTCCTGTGGTAATGCGGCGGGACAACGATGAAAAAGAAAAGCTGGATTTTATTTGTCGGTAATCTGGCGATTTCGTACAACCGTGCTATTTTGCGAGGCATCTCGCATGCCCTGGACCGCGACCCGGCACTGGAAAATTACGCGGTTTGTCATGTCGAAGCCCAAGATATTAAGGATATCGCCTCGACGGATGTTGCCGGCATGCTCATCAGCGGTGTGGATGCGAACGAACACTATTTTACTCAGTTGGCTGCGGCTGGCATGCCCATGGTAGGCGTTGCCGGCGACCAGCACCGGACATGGCTGAACTATCACTCTGGAGCGGATGACATTGCCACCGGTCGCCTTGCGGCTGAGCATCTAATCAGCCGCGGTTTTACCCGGTTTGCTTACCTTGGGGCCAAGGGGCATCTTGCCATGGCGCAGCGGCAGGAAGGTTTTATAGCGGCTCTGGCCGAGGCGCAGCTTAAGCCCGTCTGCTTTGAAACGCCTTTGCGATCGGCCAGTTGGTTATCGTGGCCGCGGGGCATGGAGGCGTGGGCACAGAAAGTCGCCAAACCGGCGGCGGTGTTTTGCTGCAACGATCAGCGAGCCAACTCGCTGCTGATTGCCTGTGCGCGTGCCGGCATTCGCGTGCCCGAAGACATTGCCGTTGTGGGAGTGGATGACGACGACATCTACGCTACATTGCGGCGGCCGCATCTATCGAGTGTACAACTTAGGATACAAGCCATTGCCGACAAAAGCGTGGAAATGCTGTTACAGTTGATGCGGCATGAATCGCCGCCGGAAAAAATGATCATGGTGGGGCCGGGGCCTCTGGTGGCGCGGGGATATTCAAACATTGTTGCCGCGGACGACCCGCTCATGCGGTCTGCCCTGACGCTTGTTCATCAGCGCCTCGCGCGGGGCATCAGCGTTAAAACGCTTACGGCGGCGCTGAATATATCGCGGCCGACACTGGAGGCTCGCTTTCAGGCGGCGCTGCGTCGGTCGCCGGCGGCGGAAATAAGGCGCCAGCAATTGGAAAAAGCCAAAGTACTCCTCACAACCACCAGGTTGCCCATGCCCGAAGTGGCCGAGCAAGCGGGCTACACTTCGGGTAAGCACCTGAGCATCGCATTTCGGCGGGACATGGGCACGACGCCGACCGCTTACCGGCGCGATCGTTTGGCGGCGTCTGAAACGCCCCACGCCAAAGAACCGGGGCGCGATGCTTCCGCAGATACAGCAAGTATGTTGCGCGAAGATTCATAGCTGAAGAATCGGGTCTGGCAATAAATCTGACGTCGGGCTATACCGAATTATGCCAGGCGGCATTTGCGCTGCAAAAACGTCGGTTATGACGATGAAATAGCGCATCGCGCCGGAAACATTGGCAGAAACCCGGGTCCATCTGCCGTCCACAAGATTTGACAGTAACTTGCTTTCAGGATATAACGATATCGTTTTGAGGATTCGGCGGGAATCCCATAACCCGCGTCGAAGTTGCGCGGGGGCCGAAAATATTCAGCGGACCGCAGCGCGTCGCAATTTCGCGTGCCGCTAAAATGAGGAGTTGATGATGCGTCGTGGAATTAAATCAGGGTTTGCCGGGGTTTTGCTTGCTGCCGTGGTCATTGCGCCAACAGGCTTCGCTGCGGCTAAGAGTGGCCAAACGCCTCTCACTGCGGCTGGCGAAAAATTACTGACACACTACTCGGCGACACTGAATAATTTGAGTTCCCAGATACATCAATCGCTCCCATCCATGGATCCGGGTATGACGAATCCTTTCATGGACGACTATCGCG
>JBMFVX010000259.1:0-1932 GCA_049965775.1 Phycisphaerae bacterium
CTGCTGCGTCACGGCTTGCCCAGCCCAACCGCCGCCCCGCGCCCGCAAATATGCTAAAAGCTATTCGGCAGAGCTGAGAGTTGCTGTTGCCCATGTCGTTGACCGGACAGCAGTGATAGAATATATGGTTTGAGACGGGACGTCTCGCCGGGCATGGGAGAGCGGGTATTGGCCACCACCCATAGGCTCTGGCGGTTTGTGTAAAGTCAGGGTAAATGACAGGTACTGCTACAACAGCTTCTACGATGATGGTTCATCCGTCAGCATTTACGGTTCTTCAGCCGTACATGCCGGTATTTTATGCGTCGTTTTTGGTGGCGCTGGTGCTGACGCCATTAATGCGGCATTTGGCGATTAAAAATGGCGTGGTGGATGAGCCGGACTTCAAACGCAAGGTTCATGCGCACCCGATTGCCTATTTGGGTGGTATAGCTACTTTCATGGGGTGGATGGCGGGTATTGTCACCAGCTATTTCATTCATCCGATGCAAATACATTCGACCTCGCTGACGGCGGTGCAGGTTCCGCCGGGCGTAATCGCTGGGGCTATGGTCATTGTGGCCACAGGCGTATTTGACGACTTTTTTGGCCTCTCGCCGCGGTACAAAATATTTGGACAGTTTTTAGCCGGTGGATTGCTTTTCTTCGGCAATCTTGATCAGTTGGGGTATATCGGCGCCCGTCTAGATATGGCCAACATGGTGGTAAACCCGCTTGAGCGCCACCAACTTATTGGCGTGGTGCAGCATTGGGCTTTGTACCCGACAGTCGCGACGATGTTTAGCGCACTGATGGTTATTTTTATTATTATTGCCGCGTGCAACGCCACCAATCTGCTTGATGGATTGGATGGGCTTTGCAGCGGTGTTACGGGTATTATGGCCATTGGCTATCTCATTTTGGCCGTACATTTGGCGACCGCCAATTTGACCACGCCAGGCGTAGCGCCGGTAGACCCGGTGCGCATATCCATGAGTTTAGCACTGTTGGGAGCTGTGCTGGGATTTTTGCCATTTAACTTCAACCCGGCAAGCATTTTTATGGGCGATACCGGCAGCATGTTTTTGGGCTATGTTTGCGGGACGATGATAGTTATGTTTGCGCATGATGGCATTGCGCGGTGGTTTTTGGCGGCGGTGGTCATCTTTGGACTTCCGATGCTGGATACATTGCTGGCTATTGTGCGGCGTAAGCTTAACGGGCGTCCTGTGTTTTCGCCGGATTCCGGTCACTTCCATCACTTTTTGGTACGCCGAGGGCTTTCGGTGCGCAAAGCTGTGCTGGTAAGCTATGGACTTACCGCAATGTTCGTGAGCTTTGCTTTGGTGATTGTGATTATTCCCACGCAGCTTGCATTGGGCATTTACCTGGTGCTGTTTGGCTGGCTGGTGGTTGCGGCGTTTAAGATGGGCATGATATTTCAGCAGGGGTCTGTACCAGCCAAAAAATCTATCATACCACCGGTTACGCCAAGGATAGAACCTCCAACGCCCGCCAGTCAGCCGCCGGTTGTTCTTCCGCTGGAAAAACAGCCCGGTTAAAATGCTGAAGTCTCACTTCCGGCAATCATCTGCTTTCCGCAATACACATCGGCGACCTGCGTATCAGTACATGGTGTTCATATAGCGCTGTGCAGAGCATACACGCATGCGTGGAGTGCTTGCGCCGCACAGCCATCTCCCAAAAAGGGCGGGTGAGGCGCGGTGTGTTTTGGTTGGACGTTGCGGCACGGTTGCCAACTATGAAATAGCCACTCTTATAATATTAGATACCGGAAAGCATACCGCCTTGCCGCGTCTATCATCAGGGCGCAATCCTGGAGACGTAATGCAAGTCAATCCACTGAATTAAACTAACATCAATGTGTAGTTACAGACATAGTGCCGGCTGCGCGGCAAATGTTGGCGAATGGTGGAAAATGGTTTGGAATAA
>JBMFVX010000260.1:0-1910 GCA_049965775.1 Phycisphaerae bacterium
GCGTTGCGCGATCCATCCTCCTTATTATCGGACAATAACCACAAATGGTATCAGTTATTTATTTACAGGCCCTTACGCTTTATGCGCGGCAGACCATTTTGCCGCGGTTGCTCATTATCGAGCAAAAACTCAATGAAATGCTCTGCCCGCGGTATTCTGACCGGCTGTTTCTTGCGGCAGACAATCCTGTGCCGGAAGATGCGGCCTTTGAACTGCAAAAAACGCAGATGGCCATTGCCGCCGGCGCGCTTAGCACAGCAGAAATCCGTCAGGCAGCCGGTTATGGCCCCATCGGTTTGGGTGATGCGTTTGATAACCCCAGCCAAGCTGCCGACGCGCTGCTGCGCTCTAGCGCTGGCGCTGCCGCTACTTGAGGAATTCCAAAAATTCCCGGCGCGCGCCGGGATCGCAACCCGGCGATTACGTGAACAGGCTCCCAAGCCAACCCTATGCAAGGAGTTAATCATGCAAGCCCTGCGAAAAGCATTTGACGCCAGCCTCGTGGATGTTGTGCCCGGTAAGCGCGAAGTGGTTGCGTGCATTTCCACCGGCTCAAAAGATCGCGACAACGAGGTGGTGCAGCCTGATGGTCTGGTGCGAAAGCATTACGCCGGCCTTACCGTGTTTTACGATCACGACACGCGGCTGCCCATCGGCGTTACCCAATGGGTAAAAAGCGATGCCAACCGGGTGCTCGCCAAGTACCGCATTTCCGACAAGACCGAGTTTTCGCGCGATATGTTTGCCATGGCGCAAGATGGCGTACTGACGGGTTATAGCATTGGCTTTTTAAGCCGCGAAGATTCGCCGCCCAGCACTGCAGAAATTGCCGCTTCGCCGGCGCTGGCGGGTGTGCGGCGCATTTACCGTAAGTGGGAACTGCTCGAGTTCAGCCTCGTGGGCATCCCAAGCAATCCGGAGGCAACGATGCTGGCCATCAGCAAAAAAGTCAGCGCCGACACACTTGCCCGGCTGCAATGGAAAGCCGGCGCCGCCGCGCCGCCGCTACAGCCGCCGCTGCCCGCCGACAGCCAAAGCGCAGTGCCGGCCGGCGAGCCTGCACTAAACGCTGCCGCCGCCGCTACCAGCATTCTGCAAAGCCGCAAACTTACCACCGGCGAAATCGCACAGTTGTTGGCGCAGCGCATCAGTTGGCCCGACAGCAGCGCATACATTGAACAAGCCTTCGCCCGCCGCGCCGGCCGCGTAGATTAATCGTGGGAGCCGGCCATTACTCGGACAAGTTCTTTGTGCCCTGCCCAGATAATCGCCGGGTTGCAACGACATGGTCGGCCATATATCGGGGCGAATGCCCTCTCGATCGCAGAGAAGGCACGACACCTGACGGCATTGCGCGAAGCCGGTTTCATCAGGTCTGAAGTCTATCCTCAAGCAATAAAAAGACTGACATCAACCGCAAACTTTTTAGCCAGGGCCTTGGCATATTTCAGCCCAATCTTGCGCCGCTGGCGCAATATTTTGGACCCCAGTGTCCGCTCTCCCAACAGTTTGCCGATATCATCGGCAGTCATTTCATGCTGCTCCATCAAAAATTTAAGCGCCTCAATTGGCGAGAGCCTCTTGGCCTCGATTGCGTAGTGTTCATTCTCGTAAGCATCTACCAGCGTCGAAAGAGTGTCGAGATACAACTCCTGTTCGCCGGTAAGCTCGTAACCGGCGAGTGCATCAATGACCTCCATCGTATTCTCGTAATCTATTTTGTCGTGAATTGCCTTAGGCATGAAATTCATGACCAGACCCCGGTAGTCCTTCGGCATGTCTGCAAATTCCAGTGTGGTTGTCGTTTTCATAACTGTACCTTCCATTGATCCTTATCATATTCGGTATGCGTCAGGAAAAAAAACAGATAAATTTTGCCTTCGACCACTTTACTTTTATTGTTTTGATCC
>JBMFVX010000261.1:0-1860 GCA_049965775.1 Phycisphaerae bacterium
GACGGGCCTGCTGGCGATGCTGTTGGATATCTTCCATCTCAGCGAGCACCTGCACGCGGCGGCCAAGTATTGCCTGGGCGATACGCCGGAGGCCCGACTTTGGGTCCAGTCGCGGCTGACGGAGCTCAAAACAGTGGGGATACGCCCGTTGTTCAAGGCGATTGACGAATTGTCCCGGAGCATGCGCAGCGCGAAGAAAAAGGAGCAGCTACGCATCTTGAAGGACTATGCGCTCAAACGCTTCGAGATGCTGGATTACCGCGTCGCCTTGGCCAAGGGATGGGACATCGGATCGGGTCCAACCGAGGCGATGTGTAAGACGTTGACCCTGCGGCTCAAGCGGCCAGGCATGAAATGGGATGCCGACCACGCCGCCGCCATGATGACCCTGCTGGCGATGCGCGAGAGTAACCAGCATCAGCAATGGTGGGCTATGCGGGCACGGGCCGCTTAATGCCAAAAAATATGGCCACACCCATTTGCGGCAATTTGCGCCCTTGTCTGCCGCAGCTTGCGGCCGGCCGTGCGCGCATGCAGCCGCCCTTGCGCTTAACCACAAAGCGCACCGGCTTTAAACCTCATGAAATAATGGCGTTAAAGAACAAATTTTTCGATTGCCACGGCCACCCCATCGCTTTTGTTTGAGGGCACCGTATGGCGGGCATGGCGGCGCACGGTGGCGTTGGCGTTGGCCATGGCGACGCCGAGGCCGGCCCAACGGATCATGTCTATATCGTTGCCTGCATCGCCCACGGCCATGACCCGATCGCGCGGAATTTTAAGCTGGCGCGACACATAGTCCAATGCGCAGGCCTTGCTTACTCCCGCCGTCATAATTTGCAGCAGTTGCGGGTCGCTGCGGAAGTAGGCGAGCTGCTGCGGAAATTTTTCTTCCAGGCCTTTTTGCAGTTCATCAAGCATGGGCTTGGGCGACTGAAACATAATACGTGTCACCGGGCCGGAAATCATCTTCTCGCAGGTGGGATGCCGCCCGGCGTCGCAATGTTGAGTATCCATCAAGTCGTGGCTTACAAACACACCCAGGCAATGCTTGCGGGCAAATGCAATCACCTTATGAGCCAGGTCTGCGGCGATGACGCTATGCCGAATGGCCCGTTTGCGGTGCACATCCCATATAAGCGCTCCATTGTGGCTTATGATAGGTGTACCCAAACCCAGTGACCGATAATAGTGCTCCACCGATCGGGGTGGTCGGCCGGTGGCCAGCACCACGAACACTCCACGCGTAGATGCCTGCCGCACTGCGCGATGCACCCGCGAACTGACCGCATCCTGCTCATTGAGCAGCGTGCCATCCATATCCAGCGCTACAAGCTCGATATAACCATCCAGCGCTGTGGGCGAGAATGAAACTCTCTGGGTTATCTCGTCCTGTAATATCACGGTCTGTACTCCTCCCTGCCCGGCCGCCAAAGAAGCGGCTATCGTGCGGCGGGCGTGGTCAACTTTGCTGGCCAGCACCTTCTTGCGAAATGAGCCGATAAGCTGCTCGACAGACATAACACCCGTCTGTGAAACTCTCTTAACTCTGAATCCCAGGATCGGCCACTCGACCCTTACACGAGATCGGAACGCTATTCACATCGGCCTAAAACACGCGCCAAGATTAGTCAACCGCACGGGAAATCGAGCGACTCACTTGCAAGGTGCGATAACCTGTAACAGGTCAGAGGCACACCGCCCCCGCGACTCACAGCGCACGCGCCGCCCAGGAGCCTGTCCGAGTAATGGCCGGGATTGCGATGGGGCTGAAATGGCCCGGATGCGCGGCGGAGGATCGAGCCGACTCTAAAAGAAGAGTCTGCGAGATCCGACAACAAAGCAGACGGGGCATTTCAG
>JBMFVX010000262.1:0-1852 GCA_049965775.1 Phycisphaerae bacterium
GCCAAGACCCGCTGGGATACATCAACGGCGCCAATACGTATCAGTTCGTCGATTCCTCGCCGGTGGGGAATGTGGATGCGGCGGGGCTGGCGGCGGCGGTCCATCTCAGCGCGGGTGGCATGGAAAGGCTTAAGGTGGCCGTTATTGACGAACTCTCTCATATCGGCTCGCCGTCAATTGATGGGTGGAAGCCTCGTCCTGCGGCGATCTACGTAGCGGAGGCAATGCGGTCGAGCCTCGCGGCGTCACAAGTGTTCAACGAGGGCACCAACCTCGTCAGCTCTTGGGGGACGGCCAAGTTCGTAGGTGGCGAGTGGACGGGGGCTAGGATCGCCAAGAGGGTAGGGAAGAGAGATATCAAGGAACTGGCCCACCGACCAAAAACCAGCGGGGCTGCCAGCAAGCAGACGCTCTACGACACATGGTATGGGGAGGTGGACAACGAGGCGAATGGCAGGAAGGAGCATATTTACGCCACCATGATAATTGATTATTACCCCAGCACGGGAACCTTCACTGTCGGGATAATGGGTTTCGTTGGCGAGGTCCGCGCCCCCGGCGTGGCGGCGGCCAGTTGCCGCTTCCACGGGTTCTTCTATAAGTACAGAGGGGCTGTCCAGACTAAAGCCTACTCTGCCATCCTCGGGTTGTTCCATTGGACCACAGTAAGATATTCGGCGCCGATAGCACCCGGCAGTTGGCAGCGTATCGAATAAAGGGACGGCGTTGGCGATGCTTAAGAAGGCTGCGCAAGGTGCGGACGCGGGGTTCCGCGGGCCACTGGCCGCTTGGGTGATTATCGCCCTCGGCGCTATGATCGCGCTGCCCGCCGGTGCTCTTCTTGTGCACCGCTGGCGGTTGGAGAAGAGTGAGGCCCTTGCTCTCAAGGAACTTGCCCCGTGTTTCGGTTCACCGGCGCAGCCGGCACGGGTGCTTCGTCCACATTGCTCTTATGGTCGGGCCTCCGTCGGTCTTTTGGGGCTGCGTTTCCTGCTGCCAGCCGGATGGCACATGGTTGGGCCACCGGAATACACGGGCTGCGGCCCGGTCCCGGCATGGATCGTGGTAGCCACCATCCGGTGCGGTCCATCGGCCTCTTCCCCTTTAATGAGGATTCGCAGGTGGGGTTGGTGGGGCAATCGGCAGGTAGAGGATGCCGACGGGGCCGAGAGGCTCAGGGGGTTCCTTGGCCAATCAATCATGGGCATTGTTGACCTGCGCAAGCGATATGAGACGACGGCATCGCTCTACCTCGCAGCAGTGAAACATTGGGGAGCGGCCATGGCTTGGTGGGGACGCCAAGGTCCCCGAGCCGCCGCGGGATCCGGGGGGCTGAGCGAGAGGGAACTTATCGGATTACAACAAATCCAAACGGAGATAGTAAACGGATCAAACGTAGTCGGGATAGTGCCCGGGAGGCGGGTCGCAATGGCTTGGGTCAATCGACCCCTAGTGTACTGTCCCATATTTAGCTTGACATATAGTACGAACTGCGGTATGGTGGTGTCATGGCGAATAAACCTGCATCAGCGTTGTCGTGTAGTCAAGAACAGAGATTGGAACTCGAACGGATGGAATCCCGTGGGGCCACGGCCCAGAAGGTCGCGCTTCGGGCGAGGATTATCCTTCGGGCGCACGAAGGGAAAAGCAATTCGGCTATCGCGATGGAGTTGGGCGTGAGCCGTCCGACTGTTCTGTTGTGGCGTGGGCGTTTCAGCAAGTTCGGAGTGGCGGGGATTCTGCGTGACGCTCCGCGTCCCGGTCGCCGGAAAGCCATGGGTTACTCTTAAAAGTTGTGGACGGAGAAAAAGAGGCGGCGTAACCTAAAGGTGTGAATTTTCTGTCTTTTTTT
>JBMFVX010000263.1:0-1851 GCA_049965775.1 Phycisphaerae bacterium
ACTCCATGACTTCCACGGCGACTGGAACTATACGATCACGCCACGTCAACCGTAGCGGTTATTTGTTTACGCGCCCTGAGCGCCCCAATCGGCTCGTGCGTTTGTTGGCCGCGATTGCGGCCGCAAAGCAATTCTGAACGTTCATTTGAGTTGTCATGGTATAACACTCCCGCGTAAGTTGCAGTCGCTCGACGCGACGAATCATCTCAATACAGCACGCCGCGCGGCCCAATGGTCGCCGCCGACGCGCACCGTTGGCTCAGTAGTTAAAGCTGAACACAAAATTAAACTGGCTGCTGCCGGGCGTAACTTCGTTGCCGTTGCTCGAAGCGCCGATACGGTTGAGCGCCACGCCCCAGTCGGTTATCAACTGAATGTTCTGCTTGATATCAAGTTCCAGGCCAAGGCCCGTGCCTACCAGCGTACCGTCGTTTTCGTAAACCTGCCGATGGCTGTTGACTACTTCGCCGACATCCACAAATGCGCTGGCGATCAGGTCCCAATCGGGGGCGGCATACGGCTCCTGCGGCGAAAACCGGAAGGGACGTCCAAACACGCTGCCCGGATGCGGATTAACCGGAAACAGCCGCGGTATGTGCAGCCGGTATTCAAAACTTTCGATGCCGACCGAATCACCGGCCGTCGCCGATTCCGGATAGCCGCGAACCGTGTAATAGCCGCCGGCAACGTATTCATATTCTGCCGGCAGCCGTTGATTAAACGCCTCCTGCCCGCGCACAGAAATGAGAATCTGGTTGGCCATGCCGCCCACACCACGGCGGTAGGCGTCAGGATTGATCAGCGGTTCGAGATAGGTGGCATAATTCATGTCGCCCTGTACGATCGCCCAGTTCTGGTCTACATTCAGCCGACCCAGGCTCGCCAGGCGGGCTTTATTGGTGCCGGTGAAGTTTGTCAGCAGCGTCAGATCGCCCCAGCATTGGCTTACGGGCGTGTAGCGTTCAGTATGAAGGGTTAAATACGGCTGAATAAAATCGCCCGATCCGGTGATGCCGGCAAAGGTGTTGTCCACGCGAATGTGCTGGTACTTGATACCGGGAATAAGGTCTACAAATAGATGCCCATGCTGATAAATATTGGCATCCAGTTCGGCTCCGCCGCCTGCCATATCGCCATTGAAATTGGCATTGGCCAAGCCTACATCGGCAGCGCTGAAGCTTTCATAATCGGCGTAAATACGGGCCCGCAGGCGGCCGGGGGCAAAGCCGGGCAGCGCAAAACTGTACGAACCGTTGACGGCGTTTTCTCGGGTAAAGCCGGCGGTGCTGTAGTCAAAACTCAGGATGTCGTCATGGCCGGTCAGATTGTTGTCTATAACGCCGACACGCTCACGCCACGGATTGGTCGAACTCGTGCCCGTGTTGGATAGCTGAAAGTACACATGCCACGGCCGCTGCTCATGCACCAGATAATTCACGTCGTAAGCATCGGCAAGGCTTTTATCGGGTGAATACACCGCGCTTACCTGGCGGCCAGGCTGCCGATCCAACGCATAAATGTAATCGTTGATGGCATTGAGATTCACCAGGTCGCTCTTGCCCGCTTTGGCCGAAGCGGCCGGATGCACGGGTGAGTTGGCGGCAATCCAGGCGGATTCGGGATCGTTGACTTTATTTTTGCGCCACGCGAATCGCCCACCGGATTCGGTGGTGGTGATTTTGGCGACAATGTCGGTATGCACAATATAATGAAGAATGGTATCGCCATGCGGACGAATGTCTTTGTCGCCTGAAAAATCGCTGGGCGACACGGTTACATATACCCCAAGGCCCTTGTCGGAAAGGTATTGGCTTATTTGCCGGGCGATGCTGCGAATGGCCGACGCATGAA
>JBMFVX010000264.1:0-1829 GCA_049965775.1 Phycisphaerae bacterium
ATATATATGACTCTACCTCAAGACGTTAACAAACATTATCCTCGCTGGAATGCGGATTACTTGGACAGGCTCCTAGGGCTGATGGTCGAAGCCACCGCCGATAACCGTGGATGTCCGCATAACAGAAATGCCAATGGTGCTCTGTATGGCCCGCTGTTATGGGAAGGGTGATTTTTGCCGGGGCAAATCGCCGGAATCGCCAATATCTGCGGGCAAATCTACCGATACATAACTGTCGCAACTCCCGGATATGTTGTGTTTGAGCGTTCGCCGTGCGGTGAACCGCCGGGGGTTTATTCCAGTGGGGAGCAGTTATGCATAGGTTTGCTCGTAGATCAGGTTATGTTGCATTAGGCCGCAGCACAGTCGAAAAGATTGACTCACCGACATCAGCCGCAACAGCGACTGCAGTCATTCAAGCATCCACGTCGGCTGCGACGGAGGCGGGGCCGGATATTGTAAGCGTATCATTTGCCGGCGGCGTTGGAGAACAGGCTCCGTCAACTCAACCCGGCGAACGCCAAACTCCTGTAAGAAATCCCAACCAAGCCGAGGCCGGCTCGACGCGTGATGCTCAAGCGGCGGCCAGATCGGTCAGCGGCATGAAAACTTTTTCGCTGGTGTTGGGCGAAATCGGCTGTCTTATGCTGGTGGCAGCCCTCTGGTTTCTGCCGGCGCCAACCACCAGCGGCCTCTGGACTCACTCCGCCCGCGCGCTGCAGCAGCTTTCACCGACATTGCCCAACTTTCTGCGGGCGATAGAACTCATCGGCGGCCTGGCCGGGCTGGTGCTCATTCCATTGATGCCTGCGGCCCGCCGCGGCAAATATCAACTCCGTTTTGGCTTATTCATGCTGGCGCTGCTGGGCATCGCGCTGCTGCAGCAGTATCAGATCGGGTTTTACCTGGTGTTTCTGCCGACGCTCGGGTTGCTCTCGGTGATGATTGCCGACGCCATTGTTCGGGTGCGGCCATCGCAGGGCGGCAGCGCAAGCCTGCGCCGGTGGCAGCTCGCAGCCGGCTGCGTGACGACGGCGGTGTGGCTTGTGCCGGCCTATGCCGCGATTACGGGCAGCCACTTTGCAGGCCTCTTCGCGGTAGCCCATGGCGGGCGATTGCAAACCATGTTTCGCGTCGGGTGCATTGCCGGCGAAGCGGTTGGTTTGCTGACGCTGCTGGGTTGTGCAGTACAGTTTACCGGCATGATCAAGAATGTTACGCGCGTGCTGTCGGTAAGCGCAGTGATGCTAGCCTTTGCCGTAGGCTTTTTGATGAGCACCGCGATTTCGGGCGTGCTGCGCGGCGATCGGGGCTGGTTCGGAATTGAACTGGTATGGTTGCTGTTTCTCGTTGTCGGATCGCTGCTGCTGGTGTGGGGCGGCTTTGCCCTGCGACTGTCGGTGTTTGCCGCCGACAACCGAGGCGAGGCGGGCGTAACCATGTAAGGCGTCATTATTCCCCCACGGGGTTTCTCTATTATCTCGACTGGCGGATTCTGCGACGGATCCGCCAGTCGCTTTTTTGCTACGGCCTCTACGTCGTTTATTCTTTGTATGCGCCTTGAGGGAAAGCCTGGTGCCCTGTCACACCCAAAAATTAGGATTGACGGAGGGCCAAGGGGTTGGAGCCGCGAAGCGAGGAGGATTGTGTATGGGAACATACATTGACGACGAGCGCCAAAGCCTACAGAGCCCCCCTTGCCCCATAGGCGCTAACTTAACGCAGGTGGTTTCCGCTTCCTTTTACCGTGGCACCGTGGCATAGGCCCTTGCGAATAGTCGGCCAGTTGCCCAAAACGTTTTCCAACCCGATCGGCGGGATAATTGTGG
>JBMFVX010000265.1:0-1791 GCA_049965775.1 Phycisphaerae bacterium
GGAGCGCAGGTTCAGGGCCATGATACAGGCCGCATCGATCCGGTCCACCGGATAGGTTCTCTGGAGAGCCAGGATGCCCTGACAAGTCCGGTAGGCCAGGGGAGGATACTTCCGGAGCTCGAACAGACTCTCGAAAAACGCCACCATGCCCGGACCGACCCGGGACGCCCGCGAGAGAAAACCCTCCTGCGACTGCTCCAGATAACCCTTGTGATTCGGGGGACGATGGGCGGCCTGGGTCCGGTAAGGGTTTTTCCGGTCGGGAGGGCGCACGTGGCTGGCCACCCGTTCTTCCCGGTGGAAGATCTCGACGGTCGTGGCGGTCAGGCGGACCGTCACATCCTGGCCGACCAGGGTATAGGGCGCGCTGTAATAGATCCCCTCCACCGGAACATGGTGGTCCGGCGGAACCCGGCAGATCTCCCAGGACTCCAGATCAAAAGGCGTGGCGGGCAACGGGCCCAGGGCCGGCCGGTCCTCCTCTTCGAAAACCGACCGCCGGCTTCCCTCCCGCTTTTGGAAGGGCGTCCGGTTGACGATCTCGAGGCGCTCCCGCAACGCCTCGTTCAACTCCTCGATCGACGCGAACTTCCGGTGCCGGAGGGGGGCCATGAGCCGTCGTTGGGCATCAAGAACCCCGTTTTCTACCGCGCCCTTGTCCCTAGGCCTTTGGCCGCGCGCAGGATAGATTTCGAAGCCATAATGCTCCCCCATCGCCCGGAAGCCCGGGTGAAGCCGGGGGTCGATCTTGTGGCGGGACACGATCGCGGTCGTCGTTCGATCCGGCACAACGGCGGTCGGCACTCCCCCCAGATATTCAAAGGCCTTTCGGTGCGCCAGGATCCACGAGGCCGACCGCATGTTCCGGGTTGCATAGGCAAAGGTATAGTCCGACCGCCCCATGACCGCCACGAAAAGAGAGACCCAAGAGGGTTTTGTCCCTGGGGGCTCGATCCGGATCTTGGGCCCCGAATAGTCCACATACAGCTCCTGTCCCGGCGCATGTGGATGATGCAGGGGGATGTCTTTTCGTTTCCGATAGTCCTTGAAGAGCCGGCAGAACTGGCTGTACCCCAGTCCTTGGGGCTCCCGCTCCCGGTACTCCTCCCATAGAAGCCACAGGGTGACCCCGCTCTTCCTTGTTTTGGTGAGCTCTTTTTCTACCTCCGCCCACTCAGGAATCACAAATCCCGTCCGGCTCGCTCCTTCCCTCTCCGGATAGAGGGCCTCTCGAAGCCTGGCCTTCTCGCCCTCTTCGTCTCTCAGCGGCCAATGACAAATTCCGACCGATGAGGCCAGATCAAGATACTTCCGGACCGTTGGCCGGGAGATTCCGAGGGAACTCGCAATCTTCCGAATCGATACGACCTTCGCTCCGTAGCGTTCTTTCAAAACTTCCAGCACTTTCAACATGGGAATCCCCTCTCGGACCATCGATGCTCCTTTTCTGTGGATGAGTGTGTCACCAGAGAACGAGCTTCGATTATCCATATTTATGCTTCAGGTGCGACAGGGGAGTTTTAGAGGGAACTCAGGGGTGGCAATTTTGCTGCGGCTGGATGGCAACTTTCATGCGAAAAGGTGGCAACTTTGGATGCGAATACGCAGGGGCATACTGACCCACCGTGAAATTGGAGCGGGGGCTTTTTAGGAGCAGATGAAAAAGATGGGTCAACATCGTGAAACTGGTGGGTCAAGATCGTGAAATCCGACACTCAGCGGCCAATGACAAATTCCGACCGATGAGGCCAGATCAAGATACTTCCGGACCGTTGGCCGGGAGATTCCGAG
>JBMFVX010000266.1:0-1703 GCA_049965775.1 Phycisphaerae bacterium
GACCGTGTTGGTAGCGGATACGAGATTTTGGGCATACGCGGGCTTCATTTCGCCTGCGGCCACTTTTTCGGACAGCTGTTACGTCTTTCGTTATTTGAGTAGGAGCATGGCGTTTTATCCCACGGTCCTTCGGAGGGATTTGGAGAACGGCTTCTTGTAGAGGGTGGGACGCAAAGGCTATAGAAAGGGCGGAATCTCCTTTGGAGCCATTAGTAAATAACTTGCACTTTTCATGCGGCAGGCATAGCCTTGCGGCATGGAAGCAGACGCACTGATAGCAGCTCGACACCAAGCGCTCGAAGGGATACTGGATGAGCGGCAAAGACGACTGCATGCGGCGGTAGAGGCGAAGGTGCTAGGCCATGGTGGCGTCAAGCGGGTTAGCGAGGCGACGGGGGTCGCGCGGGGCTCCATCCTGGCGGGTCTCAAGGAACTCAAGGATCCGGAGAATACACTCCCTAAAGGCCGGGTTCGTCGGCCCGGTGGTGGGCGCAAAAAACTGGTAGATCGTGATCCGGACTTACTGGCCGCGTTGGAGCGTTTGGTGGATCCTGCGGCACGGGGCGATCCCCAGTCACCCCTGCGATGGACTTGCAAGAGCCTCAAGCAATTGGCCTGTGAACTGGGCGAACAAGGGCATCGTATTAGCCATGTTTCCGTGGGTATTCTGCTCAAGGAGTTGGGATACAGCTTGCAAGGCAATCGAAAGACTCTGGAAGGCACGGACCACCCGGATCGGGATGCGCAATTTCAGTATATTCAGGAAAAGACGCAGCAGGCATTGGATGCTGGACAACCCGTGATTTCGGTGGACACCAAGAAAAAAGAGCTGGTCGGCAACTACAAAAATGCCGGTCAGGAGTGGCGGCCGCAGGGAGAACCGGAGGCGGTTCAGGTGCACGACTTCGTGGATGCAGAACTGGGGCGGGCTAATCCTTACGGGGTTTACGATCTTGCCCAAAACGCGGGCTGGGTAAGCGTAGGCACTGATCATGATACGGCAAGTTTTGCGGTAGCGACTATCCGGCGCTGGTGGTTGGGCATGGGTCAGCCCCTTTATCCCGCCGCCAAGGAGCTGATGATCATGGCCGACGGGGGCGGTAGCAACGGATCTCGGGTGCGTCTCTGGAAGCTGGAGTTACAAGGACTTGCGGACGATTTGAATCTACCGATCCGGGTATGTCACTTCCCGCCGGGCACGAGCAAATGGAACAAGATTGAGCACCGCTTGTTTTCCTATATCAGCATGAATTGGCGGGGGCGGCCTTTGGTGAGTCACGAGGTCATTGTCAATTTGATCGCTGCCACCACCACGAGTAAAGGGTTGAAAGTACGTGCCGCCATTGACCCCACACCCTACCCGAAGGGAATCAAGGTCACTGACGCTGAATTCGCTGCCATTCAGCTTGATCGCGATGATTTCCATGGAGAGTGGAATTACGTCATCTCACCGAAAAAGAAAGTGCATGTAATTTATTAACGATTCCTTAGACCGCCGGGGTTACCCCGCACGTCGCTTCTCCTTCCTCAGGTGGCCGGATTCCCGTGGAATGGGTGGCCGGTTTGCGGTGGAACAGGTGGCCGGTTTGTCGTGGAATCAGTGGCCGATTTCATGTGGAATACGCACGTCACCCTCTCCACCGCAGAACCCGTGACCAAAATCCGCTTGCACGGTATAACCTTCCAAATACCGTCGCTCTCCG
>JBMFVX010000267.1:0-1702 GCA_049965775.1 Phycisphaerae bacterium
CGCTGCTTGTGGTCTTTCTGCGTAGCGATGATCAGTTCGCAGTCAGCGGTCTCGGTTGCCACATTGGCCTCCGACCAATAGCCAGCATCGGCCACCGCGGCTCCGAGCGTGACCTCGTCCTTCTCGTTCTCGTCGACCACCGCGACGACATTGGCCTGCGCCTGCGCCAGCATCGGGCTGAGTTGCTGGACGTCGTTGGCGTCCGTGGTGACATCGTTGGCGATGATGATCTGACCGGCGGTGACCACGATCTGGCCATTGTATCCCTGCAGCCAACCGCGGCGCGTCTTCATGATGCCGCTGTCGGGGTCCGTGGCATTGGCGTTGGCGTCGAGATCGATGCCAGGATCGGCAGGCTTCGGCTTGCGGCCACGCTTGCGCTTGCCGGTCGCCTGCTCCTCGGCTTCCCGGGCATCGATCTTCGCCTGCTGACGCGCGGCCGCCGCTGCCGCCCGGTGGTCCAGCTTCTCCTTGCATTTGCGCAGCCGCGCCAGACGCTCCTCCCGCCGCGCCAGCGACTTTGGCAAGGCAGCGCCCTGTCGCGCGGCGGCTTGGCTGTCCTCCTTCGTGTCGGTCGCTTGCGCCTCCGCCAGTATCTTCTCGATCTCCGCCTCGATGCTCGCGGCCGTACGGTTGGCTTCCAGCGAGGCGTTGCCTTGCACTTTGGTGCCGTCCAGCGCCACTAGCCCCAGCCGCACCAGCCCCGCTTCCCGGCACAGCCGCAGCACGGCGAGGAACACCGCCTTCATCTCCGGGCCATGGCGCTGGCGGAACCGTGCGATCACCGTGTGGTCGGGGATGTCGTCGCCGACGATGAACCGATACCCCGCATCGCGACCGCACAGCCGCTCGATCGCCCGGCTCGAACGAACCCCTTGCGAGTAGGCGTAGATCAGTAGCGCCAGCAGCACCTGCGGCGCGAACGGCGCCTGGCCCGCGCGGCCGAGCTTGTAGCTGCCTTCGAATCCGGAGAGGTCCATCATCGCCACCGCCTCCACGATCAGGTGGACGATGTCGTCCTCCGGCAGCCATTCCATCATGTCGGCTGGCAGCAGCGCCGTCTGGCGTCGTTCGGGTGCGCGGAAGTGGTGGGCCATCGGTCGGTCCGTATCGTTGGGTCGGACCGATCGAAACGTGCCGATCCATCGCAGTCAACCGCAAACTGCCGCAGGCACGATACAAAACTTGTTGCGGCACCGAATTCTGCAACAGGCACCCTGGTGCCTGTTGTGGAATTGACGTGATGTGTGTTGAAGGGATGGAAGGGGCGCCGCAGGCGTGCGCAGAGAGGCAAGAGTCCGCCTCAGGCGGCCCTTTTCGCCCTTTCTACCGCCTGTTCCTTGGCCCTTTCGGTGCGCCGGACGGACTCCCGGTGTAGCTTCCTCATGTTGTGCACGGCAGCTTGCAAGTTCCACTCGCCGCGGCAGCGTTCCAGCCCGCGCATACTGAAGCGGCGGGCACCCTGGCGGTCCTTCATCTGCCCGAACACCGGCTCGACGGAGGCACCGCGACGACGATAGCGCGCACGCCCGTGCTTGGTGCGCAGCTTGCGGTCCATGCGCTCGCGTGCCGTCATGTTCTTCGGCTTTCGGCCTCGCGGCGGCGGCGCGTCGCGCAGAGCGGCTCGCTGCTTGTGGTCTTTCTGCGTAGCGATGATCAGTTCGCAGTCAGCGGTCTCGGTTGCCACATTGGCCTCCGACCA
>JBMFVX010000268.1:0-1700 GCA_049965775.1 Phycisphaerae bacterium
TGCTCTCGGCTTCGCCGTCATGCCAAACACGGCATCCGCATGAAAACGACCCTCAACCTGTTTTGTTTCTCATGAGCATCCCAGGCCCCTGTCGGCGCCCGGCGTTCGCGGAGAAACGATCTTGCGCTACAAGGTGAACGGCAGCGCCGAGATGACCGAAATAGCATTGGTGCGAGCCCGTAGCGGTGATAGCCGCTGTGGTGCGAGCCCGCCTGAGAGCCTGGTCCGGGAATCGTCGGCGACAGTGGTGAGCACAGTGATGTGCATCCCGTTCATGAGATCGAGTCGAATTCGACGACTCCCATGGCGCTGCCGTTCGTTGACTATCTTGGAGCAGACGATGGCAATGCGCAAGCGAGATGATGATTTGGTGTTTCCCAATGCGGCGGGTATCGACGTGGGTGGCTCCAGCCACTGGGTGGCGGTGCCCAAGCACACCTGTGATGACCCGGTGCGGGAGTTCGGGGCAATGACCGATGACCTCAACGCGATGGCCAACTGGCTGTTGTCGTGCGGGGTCGATACGGTGGCGCTGGAGTCCACGGGCGTGTACTGGATTCCGGTGTTCGAGGTACTCGAGCAGCACGGCCTGAAGGTTTTTCTGGTCGATGCCCGGCAGATGAAGTACGTGCCCGGGCGCAAGAGCGACGTGCAGGACTGCCAGTGGCTGCAGCGCCTGATGAGCCAGGGCTACCTGCGCGCGGCCTTCCGCCCGACCGATGAGGTCTGCGTGGTGCGTGCCGTGGCGCGTCAGCGCGATGTGCTTTTGGCCGAGCAGGCGAGCTGGGTGCAGCGCATGCAGAAGGCGCTGGTGCAAATGAACATCCAGCTCACCGAGGTGCTCAGCGACGTGATGGGTCTGACGGGCCAGGCCATCATCCGTGCCATCGTGGCCGGTGAGTACGACCCGAAGGTGCTGGCCCGGCATCGCCACAGCCGCGTCAAGGCCAGCGAGCAAGACATTGCCAAGGCGCTGACGGGCAACTGGCGCGACGAGCACCTGTTCGTGCTGCGCCAGGCGCTGGCGATGTACGACGACATTGCCCGCCACCTGGGCGAATGTGATGCCAAGCTGCAGGGGCTGCTGAGCGAGCTTGGGGCATCCAAGGTCGATCTGGGCAAGACGCCGCGCGCGGGCAGCAAGACGCGCGCTGAGTTCGATACGCGCCAGATTCTGGCCAACTGGGCCGGTGTCGATCTCACGCGCATCAACGGCCTGGGGCTGGCTGCGGTGATGAAGATTCTCTCGGAGGTCGGCCCGGACTTGAGCCGATTCGCCAACGTCAAGCACTTCTGCTCGTGGCTGGGTTTGTGCCCGGGCACGAAGATCAGTGGTGGCAAGGTGCTGTCGAGCAAGACCAAGCGCTCGGGTAACCGGGTGCGACAGGCGCTGAAGATGGCGGCGATGAGCCTGTCGCACAGCGACTCCGCGCTCGGGGCGTTTTACAGACGGCTGTCAGGGCGAATGGACAAGCCACGCGCCAACACCGCCACCGCCCACAAGCTGGCGCGCATGGTGTACTTCATGCTGACCCGAGGTGAAGCCTACGTCGATCAGGGCCAGCAGCACTACGAGGAGCAGCAGCGCCAACGCAGCATCGCCGCCCTCAAACGCCGCGCCGCTGCTCTCGGCTTCGCCGTCATGCCAAACACGGCATCCGCATGAAAACGACCCTCAACCTGTTTTGTTTCTCATGAGC
>JBMFVX010000269.1:0-1688 GCA_049965775.1 Phycisphaerae bacterium
GAAGGGCATCCATGGCCCCATACAGCTCGTCTTCGGTGGCTGTCTAGGTTCAGATGAAATGGCACTTTCTCTGGTAGAATTTATCGATCTGAAACCTTATCAGGAAGGAAAGTGTTCATGGAGACCGAAAAGGCTGCAGAAACAGAGACAAAGAAACGATGGACGGTGGAAGAGAAGGCCAGGATTGTTCGTCGGTATCTGAAAGATCATGTGGGGTTGGCCGATCTGGCCGAAGAAACCGGAACTTCTCCGGGATTGATCCTTCAGTGGGCCAAACAGGCATTGGAAGGACTTGAGCAAACCTTTTCCGGGGAGTCCCATCGGCAGAGGAAAGTCCTGCACCGGGAGATTCTGGAAAAAGAGGACCGGATCCGAAAGCTTGAATCCGTTGTCAGTGAACTTTCCACGGAGAACCTGACGTTAAAAAAAAGGCCTGGGGCTCTCTCACAGGAGTCCACGTCCCGCCGGAAACGACGGGGGAGATCGTGAGGACCGTGATGTTTCTCAAGAAGAAAGCCGGATTCCCTGTCAAGAAGTCCCTGGAGGTGCTGGGGCTCCCGTCCCGGACCTATCATCGATGGGTTCTGACCCAAGGGAAGGGAGAGCGTCCGGAAGGGGTTCTTCCCAAGGGACACTGGATCCTTCCGGAGGAGCGGGAAGCGATCCTAGCCTTCAAGAGGAAACACCCCTCTCTCGGGGCCAAGCGCCTGTCCTTCATGATGTTGGACCGGAACGTGGTGGCCGTCTCTCCTTCCAGCGTCTTTAGAGTCTTGCAGGAAGCCGGTCTTTCAAGCAAGTGGACGCTTCCCGACGGGCAGAAAGCCCATCGGACAGGCTTTCATCAACCCACCCGGGCCCATGAGCAGTGGCACACGGACTTTGCCTATGTCAATCTTCGGGGAACGCACTATTTCTTCACGAGCGTGCTGGACGGATACTCCCGATTTATTGTGCACTGGGACCTTCGGGCCAACATGACCACAGACGATGTGGAACTCGTGATCCAGAGGGCCCTGGAAACGCTTCCAGAGGGAGTTGTCAGACCCCGGCTCATCTCCGACAACGGACCCCAATACATCTCGACAGAGTTTCGCTCGTATCTTCGGGATCAGGAGGTGGTCCATTCACGGATCCGGGTGGGACATCCCCAAAGCAACGGCAAGATCGAGCGGTTCCACAAGAGTTTGAAGTCCGAATGCATTCGGGTCTCCCCTCTGGGAGATCTCGAAGAAGCCCGGGAGATAATCAGAAGCTATGTTCAGGCGTATAATCACGAGCGTCTGCATGCCTCCTTGAACTACCTGACGCCGTCAGACTATCTGAAGGGCTCGGAACACGTCACAAAGAGGCTTGAGGACCGGAAAACAGCCCTCGAAACCGCCCGAAAAATCCGTCGAAAAAAACGATTGGATATTCGGGAGCAAAACCAGTCTTCTGCCTGACCGGTGCAAATCGGAAAAGTGCCAATTTCGCTGAATCAGCACACGATCGCCACCTTGCAGCCAGCCTCCACCACCCCGCTTGAGGTGCAAAGCCCTTGAGCACGGAATTCCGGATAGCGCATGCGGGAGCGATTGTTTTCCAGGTACCCGATGCACTTTTCGGCCTCCTCGAAACGGGACGAATAGATGGCGAGGGCGTTGATGATCTCATCGATCTTTCCTGAATCGAGTTCCTCATGGCGAGCC
>JBMFVX010000270.1:0-1668 GCA_049965775.1 Phycisphaerae bacterium
CCGCCCAAAGCGGGATTTCCCTGATGTTTCTCCCGCCTTATTCGCCTAATCTCAACCTGATCGAACGCCTCTGGAAGTTCATCAAAAAGGACTGCCTCAATGGCCGCTACTACTCTACCCATCGGGAATTCCAAGCTGCGATACTCGAGAGCCTCAACGCAATCAACACACGGCATCGGGCCGCACTGTCTCGAACACTCACCCTTAACTTTCAGATGTTCGACAAGGTGCAAATATTAGCCGCGTGAGGTATACATTGCATTGATTGTCAAGAGGAAATCTTTCGGATTTTATCGGGGAGGGGTATTTTCATCCCATAATATTGGGCTAAAGTGTTATGAAACAACTATATTCATCGGCATTGCGCTACATTCATCCCGGGATACTGTCCTAAGAAATGGATGGGATTGCGATGAGGCTGCTTGCCGAGTGTGCCGTATGGTCCCTACAATCTGCCCAACTCTGGTGGGAGGCTTAGCTGCTGCGCAGCAGCGCCGGCAGAGTGCGGGACTTGCCCGCGAAAAACCTATCCTTGAGCAGGTGCATAGTTGAAGACACATCATTTTGCCGACCGCATGCAGGCGGCGGTGCGCAATAAAGCAACGCCACTTATTGTTGGCCTTGACCCGGTTTACGAAAATCTGCCACCTTTGCTGCGGCGATCGGATGGCGATAGTCCGAGTTGCGCCCAGCAGGTAGATGCGCTGCTGCAGTTTTCGCTTGGGGTTCTGAAGGCGGCAGCGCCCCATGTTGCGGGCGTGAAGATCAACAGTGCTTATTTTGAGCGCTATCAGCAGGAAGGGTGGGAGGTTTACTCATCGCTCATTCAGGAAGCTTCCAGCATGGGGCTGCTGGTCATTGGCGATGTCAAACGGGCGGATATTGGCCATACCGCCGCCCAATATGCGCAGGCGGTTCTGGCAGATCCGCAATTTGCCGATGGCGGCGGAGCGGTTGGCCCGGATGCCATTACGGTAAATCCATATTTCGGCGTTGATGGCATCGCCCCTTTTCGCAATGTGGCCGACGCACAAGGCAAGGGACTTTTTGTGTTGGTGCGAACCAGCAATCCCAGTGCCGGCGAGGTTCAGCAGATTTCAGCCGGCGATGGTCGGCCGCTGTACCTGCATATTGCGGACTTGGTGCGGCAATGGGGGGCGGGCAACGTAGGCGCAAGCGGCTACAGCAACATCGGGGCGGTGGTTGGCGCCACAACCGGCGAGGCAATTAAGGAACTCCGTGCGGCGCTTCCGCAGAGCGTATTTTTAATACCAGGCGTCGGCGCTCAAGGCGGCAGCATTGCCGACTGCCGACATGCTCTGGATGCCAGCGGATTTGGCGCACTGATTGCCGCAAGCCGCTCAATTATATTTGCCCATAAAGAGGCAAAGTATAAATCGCTTGCCGATGGCGATTGGCGCCACGCCGTAGAGCAGGCCGCAATAGATACCCGCCGGCAAATTGCTGAAGGGTTGGGTTTGTAGCAGGGGTGCTGCGCCAAGCCGCGATTCCGCATGATGTGAGGGGCCGGTGCGCTGCTATGAAAGTTGCAGCCGCGGGGTAAACACCAAGGCCCCAAGGCGCGAAGACTTTTAGGACGAGCAAATGTATTTGAGGTCTGGTGATGAATGGGATGAGGATTAAAGGTAGCGATGAATGCTTGGCGTC
>JBMFVX010000271.1:0-1618 GCA_049965775.1 Phycisphaerae bacterium
CGCCCATATCATCGGGCTGACCTACCTGCATCGGTGGACCATTGAATTGTTCTTCCGCTGGCTCAAGATGTACGCCAACTTTGAGCACATGATCAGCCATAGCCCGCGAGGCGTGGAGACCTGGTTTTATGTGGCGATGATCGGCACGCTGCTGATGAGCCTCTATACGCAGCAGGAACCCAGCACGTATGCGTTCACCGCCATGCGGCTGATTATATCCGGGGAGGCCCAGTATGAGGATTTGGCCCCGCAATTGGCGCGATTGGCCCGAGAGAGGGAACTGGCGCGGAAGCGGTACGCCCAACGCCGGGCCGCAAAAAAATCGGTCTGAAAAGCCCGGGGAGTTTTTCACTCTTCGCACCGGGTGCCGCCGCTGCATGCGCGAAAATAACCCACCGCCCAACTTTCATCGCACAAAATAAGCGCTTGAACCCACGCACACAAAAAAACACCCACAGCAAACGACGGGCCGGACGCTACTGGCTACAAGCCCACCAGCCCACCGGATGGCTATTACAATTGTATTGCCTGGGCCACGGGAGATCAGGACCGCTGGTGGTCTCCATGGCCAGAAGGGCATGGCGGTGGAGGTTACGACAGCCCCTACGGCGGCTATTGGCCATCCAAGGTCCCGCGAGAAAATACGGTGGAGGCATGGATGGCGGCATTGGCGGGGCAGAGATTTGAAGAATGTGACTCACCCTCAATCGAGGAAGGATTTGAAAAGGCGGCCATCTACGTGGATGGCGAAAATGTCCCGCAGCACATCGCGCGGCAACTGCCCAACGGACATTGGACCAGTAAGCTCGGCAGCGACCTTGACATCGAGCACCATACGCTCAGCGCTCTTGAGGGGCAGGCATACGGCCGTGCGCTGCGTTTCATGAAGCGACGCACCGAAAAAACCGCCGTTTAGCCCTGCCGGACGCGAGTCGCCCTTCGGCTTCGCCCTGATCAAAGGGGCGGCGACCGGGCGGACTGGTGTCCCCCGGGCTCGCTTTATCCCGCTCGCCAAGTTGATGGCGGGATCGACCTCCGCCCTGCAAGCTTACTGCTTGGCAATTGCCTTTAACCGCCTCGCCGCGAGTTCGCCAAATGGGCTGGCGTCAGCTCACACATAGGGCAGGCTCTGCGGGCGCTGCTACCGATCGGCGACGCTTGCGACACTGGCGACAGCGACATTATTCGATTTTTCCGGGCTTTTGTGAATTTCGCCGCCGTCGCCAGCGGAAATATCTGCGGAAAACCACTCCCCCCAAGTCGCCGCAACCGCCCGCGTGGGGCCGCGAACACACCGCCAGTGCGTCAACGAACGCGTTGGTATTCGCAACAAGAAGCACGTTTTCCCCCGTAGACAAATGCGGACACAAATTTCCCTATGGGGCTATATGCGAATCAATTCAGGTAATCGTGCGGATGCCTGCGTCCAAGCGTGTCCAGAGTCTCCACTGGACAAAGCACCACCACCCTGGCCCGGCCCGAGTTTTCCGTGGCCCCGCCCCCCCGCGGTAAAAAAATATCGTAACCGTTCACGGCCTTTTGGCCCTTCAGGCCCACAGTGGGCCTAACCATAGACAAAGTGTACCTCCCCCCGGAAAAAAAGCGAATAAATTTCCAC
>JBMFVX010000272.1:0-1603 GCA_049965775.1 Phycisphaerae bacterium
TCATCCAGCCGTTGGACAACCGCGCAATCACCTATTATGATGAAATCTAGTCCCTTCACAATTAGCTGGGCCGCTTCAGCCGCTTCAACAACAGCAGGCCCATGGCTCCGACGCCCAAAAGTCCCAGCGTAGCCGGCTCAGGCACGGGCGCAAGCGACACATTGGAAACATCGACAGTATCATCGACGCCGGCGGGGCTGTTGTTGAGAAACTCCACTGCGGTGATATTGGACGGTGCAGTAAAATTGTACGAGAAATTGGTGAACCCTGTGTCAACCACGGCCGGGGTGAAACTTGTAAACTGCTTGCCGCCGTTAGCCTCATTAAGCAGGATCACCTCCAACACGGCGGTCGTATCGGTGTCACGCTGGCCAGCGGCAAAAGATAATGTGTACGCTTCGTTGGCGGTGGTGGCGACCGTCTGCAAAATGTTGACACCACCACCCTGGATGAACGCGAAATCGTTCACCCCGGCTAAACTACCCGGCGAAAAAGGTTTGCCCGCTCCCGTGTCCGGGCCGTTTACACCCGCGCCGATAGAGCTGACGGTCCAGTCGGTCGGGGCGGTTGGATTCGGTGTTTGGGAATACCCCGGAGATTTGGTGTAGCTGGATGCATTGGCTGAAAAATTGCCATTAAGAATCAGGTTGGCGTGGGCGTTGCCCGCCGCCAGCATGCCCAATGCCGCGGCCGAAACTGCCCCAGCCAGAAGGGGTGATGAACGCTTGATGGCCATAGAGGACTCCTCTCGCTCCATCTTTGGAGCTATGGTTGAATTGCCCATTAACCGAATGGGCTACGGTTTGCCGCAACATGCGGCGGATACAACATTACCAAACCTCACAAGCGCCCGATACGCAAATTGCCGGTCGGCGCCGTACAACGGCCTCGGGATACTGACCAAAACTTGGCTCTTTACCCCAACGCTAAGTGACTAACCCAAAGTCTAATTTCTATTCCCGCTGAAGTCAAGGAAATTTTTCCAAAAATCTTATGTGACTTTGCGACACCCATCTTCGGTGTGTTTTGGCGGTTCCAGCGCAGCTTGAGCCGATGCGGCGCGGTGATGAGGACAGCGAGGATGGTGGACCGGACGGTAACGACCCGCCCGGGCTGGCAGCTGCGCCCACGGCGATCTTGAACCTGACAGCGGCCACGCCTGCATCCTCGGCCCGAATGATCACCTATCCATTTCCCTTGCGAGATGGGCTGATTGCAACCCTTTCACTCCCTGCAGATCTGACGGAGGACGAGGCGGAAAGGCTATCGTATTACGTCAACGCCCTCGGCCGGCCAACGAAGAAAGATCAACCCTGACGCCGGACGTTCCGGCATTGGGCGTGTTCGTATATTCATGACGGGATTTATAAGATGAAGCACCAAGTCAATTTCTCAATACCCACGCGTGATCTCGGCAAGGCGGACGTGGAATTTAATGTCGCCATCGACGGAAACCGCCTCGGCACCCTGCGGGTATCCCAAGGCTCGGTCGTGTGGTACCCCTCGGGCAGCACTTACGGCCACAAGGCCACGTGGACGGATTTCGGCAAGGCGATGAGCCAGTTTGTGCGGTCGGAGCGCCGGTGACATTCCGGCGGGAGGC
>JBMFVX010000273.1:0-1582 GCA_049965775.1 Phycisphaerae bacterium
GTTGAGATGCTTTGACCGAGGCAAAGCATTTGGGCGCCGGCCCAAAGAGTGTCTATCAGCAGGCGGTGCCGCGGTGACTGTTCGTTGTTGGGCGGTGGGGCGGGCAATTCGCTTTCGGGTGTTTCGCGCAGGGTTCGCACCAGTTCCAGAATAAACGGGCCGTAGGTATTCAACTCCGTCGCCGGAAAGCTTTCGATACGGCCCAGCGTCGCCAGCTTTGCCGGGGGGTTGCGGGCGATGTCACGCAACACTTCATCGGCCATAAAGGTTCGCGGCGGCATGTTGTGTTCAAAGGCCGCCTGCTCGCGCCAGGCGGCGAGTTCCCGCAAAATGGCGATGTTCAGCGGCTTAAACGACTTGGGAAATTTTATTTTTTTGTACACCTCGCGCGGGTCAGGTGGTTTAAGCAGGTCGTGGCAAAGCTCTTCACATGCAGCCTGCCCCCATGCGGTGCGGTTGAGTTTGGCCAGTTGCTCGCTTAACTTCTGATAAATAAGCAGCAGATAGCGCACATCGTCTACGGCATAGTCAAACTGCTCGGCCTTGAGCGGGCGGCGATCCCAGGCGCTGTAGGTATGGGCTTTGTCGAGCTTGACGTCGGCATACAGTTCCACGAGCTTGGCGTAAGAGAGCGGATAGCCCAGGCCGATCATACCTGCCAACACCTGGGTATCCATGATGTTCAGGGGATTTTTGCCGCCCTGCTGGGCGGCGATGGCGACATCCTGCGCTCCGGCATGGCAAATTTTTCCGATGCCGGCATCCGCTATTAAATCCCACAGGGGCTGCATGTTGGTGATCGCAAATGGATCAATCAGAGCCACGTGCGTGGCGGTGGTAACCTGTACAAGGCACAAAATGGGATGAAACGAGGTTTCGCCGATAAACTCGGTGTCGAATCCGAAGGAGCCAGCCGCCCTGAGTTCAGCGCATAAACTGTCAAAAGCCGCTTGCGTATTAACGAGCGAAGAAGGGCCGGTGGGCAATGCGGGGAAGTTCTGGGTCATCATGAGGGTATTTTCAGGGCAATGGCCCACGCTGGCAACCGTGTTTGCCTGGGCGGGCGGCTGGCAGCGCCGCGTACAGCGCCAGGGACGAGGCGTTTTAATCGTCGGGGGCAACGGTCCATGCACCTCTGGGGTTCAAGAGATTGCCGATACCAACGGTGTCTGAGTAGCGCTTATTTTCCACATGCCAATCAAGGTACAGGTAGTTATAGGTTCCGCCGCTGTGCGGGGGTATGAGCAATTGGCCCGTCCAGTTGTCCTGATATTGAGAGCGTACCCAGTTTGGCGGCGAGCCGGTGCCCTGAAAAGGCCCGGCTGTTGCCAAAAGAGGATTGGCAAAATCATCACAGCCGCCAAAACTATCAGTGCAATAGAATATGTTTGCTGGGTCAGGCAGCGATGCGGCGGTAGGACCTTGGCCATAACCATAGGGTGCCTGCCCGGGCGCTATAAGCCCAAAAAGGCCGGTACCGCCCGGCTTAAAAACAGGCCCTTGAACAATGTGTCTTGGTTCAGCCGGAATTGGACAATCAGTACCGACGCCTAAGGTACTGTCGGGTTCGGACGGGTGCGTT
>JBMFVX010000274.1:0-1531 GCA_049965775.1 Phycisphaerae bacterium
CTCAATAGTTGGGCAGCCTATAATATGGTAAAATCGGCGTGCACGCTTAGCATCATCAAACTGGCGCTGCGTGTAGCCTTTGCGGTTTTCCTCCACACTGGAGATAAGAAAACTTCTGCCAGGATAGGCAGTCACAGCATCAGTACTGTCTGGTGGGTTCATACATTTTGATTCTGCTACTTCTGCAAGGTAGCGGTCACTGGGTTTGTAGGCATACAACCCTTCTGGTGTGCGAGCAAATTTAACAACCTTCAACTCTGTCATCCACATGAACAACAAATGCATTTTCGACATCTGAGTCAAATGTAAGACGGTACTTGTCAGCCAATTGAGCAAGTCCAAAAATGTTTGCCATGCTTGTTGGATCATAATAAACCTTTCCAAAACCATTCACATGACCTTCGAAGACCAAGAACTTTGGATCCTGCATTCGTAGTAAGAATTAGTGGATGCTTAGCAACCTTGATACCAGTAACCAAGTCTGGATTCATGAAAGTTGCTCCAATACTTGATCCAGAGTCAAGTAAAATCACATCACTTAGATCTTTTATGCATGCTTTGCACTTCTTTTGATCAATCTGTTTGTGCATACTGCCACACTCCTGCACTGCGGTAGTCACAGTCAGTCCACTCCATCCTTTAACAGTTTTCTTATGGTGGACACTCCTGTTGGATGTTGAAGTCTTAATGGAATCATCACGAGAAATCTGTGACATATCATCATCGGCATCTTCTTTGCCTTTTGATTGCATCCCTGCCATCGCTTTTTTGATGGCCCATTGATTTCTTGGAATATTGTCTTTATCAGGGCACTGGGGGCTCCTGTGACCTGGTTTACCACAAATAAAACAAACAAGATCCTTTTTTATTCTTCTGTGCAAAGCTTGTAGCACCAACACCATCCTCAACAGCTTTTTCATTTTGTTTGTATACATGGTGCTTCTTCTGATTCTCATAAAATTTCGAGTCAAACCGATGCTGGGACAGGACATCAGTTGCCATTTCAATTGTGCGGGGGTATTGATCATTCCCCAGGTAGTACTGCTTGACAAAATTGGCAGTCGGGGACCAATATTTACTTTGGTCACTTCCCCGGATCACCAAATAAGCCATCCAGGCTTCAAAAAATTCATCCTTGAATTTCTTTTTATCTGAATCTGTAGTGAGGCCTTTGAACTCCTCTTGATACTCAGCAAATTGATCCAGTAAATCAGTTCCCATGTGACTCACTGCAACATCTCTTGCATGCTTGAAGCACTTGATGTATTCAAGCAACCCTTCATCATGTCCTTGCTTTAAGTTAACCAGCTGAGACAATGCATTTGCCATTGAGATCAGTGGGTACTGAGCACAGATGGGATCATGCATCAACACTTTTATAACTTCTAATAATTTAATTGGATCATTTTCAATTTCTTTTTCAAAATCTGGGTGTGCCTCAACCCGAGATTGCATTGCTTTGGTGCAGTAATTTCCAAAAATCAAAGCATATGCCTTTGTCAGACCTTGACAAAGATTCAGCTCACATTCA
>JBMFVX010000275.1:0-1494 GCA_049965775.1 Phycisphaerae bacterium
TTCTCGAATTGGACGACACCGGTGTGGTTTCCGGCAATTATACTATGTTCAAGCCGGAATTCTGAACGAGGATGCGGAAAAATGAATAAATGGCTCTACACGATTTCGTCCGCCGTCCTGCTCGGCACGGTGCTTACCGCCGTTGCCGCACCGTATGCCGTGCCGAAAGCTGTCGGCAAATGGGCGCGGGAAAAAGGGTATTACAAGACCGTCCGGCTGCACCACATGGGTTTTATTAAGTTCGAACTCACGCACCTGCTCGACGGAACAACCGTCGTAATGGCGGGCCGAGGGTACATCGAGCGGCCACCCGGATCGCATCTTTGGACAGAATATCTCCCGCCGATCCATTCGGCGAGGCTCTGGCTTTTCAGTTGCGCGGGTGGAAGTCGGCGGCATCTGTTCTTTCGCGCACTCACCTGGCCCAAGTGGAACACAGGCTGGCTTTGCTCGGTTCGGCCCGCACGGATGCTCATCCCTTACACTCAAAATGGCGTAGCCGCATTTGCCAGCGGCCATGTCGGCGCCTTTACTCTGGGCAAGCACTTGATACTTACCGAGGATGGAGGAAGGCATTGGCTGCCGCAGCCCAAGCTTGGTGCCGGAAGACTGTACCGGCTCAAGTGGCTCAGTAAAGACCGTCTGCTCATTGCCGGCGTTAAGGCAACGCTCTTGCTGCAAGTGCATTCAGACGGGCATTTCACACTCCTTGCTCGCGGCGCAGCGATTCCGCTGAACACACCCAAAAGCCAGTGCGTGTTGGTTCGCTTCGGCTGGCCGATCACGTGGTGGGGGATATATCCGAATATCGGAAACAAAGGGCCGGCGCTGCTGGAAAAGGCTGACCTGCAAACGAAGAATGTATTGGAAAAATACCCGGTGCAGCGTGCCAAAGCTTTTTTCCCATTCGATGGCGGATTTATCGCGGTGGCGCGGCACAAGGGAAATTTGGGCAGCATCCAATCATGGCTCGAGGTGTACCGGGTACGGAACCACAAGGCGGTTCTGGTGCATAAAACTGATTCTAATCTCTGGCAGAAGCTGGAATGGCGGTCGCACGGCCGACTCGTTTATAACGGCAGCGGGAAGTCGCGGCTTTACCAACTCGACATCGCCACCGGGAAGGTCAAACCTACGAGCATCCAGTACAAAGAGTGGATCGTCCCCCCGAACCCGAACTCATCGGAAGTGATCATGCAAGGCAAAGCGTGGCATAGGGCGGTTGCCGCCTTGTTGCGGGGTACATCCAAGCTTAAGGGGCCGTACAAAAAGAAATTTTTCCACGATTTTCTTAAGCGCGGCAGGCCCGGAGCCGACCCGTGGAAGTGGATGAAGGTAAACATGGACGAAATAAGTAAGCTTTACGCCGAGCAGCAGGCAGCGGCCGGAAAGTAGCACCGACTCGCAACTGCAAGCATTCTCGAATTGGACGACACCGGTGTGGTTTCCGGCAATTATACTATGTTCAAGCCGGAATTCTGAACGAGGATGCGG
>JBMFVX010000276.1:0-1466 GCA_049965775.1 Phycisphaerae bacterium
CGTATTATTGAGGTGGCGCCACTTTGGAAAGGGCAGATTTGGGAAATAGCGTACGCAATTCAGCACGCACCCGCCTGGCAAGTTTGACCGCCGCACGGGCTTCGGCCAGTGATATGGGTTCAAAATCGCCGGGGTAACGTGCGGTAACGGCATAGGAAGTGAGAGTGCGCTGCTCTTTGACGGAGAACCAGTCAAGCAGGCCTGCCGGTAGCAGGCGTACAAGGTGCTCAATGTCGTGCACCTTTGGACAGGCGATGTGATGAAAGGTTAGAGCGGCCTTGATATATTTCTCGACGCATTGCTGGGCATGAAACACGACAGTTTCAGTTGGGCAATGTTGTCCGAGTTTAAGGGTGTGTGAGGCGTTGGTGATGTCGCCCTCGGCCTTGTGTATCCATTCGCGCAGGATAATTGTTAAGGATGGGTCAGCGGGCATACAAGACCTTGCCTTCCAATGCGGCTGGTCGCTCTAATGTACCATTGATTTTTTTTCGCCAGGCAAATTCTGCGGGTCGAACGACGATGACATCTTTGGGTAAAGGAAAATCGTGAAGAGCTTCGCCGATCTGGACGGCTTTATCACGTTTGGAGCCTTTGACCTCCATCACGACGAGTAAATCCACATCGCTATCGGGCGTGGACCTGCCGGTCGCCTGCGAACCAAAAAGGATAATCTGTTCCGGAGAGAAATGTTTGACGATACGCCGCGCCATACGATGTATTTGCGTTTTGACTTCCGCCGCAGATTTTTTTGGGGTGGTTTTCACGGCTTTGATTCCTGTTGTTCGGCCGCATTATTGCAGAGCGCCCCGAGTGGTCGCGGGCCGCCCGCGATTGTATGGGTCGGTCTTAGAGCCTTTTCAAACAGGCTCTTAGGGTAAAGCGATTCTGTCGCGTACCAATCTGACGTAGATTATACACCAACCTCGCGCCGAGGCCACTATTAGCGCCTCAGGGGTGAACGCAGCCGCGGCGATGCCGCGAGAGCCCCGATCTTTGGCTCCCTGCCACATCGGGATTTCGGCATCCATGGCTCAAACCCGATAGTTGGCTCCTGCCCTATCGGGATTTCGGCATCCCTGCCTCAACTGGTGAAAGTAGAGCAGTTGAACAGTTGAGCTAGAGCGCTGCGCTTGTGGCGCGGGCCGCTTCGCTGCCGCGACGGGTCGCTTGGGATCGCTGCGCTTGCGAGCGGCCAGCGGGCTGGCCGGTTTATGGGGCGCTGCTATGTTTGGTGGGAGACTTTGATGAGCAGCGCCTCCCATTCTTCGCAGCCGAGTTGGCGGCTGTAGTGGGTGTCGAGGGCGGTGCGGCCGCGGAGGCCCACGGCGGCCAGGTCGGTGCGGGTGGGTAGCTGGGCGATGAGGGTGGCCAGTGCGGCGACATCGCCGTTGTTAATGATGTAGCCGCAGTTGCTTTCGGTGATGATGCGGGCAATTTCTGACTCGCCGGAGCCGACAAATATG
>JBMFVX010000277.1:0-1464 GCA_049965775.1 Phycisphaerae bacterium
AGGTGCGCCATGATGTGGAACTTGTCAAACAGGATCGCCGCCTGCGGAGCATGCGCCTGGGTGGCATTGCGGAACGGCTTCCACATGTCCATGACGGCCAGGCGTATGCCGGCGGATTTCCTTGTGCCCAGCGCTTCGTAGAACATCGCCATGCTCGCCTCGGAGCGATCCACACCGCCGAACCAGATCGGCCGCTTGCGGATCAGATCGCTGACCACGATGCGGTAGGTGTGCCCCTTGCGAATCGAGATTTCATCGATGCCGATCGCCTTCGGACCGGGCATGCCGGCGCGCTTGATCTGCTCGGCCATGTACTGCTTGTCCAGCGACTTGACCGTCTGCCAGTCGAGCTTGAACTCCCTGGCGACATCGCGCACGGACGATTGCCGGCAGCGGCGTCCGACGTGCCAGGCAAACCGCTTCGTGTAAAACGGGTTATCGGCCAGCCAGTCGATCTGCTCGGTCTTCACCTTGCCGCACGTTCGGCAGTCGACCCGGCGCACCTCCAACGCCAGCCAGACCCGCGTGTCGCCGCAGGACAGGTCGCGGATCTGCCGGAGCTTGCGGTCGTACCAGCCCGACTGCGTCTGGCCACAGCACCCGCAGACGGTTTTTTTCCCCGTCGAACGAGCGTGACCACCCGTGCCTTGGGATCACCGAACACCCCCTTGACCGTCGCCTGCGGGCGGAAGCCGGGGAACCGATAGGCATCAAGCAGACGCCGGGGACGCTTCGCTGAAGTAGCCATCGGCAAAGCGTGCCAGATTTCAGGGCAACGCTGAAACCCGCAAAGCCTTGCCCTGCCTGGGCTGCGCCGCGATCAGTCGCATGGAATCACCCACACGTTTCCACGAAGAGCCAAACAGGGTCTTCGTGAATTCGTGTGGGTAGATTCGCCGGAGTTCACAGTTCTGGAAGCATGCAGGTGAGCACTTTCAGGCGCAGATACTCCTCGTCGCGCAGGCCGTAGGCGCGGCGCTGGATGACGCGGATCTTGTTGTTGAGTCCTTCGACAAAGCCGAGCGAGACCTTGTTCTCGGGTCGGCAGTAGGCGGCGATGCCGTCCCAGTGACGTTCGATCATGTCGGCGAACTTCTCGTACGGCTTGAGCCGCTGCCAGCGCAGCGATTGGCGCCACTGGTCGAAGAAGCGTCGGGCCCAGGCTTCGCGCTGGTAGTCCCACAGTTGGCCGAAGCTTTCCTTGAGCAGGTAGGCGGTGTTGAGGCGTTTGTTGGCCGCCAGCAGTTGCTTGAGTGCCGTCTTGCCGTCGAGGCTGAGGTTCTCGCGGTGCGCCAGCAAGGTGTATTTCTGCCCCTTGATGTAGCGACGATCCTTGCCGCTGAGGCGGGCGTATTCGGACTTGCGCACGGCATCGAGCGCCTGGCCCAGGTGCGCCATGATGTGGAACTTGTCAAACAGGATCGCCGCCTGCGGAGCATGCGCCTGGGTGGCATTGCGGAACGG
>JBMFVX010000278.1:0-1426 GCA_049965775.1 Phycisphaerae bacterium
GTTGGGCTCTCCCCCGGAAAAGGCGCAGAGGGAAAAGGTTTCTCAACAGGCCAAAACGATCCGTCAGCTGGAAAGCGAGCTTCTTCGGAAGGAGAAAGCCTTGGCAGAAGCTGCCACACTCCTGATGCTTAAAAAAAAACTGGAGGCTCTTTTGGAGGAAAAAGAGGGAGGAAGATCGATGGGGAGTCCCGTCAGGAAATGACACGACTGATCGAGGAGGCCAGAAAGAACGGGGCTCGTCTTTCCAGGATCTGTGACGTTCTCGATCTCTCTCCCCGGACGATCCAGAGGCATGAAAAGAAGGGATCGGGAGGAGAGGACGGCCGCAAGGAGGCCCAGACGAAACGAACCCCTGCCAATGGGCTCACTTGCGAAGAGGAGGCCATGATTCTTTCGACGGTGAACGAGCCCCGCTTTGCCTCCCTGTCTCCGGCCCAGATCGTTCCGATTCTGGCCGATGAAGGAGAGTATCTGGCTTCGGAGTCGACCTTCTACCGGATCCTTCGAAAGAGAGGGCAGATTGTCCATCGGGGCCGTTCCAGGACTCCGACGCACAAGCGTCCTGCGCCTCTTGAAGCCACCGCTCCGAATCAGGTCTGGACATGGGATATCACCTATCTCTCCACAACCGTCAAAGGCCATTTTTTCTATTTGTACCTGATTTTGGATCTCTACAGCCGAAAGATCGTGGGATGGGAGGTCTATGCGGAAGAATCCTCTGAGCATGCGGCCGAGACAATCCGGAAAACCATTCTTCGGGAGAGTCGAGGAGGGATCGCGCCGAAGGTCGTTCTGCACTCGGACAACGGCGCGCCAATGAAGGGAGCCACGATGCTCGGAACGCTCCAGATGTTGGGGATTCGCCCCTCGTTCGGACGTCCTTCGGTGAGTAACGACAACGCCTATTCGGAATCACTCTTCAAAACCCTGAAATACCGTCCGGATTACCCGGTGGAAAAGCCCTTCGACACACTGGAAGAGGCCCGGAAATGGGTATCATCCTTCACAGGGTGGTACAACGAAGAGCACCGCCACAGTGCCATCAAGTTTGTGACGCCTGCACAAAGACATCGTGGGGAAGATCGCGAGATTCTGAATCGAAGGGGCCGGATTTACCAGGAAGCACAGAAGAAAAATCCCGAACGATGGTCGGGGAAAACTCGAGACTGGACGCCTATTGGAAAAGTGACTTTGAATCCTCAAAAAGGGGTGGTCAGTAAAGACCAGAAATTGAGAGAGGAAAAGTCCAAAAAAATGCGACAGATTGCTTGACAATTACCGCCCTCTTCGACGAGAAAAACCTGGCCGAGATCACGTCGCCCGACTTTCCGGGAGAGCGGCTGATCGTTTGCCGCAATCCCCTCTTGGCCCACCGTCGGGCGACAAAGCGCGAAGAGCTCCTGAAGGCCACCGAGAAGAACCTGGA
>JBMFVX010000279.1:0-1420 GCA_049965775.1 Phycisphaerae bacterium
TCGGCCGATGGATGGAGCAGGACCCGGCCCAATACATCAACGGGGCCAATACGCATCAGTTCGTCGATTCCTCGCCGGTGGGGAATGTGGATGCTTGGGGACTGAAAACCTTCAAGGAGACCGTCACGGGAACCTCTGCCGCCATTTCCAGCGTTGCGGCGGACGGAACGCCCGTCAACATTGGGCCGGGCACCAAAGAGGCAATTGTCACGTTCGATGTCCGGGCGACCAAAGTAGGGGCGAGGTCTATTGCGATCTCACCGCACTTTGGCCGCGCCACCATGGCGGGCCTTTGGCATGATTTTGGGCTCCATGACAACTCGACAAATATTGGCGTTAGCGCTGCGGTGGTCGGCGGCGGGCTAATGGAAGCCCAAATATACGCCCACCGGTTTACCGTGGGCGAGACTCACAGGGCGCCCGGCGGGAAGCTTGTGAAGTCCGTCGCCTTGGAGTTCAGATGGTACTCGGTTACCTACGCTTATTTGGCGGTGGGCCTTGGCCTGAGCGTGGGCGGCGTGGGGTTCCAAGGCCCGTCGCGGACGCTGAGGTTCGTGCTTCGCAAGAGGCTGGTCGCCGAGAAAATGTTTGTGGTGGAGGTGTTGGCATGCCCGAACAGCAATCCAAAGAGCGCCAAGGTCTTTCTAAAAAAGTGAGGTTCTGGCTCATCATAGTGATCGCTTTTGTCGTCCTGCTTGACGGTGAGAGCATGTGGTACCGGCGAACGACCGTTCCCGCTTCAAATGTTTGGCAGCTCATGTCGCCCAACTTGTACGGAATCTACCTTCCCCGAAAAATAAACGGCGCCGCCCTTCCGAGTATCGGGATATCGCAGTTGAATTATCCGCCGCTGCCGCGAGGTGGGGTCAAGTCATCGATCATCTACGCCGGCACGGTGCGAATTTTCCCAAAGAGGGGGGTGTACGCCGATTGCGTATACGGGGTCATAACAGGGCCGGGCAGTAGGCCACCGCGGCATTACGCTGCCTGGGCGCCGATCATGGTCGCGCGGGCCAGCCGGGGCTGGCAGATAGCCTACCCGTTCTACATCCACCCGCGAGTGAAAATACCAAGGCACAGAAATTACACCGTGAGGCTCCTCCCCGGCCACGGCAACAACCACATGTTTACGCGGATCGTGCTGACGATGAAGCGGCCACCACGATCGCAGCAACACGGTGCCGGCGGAGTGGAAAAGAACGGGCAGCCGCCAATCGGAATCGGGCGGCCTGGCCGAGGTGGGCAGGCAAAGTAGCCGCCCGTCGGTCGGGCGGGAGCTTCCCCGCCCCGCCCCCGCGCGTTATGATTTTTGAAGTAACCGAGATGCCGAGGCCGTGTTATGGTCGCGATGAATGAAAGCTTAATTCCGTCAGGCGAGGTGAAGCCGCGTCGCGGAATGCGCCCACGTGTGGCAGGCCGC
>JBMFVX010000280.1:0-1317 GCA_049965775.1 Phycisphaerae bacterium
AGCGTTGCGCGATCCATCCTCCTTATTATCGGACAATAACCACAAATGGTATCAGTTATTTATTTACAGGCCCTAAGCAGCCCTTCGCCGCCTCGCCGTACGCACGAGCCGCACATGAGTGCCCATCGCGCCCCGCCACAAAAAAAGCCAGCTTCGTCGGCAGAGTGCTCGCAAGGCTGCAACACAACCAAGCCGCAACAACCGCCGCTAGGTTCGGCGATATATCGGCACCTCCGCATACACGAATTTGCTTTCGACCGCTCCTCACGAAACTTGTGTTTTCCCCGACTTTTCGATACCATTACCGCTCTTACATCCGCCGAGAAGGCCCGCGGGTTGTTTACCGCTGGGTACGCCGGCTTTGAGAGCGGTGCTAACCGCAGGCAGGCTTATATCGCCTGTCTGCATGCCGATGTGGCGCATCGGTCCGGCCTGAATGCCAGGACCGGGCTGTCCCGATGGCACACGCGTTAACCCGCGAGAGGAGTTTTTCATGTCCCGTTACCTGGGTCCCAAGGTTCGCCTGTCCCGTCGTTTGGGCGTCGCCATCGTAGATCTTCCCAAGCACACCAAGTTTGGCACCGAGTTTACCGCCCCCGGCATGCACGGCTTCCGCAAGGGCCGGTTGTCGGAATACGGTATTCGCCTGCGCGAAAAGCAGCGCCTTAAGGCTCACTACAGCGTGCTCGAAAAGCAGTTTCGCCGCTACATGGCCGCAGCTAAAAAGGCCAAGGGCAACACCGCCGTCACCCTGCAGCAACTGCTCGAAACGCGGTTGGACAATGTCGTTCGCCGCCTCGGCGTGGTGCGGTCCATCTGGGCGGCGCGGCAGCTTGTGGCGCACGGGCTGGTAAAGGTCAACGGCAAAAAGGTGGATATTCCAAGCTTTCAGGTGGCGCCGGGCATGACCATTACCTTCAAAGAAAAAATCCACAAGATTCTGCGCGAAAACATGGAAGGCCTCGCCGGCCACCAGCTTCCAACATGGATGGAGTTTAACCCAGCCGCCATGGAAGCTCGCTGCGTTACCCTGCCCATGCCCGAGCAGATACCGTTTGAAATTAATCCGAATCTCATTATCGAATTTTACCGGTAACAGGCCCGCCGGCATTCTGCTGCTGCTGTTGCTGCTGGACTTGCTCATCCAAGGCCCAGCGCAAAGCAGCGCCGCGCGCGCTGTGCCGATACACCGGTATGCCCAGTGGCGTAAAACGCTCGCTAATGCTGCGTCAACGCCGCCGAGCCAGGCGTGCTGAGCCGCTCGTGAACCCATTGGTAAAATTGTCGAGGAACTCCCGGCTTCTCGAACATTTCGTC
>JBMFVX010000281.1:0-1291 GCA_049965775.1 Phycisphaerae bacterium
CATGACTTCCACGGCGACTGGAACTATACGATCACGCCACGTCAACCGTAGCGGTTATTTGTTTACGCGCCCTTAAGTTTAATATTCTGATATGCCGTGCTACTTGAAATGGCTGGGGAAAATAGAATTATAAAATCTCTTAATCGCGTCGCGTCCTGAGGGCTTCGTGTTTAATCTCTTCTCGCTGCGAGCAGACCGCGCTGCGGGCAAACTCTGCGCCGCTTCGTGCACCATTGACCAAAGCCGCTGCCATCGCGCAAACTGCCTGCTGCGTAGATTGCTTTGCTGGAGATTGTCTTGTTGAACTCTGCACCCGCCTCAAGGTTACCGCAACGCATGCCGGTACGTCATTCCGATGGATGGCGCCTCGAAGCGCCCGCCAAGCTCAACTTGGGCCTGAGCATTTTCCCGCGCCGGCCCGATGGCTTTCACGACATTGAATCGTGGTTTGTGCCTCTGGCCCTGGCCGATTCGCTCACAATTACCGAAAGCCCGACAATGCGTATCTCGCTAACGGACGCCCCGGCCGATGTTGACACCAACCCGCAAAACAACCTCGTCGGACGCGCCGCCGCACTGCTCGCTCAACAAGCCGGCATCGCGCCCAATTGCCACATCCACCTGCATAAGCGCATCCCCACCGGCGGCGGCTTAGGCGGCGGCAGTTCCGATGCGGCCGCCACCCTAGCAGCGCTCAATCAGGTCTGGCGGCTGTACCTGCCGGCAGACAATCTGCGAGCTTTGGCCGCTCAGCTTGGCAGCGACGTACCATTTTTTATCAGCTCTACCTCGGCCATTTGTCGTGGTCGCGGCGAATTACTAACACCGCTTCCGCGCACCACTCCGCTGTTTGCCGTCCTTTACCTACCGCCGCAAGGTGTGGCGACCAAAGCGGTCTATCAGCAGTTTGACGCCATGCCGCCGCCCGCCGAAAACCTGGTCCCATTTGCCGCCATCGTCAATGCCCGCGCACTGGAAATATCACAGCACATTCGCAACGACCTTGCCCCAGCCGCCTATGCCGTGGCTCCCTGGCTTGGCCAACTTCAACAGCGCCTGCAGCAGGCAGCCGGCACGCCCGTACACCTTAGCGGCAGCGGCTCAACGCTTTTTTCCCTTTTCGACCGCTATGAAGACGCCCTCAACCTGGCCGTCAAACTCACCCCCTTAATGCAATCATCCTGCGCTATTCAATGCACAACCATCATCACCAGCTAACACGACAGCGCTATAAAAACTCTTCACCTTTACTCCGGCGTTTCCGACTGGCGTAGGAAGCGGCGTTGCGTAT
>JBMFVX010000282.1:0-1276 GCA_049965775.1 Phycisphaerae bacterium
CCGCATTGGTTTGCAACCAGGGCCGAAAAAATCGGGAAAATTCCCGAAATCAGGCGCAAAGTGCGAAAGTCGGGTTAGGTGCGGCGCCTGCAGTGGTCAAGGGGAAATCCGGGGGTACAGTTGTCTTTGGTTTGGTGACCAAAGCCGATGGGGTTACGCCGTTGGTGGGCTCAATCGTTGGCGCGATGCGTTCGAGTAGCTCGCGGCTTGTCCCGCCTCCGGAGACTGAGGGCAACACGAACAGCCTTGGGACATTTGTATTAGGGACGCATCTGCGCCCGGGCACTTACTTCATCAGCGCAAGCCGAGGGCTGTCCGCCCGGTTCGCGCTGTCGAGCTCTGACATCGTTGCGAGGAAGACCGTAGTAATCAAGTCCTCATCGGGGCCATGGGTTGTGGTTCGCCTTTTGGAGGCATCGGGTTCACTTACTGGCCGCATTTTTGACCGCTCCGGGCGGCCGGTTGGCAACGCGGGCGTGAACTTGGTCGGCACGACCAATCGGCTGATGTACGCTACCAGGACAAACCGCACGGGCCGGTATTCCATACGCGGCGTTATCCCCGATATGTATGTAGTGGATGTATCAAGCCATGCGGGAGATGCCGAGGCTGCGGTCAAGGTCGGTAAGGGCCGGGCGACACAGAATTTTACGGTGCCTCTGTACTGGCCCGGCTAATTGTAGGGGTGTCACATTCCATAATAATGGATGATCAAGCAGTCGGCAAAGTTTGGGATGACACGGAATCATGGTAATGAGCGGTACAATTTCGGCTGCACTATCCCGGCGTGGGCAGCGCAGCGCGGCCTGCGGGCCGCAAGTCGGGCGACGGGAGTTATGAGTCGGGAGTACAAGCTGGCGCGTTTCTTGTTAAAAAACAAGATGTTACAGGTGTGCAGCGTAGGGCACTGTTTGGGCGCACTGTCTCCGCAGGCGAGAATGAGGCGCCGCTTAAGGTTTTGTCAACCACTTGAGTTGCGGTAAAATGACGCTGTAGGTTGGCAACGCAGGTCTGGAGCGACTTGATACAATTGGGAACCAGGAGAACAAATGACGAGTCGCTTACGTCCGCGCGTTTATCTGGAGACGACGATTATCAGCTACTTGGCGGCCCTGCCCCGGCGCGACATGGTGGTGGCAGCGCATCATCGCATTACCAGGGAATGGTGGATGCAGCAGCGCGACAAGTTCCGCTTGTTTGTTTCCACGCTGGTGGTGGCCGAGGCGGAAAAGGGTGATGTGCATGCCGCAGCGCGGCGGCTGCGGGTGATGGCAGG
>JBMFVX010000283.1:0-1250 GCA_049965775.1 Phycisphaerae bacterium
ACCGCACCCATGGTGGTACGGGCTTCCAGCCTACACGTTCATTCTCGTCGTGAAGGGTCAGCGCAGCGTTAACGCCGTGGAAAGCACCATGATCATCCAGGTAGACATCCATGATGTAATGCTTCAATGTGGCCACGGCGTTAACGCCGTGGAAAGGCCACTTTTCCCAACCGCTCCTTTATAGCGGCATCTGCGCTTCAATGTGGCCACGGCGTTAACGCCGTGGAAAGTGGAGAACCCCATGAAGTACGAACTGACAAACGAAACCGCTTCAATGTGGCCACGGCGTTAACGCCGTGGAAAGGCTTTCTGGCAAGCTGTACGACGAACTTGAATATGGCTTCAATGTGGCCACGGCGTTAACGCCGTGGAAAGACCCATGCGCCCGGCGCAAGTATTCGTGCAAACTCCTGGCTTCAATGTGGCCACGGCGTTAACGCCGTGGAAAGAGCATATATCGCACCACGCACGAACATATCGGCGGTGCTTCAATGTGGCCACGGCGTTAACGCCGTGGAAAGGAACATTTCGACAATGCTGGCCCTTCCACCGAGATGGCTTCAATGTGGCCACGGCGTTAACGCCGTGGAAAGATTACTTTGCCGCGGGCCTTTCCTCGGAAGTTTCGGAGCTTCAATGTGGCCACGGCGTTAACGCCGTGGAAAGCAACGGGCCGCAGGCCGGATTGCTTGGGCCAGACTAGCTTCAATGTGGCCACGGCGTTAACGCCGTGGAAAGAAAATTGTCCGCGATCTCTCAAGTTACCCCGACTGGCTTCAATGTGGCCACGGCGTTAACGCCGTGGAAAGTCCATCCTTATTTAATATGTGTTGCCCGTTTTCGTGCTTCAATGTGGCCACGGCGTTAACGCCGTGGAAAGTTTCCAGAATAGCGACATTTCACAAAAGGTGAACAGGCTTCAATGTGGCCACGGCGTTAACGCCGTGGAAAGTGGTTTCCTCAAGCTCAGCGTCGCGTATGCTGCGAGGCTTCAATGTGGCCACGGCGTTAACGCCGTGGAAAGCCGGCCCGGTGACTTTCATCGCGTCTCCGCTCCACAGCTTCAATGTGGCCACGGCGTTAACGCCGTGGAAAGAGTTTGATTCCCAGACAATAAATCCGTCTTGGCAATCGGCTTCAATGTGGCCACGGCGTTAACGCCGTGGAAAGCATTGCGTCCACGTGGAAATGATACGACAGGCAAGCGCTTCAATGTGGCCACGGCGTTAACGCCGTGGAAAGGCCGTCAG
>JBMFVX010000284.1:0-1221 GCA_049965775.1 Phycisphaerae bacterium
GCCGGGGGCGAGGGGGTAGAAAAAGACTTCAAACGGGCCTTCATGTACTACATGAGGGCAGCCGGGTTGCGCAATCGTGCAGGTACGACGTCGGCGGGCGACATGATGCTCAACGGGCTTGGAACGCCACCAAACTTCCAACTCGGCGTCAAGTACCTCTTGGCATCCTACCATGCCGGCAGCGGCCGGGCGCCCTATATTTTGGGCCTATATTTTGCAAAAAAAGGCAACCTGCCGGAGGCGGAAAAATGGTGGGGCCGAACCATCAAAACCGGTATCGCTCCGTGGTCACAAAACGCCATGATGAAGCTTGGCGTGTTACTGGTTCAGAACGTCAAAAGCCCCAAAGGTCAGGCCGCCGGTTTTGCTCTCATCCATCGTGCCGCCGCGGCAGGATTGGCACTCGCGGAATATGACACCGGACTGCTGTATCTTAACGGTGAAGGTACTGCGAAAAACCGTGCGAAGGCGATTATGTGGCTTGAAAAAGCCGCCGCGACAAAAGGTATAATTGGCGCCAAGGCTGAGAAGGTACTCTCCGCCCTGCGTTCGGGGGCGCCGGTAAATAAACATTAGGCAAAGCGGGACATTGCCATGATTGGCTGGGTTTAGGAAGTAAAATGTCCGGGCGATTAATTTCTGAAATGGAGGGACAGGTGGGCAAAGCGGGGACAATGCCATGAGCAGGCAATTGGTACGCTGTATCAACGGCCACGTGTCGGATGTGCGCGAGGGGCAATGCCCGGTGTGTGGTGAATATATCGGCACCGCGCCACCCGCGGCAACGCCCACCGGGGCCCCACTCCCGACTGAACCCGCGGCGCAAGCCATGCGCGGGCCAGCTGCGGCCCGAACCAAACTTTTGATCGTTGCCGGGGCGTGCATTGCTATTTCCATCGGATGTTCCAGCAGCATATTTGACGTAAGTCGTTGTATTACAATTTGTTAAATGTGTTTTTTCGCATTTATGTGTAGCCACTAAAATATTGGCGTATTTCCGTTTTTCACTTTCATTGTCCTTTTATTCTCGTTATCATGGTGGCCACTATGCATCTGGATGAAGCTAAATCCGGCCCCTACGTTCGACACCTCCTACGCGAATCCTATCGCCAGGATGGTAAAGTCAAACATCGTACCATCGCCAGGGTTACTCTTAAAAGTTGTGGACGGAGAAAAAGAGGCGGCGTAACCTAAAGGTGTGAATTTTCTGTCTTTTTTTAG
>JBMFVX010000285.1:0-1215 GCA_049965775.1 Phycisphaerae bacterium
CAGACTCAGGGCGACTGGGTCGGTCATTACGGCAGGCAGTACGCAGTACTGTTTGCGTGCGACGAGCCGCTCAACGAGATGGTGTGCTTCAGCGGTGCCTATTATCACGTCCATGAGGCGATGGGACCGCACCACGGCCGCCTTGACGGCCTAAGGGCGTGGCTCCAATGGCCGGACACACACGACGCGAGGGTCCTCTACGATCCGGTGATTGGTCATCGTTGCGAGGCGGAAATTGATGACCACGGCGAGAGCTTTCCAACAACTTGGCGGGATTTGGGAATATGGATAGGCCTGAGAATTGTGCCACAGGGCATGCAACGCATCAGCCTTTATTTTTTTAACAAGGACGGACACTCAAGCCCCAACCGCAACCGAGATTATGTGGTAGACGTCTACCCTGCCGCTTTGGGGTTCCGGCGGGCGATTGGGGTGAGTCCACTGGCCCAGGCCCGCGTTGTGAACTTTTGGGGTGGGGTATTCGAATCCTTTGCCGTACGAGGGCCCGGTTATTACCTCTTTCGCATTCGCCGCAATGGCAGTTTGAACACTATTCTCCAGGCGTTGTTCATTGATCGGCTGTCTGGGCCGGCCATCCCCTCGGACACTTTGGGGTTGAGCTTTTTGCCGCATGTAAACTACGCGATACCAGCGGCTTCGGCCCCTACAAAACGGCTGCTGAGGACGTTCCCCTCGCTGGGAGTGGCGGTTGCCATTGATTCGTTGGTTGGCACCCGCGATGGGCAGGGAGGTAGTGCGGCGCTCGTTCATATTTCGCGTGTGATGGCGCTGCGCACTGCGGAAGCCGACCATGCTCCGCGCGGCATGGCGGCCCGCCTGCGATGGGAATTACATTTGTGGACCCCTGCGGACCGCGCAAAATTCAAAAACGTGTGCCAAGCGGGCTGGAAAAACTTTCTAGCGGAGAATCCGCAGTTGAAAGGGCGGCCGCCTCATTGAAAGGTTTTCGCCCGGCGGTGCGAAAGAGGCGGAATACAAGTTTTTTTGTTGAAGGGAAAGCCCATGATCGTGCAGCTTTTTAGTTGGAAGCTCCGGCGGTACGGTGGTATTGTTACTGGAATGGGCTTTCTTCTGCTCTCGTTGGTGGCTCGGGCTTCTGGGGTAACTACGACCGTGGTTCACCCGCAGATTATAGTGGACAATTCCACCGCTCTTTTTCAGGTTGGAACGACCAACGTCCTCACCGGGCTTTCA
>JBMFVX010000286.1:0-1190 GCA_049965775.1 Phycisphaerae bacterium
AAGCTCACACAGAGCCACCAAGACACAGAGTTTGTTTATCTAAAGAGTTTTATTTTAAACCGTCTCCGTGCCTCCGTGCCTCCGCGTGAGACCCATCGCGCAGCGCCCCGGCAATAAACGCGAGCGGTTGCAGCCTGGGCACGGCCACGAGTAGACTTACGCACAACAGGCTCTGAACTTTTTCAGCTCACACAGAGCGATAGAGAAACAGAGAAACAGAGGTTACTTCATGCAAACCATTGATGACATTACCGGCCAAATTGTGGACGCTGCCCTAAAAATTCATCAGAGCATAGGCCCAGGGTTATTAGAATCGGTTTACGAAGTAATGCTCGCCCGCGAATTGGAAAAACGCGGACTTAAGGTGCAACGCCAACTCGTCGTGCCTTTTGAGTTTGATGGACAGAAGTACGACGACGGCCTCCGACTGGATTTATTGGTCGCGGATAAAATCATCGTAGAACTCAAATCGGTGGAAAAGATTGCCGAGGTTCATCCAAAGCAACTGCTTACCTATCTGCGACTCATGAAATTACGCATCGGCCTACTCATAAACTTCGGATCGCCCACGCTTAAAGATGGCCTAAAGCGAGTCATCAACGGTTACGAACCACCAGCAATCGCGTCTGCATCCATTTAAACCGTTCTCCGTGTCTCTGTGCCTCTGCGTGAGGCCCATCGCGCAGCGCCCCGGAAATCAACCCGGGAACTCACACAGAGCCACCAAGCCACAGAGTTTGTTTATCTAAAGAGTTTTATTTTAAACCGTCTCCGTGTCTCCGTGCCTCTGCGTGAGGCCCGTCGCGCAGCGCCCTACGATTTATCTCACACAGAGCCACCAAGACACAGAGTTTTTTTTGCAAAGAATTTATTTTAAACCGTCTCCGTGCCTCCGTGCCTCCGCGTGAGACCCGTCGCGCAGCGCCTCGGCAATCCACCCAGAAGCTCACACAGAGCCACCAAGACACAGAGTTTGTTTATCAAAGAGTTTTATTACCGTTGCGTATCTCCGTGCCTCCGTCTTGAGCTAGGGAGGGCGAAATCCCGATAGGTTAGGAACCAATTATCGGGATGCGTGAGACCCGTCGCGCAGCGCCCCGGAAATCAACGCGGAAGCTCACACAGAGCCACCAAGACACAGAGTTTGTTTATCTAAAGAGTTTTATTTTAAACCGTCTCCGTGCCTCCGT
>JBMFVX010000287.1:0-1128 GCA_049965775.1 Phycisphaerae bacterium
CTCGGGCCGATGCAGACAAGATGTCTGCGTTACCGGCGCAGCCGGCTGACCGCCCGGAAAAATTGCCACGCCCTCCGAGCGGTGCATTTAATTTATATTGGCCTTTGCGGCCATCGCCCTTTACAATCTCCAGCGGCAAACAGGTGGAGCGTGAAATGTCAACATACGAACGACCGGAATCACTGACCCCCTGGCTCCAACAGGGGCCGGTGCTTATGGGTGTAGCCAACGTAACGCCCGACAGCTTCAGCGATGGCGGACGCTTCAGCAGTCAGGCTGGCGGCATAGATTATGTAGCCGCCGTGGACCACGCCCAGCGACTCATTCAGCTTGGCGCAGCCATCGTGGATGTCGGCGGAGAAGCCTCCAGCTTTTTTCGGCCCGGTATCGCCTCGGTTCCCGCCGAGCAGCAAATTGAGCGTATTGTGCCGGTCATACGTCGTCTGCGCACCGGGCGGCCGGTGGTGCGGGCTAATCCAAACCTGTCGGTGCTGATCAGTGTGGATACCCGCTCATCCGAGGTCGCTCGCGAAGCCCTGCTGGCCGGAGCCGGCATTGTCAATGATATTTCCGCAGGCACCCACGACCCGGCGATGCTCGCAACCGTCGCCGAGCTGGGAGCAGCCATCGTGCTCATGCACATGCGGCCCGAACAGCCGGGGCAGATGGCTCCAACCTACACCAACGTTGTGGATGAAGTTTGCGAATACCTTCAAGACCGGGCCATGGCCGCCAAGCAGGCAGGCATCCCAGCCGAACGCATCATTCTTGACCCCGGCATTGGCTTCGGTAAATCAACCGCGGACAACTGGAAACTCGTCGCCGGCTTAAGCCGCCTCGTAACATTACGCTACCCCGTATTGCTGGGCGTTTCGCGCAAACGCTTTCTCGCCGAGGTGCTCCCGGCCGATCGTCGCTCAGCCGCACCCGAACACTGGATAGACCGCGACCTGGCCACCGCCGTCGTAACCGCCATGGCCATGGCGGCGGGCGTACAAATTCACCGGGTACACAATGTAGAACTGGCCGCGCAATCGCTGGCCATTACGCGGGGGTCTGCCAATATTTCAGGCAGCGTGTTTCAACTTGGATGTCCAGAAGGTGTTCCAAAGGTCGCTTTGCTGTAAG
>JBMFVX010000288.1:0-1113 GCA_049965775.1 Phycisphaerae bacterium
AACGGCGGAAATGCTGATGAAAGCTGCCTAAAAAATCTTTGCACGCTGCGAAGAAATTGACGGTTTGTGGCACAGAGCGCCGGAGCGAACGATCTATAAGTTGCCGCACGCGGCTGGCATCTTGACCGGTTCCGAGGCGCGAATCAAACCGGACGTACTGCGAAAAATGCCGAGCTTCAAGCTTGCGGCTCTTTTGTTCGAGCAACGATTCGGTATTTTGCCGCTCGCTGTGCCGGCGCATGTGCTGACTCTCCAGCAGTTCGCGCGGGCGACGGTCTATGAGCCGCAGCATGTGGCGGGCCATAAGCTGCGAAAAATACTGTGCCGCAAGGTTGCGCTTAGGGTCGTAGCGGTCCACACGCTGCATGGCATGGACGACGGCCTCGCTCATGATATCTTCGCGGTCAACATCGCGTGGAAAGCGAATGCCTGACGCCACGCCCTGCGCCCGCCGGCGCAAATACAAAAATATTGTTTGCCAGTTGCCGGCAATATCATCAAACAGCCGGTTAAACTCCTGCCGCGACATCAAATCGCCGGTAGGTCCATTTGTCGGTGCAGCCGAAGGATCTGAAACGTGTTGAGTCATAAAACGGTCTCCAAAAACAGTAAAAACAAAAAGGGCGGCCGAGTGACTGGCGACGCACTCTATTTAGCCCCCGGCTTGCCGGGGGTAATCGCTGTTTAACTCGACGCATATCACTGCGATGCGGGTCCTTTGGCGCAACGCCGGATTTGTTGGCGGACCCGTTGCAAAGCAGGCCGGGGGCTTTTACGCGGATATGGCGCTGCTTTGCTCCAGCCGCAGCCGAAGTTCGCGCTGCATCTGATGCACCCGCGACACATGCACGCCCAGTTTGCCCGCGGCCTGCCGGCAAGTTAGATGCTCGGCCAGCCGCAGGCGCAGCAGCAGCGTATACCGCGCACCAAGGCCACGCGTTACGGCCTCCAACAGGTCGGCAAGTTCAATCGCCTCCAGAGCCGTGCTGCGCGCTGCGGAGCGTTTCATACAGGCCGCCGGCTCTATAGCCGCAGCCCTCTGCTGTCTGTGCCACTGGCGAATAGCATCGAGAATGGCCCCCGAAATGCGCCGGCGCGCGTAGGCGGCAAAGC
>JBMFVX010000289.1:0-1092 GCA_049965775.1 Phycisphaerae bacterium
GGAAGCGTTCGTCGGCCCGTCAGCCGCTTTGGAACTCATCATGACAATTTTGAAAAATGGTTGAACAAGATGTATGGAGCGCATGGTGAGGTTAAGACAACAAGAGGCAAGGTTCACGATTACCTGGGAATGGTTTTTGATTTCTCCCAGGAAGGTCAAGTCAAGGTTGACATGGTGGATTATATTTCCAACAAGGTTGAAGAATTCCCCATGAACCTCAAGCCTACGGATACAGCACCAACCCCAGCATCTGATAATTTATTTGCTGAGGGTGATGGTCCAAAACTCGACAAGGACAAGGCCGAGTTATTTCATACTTTTGTTGCAAAGGGTCTGTTTGCCTGCAAGCGAGCACGCCCTGATATTCACACAGCTATTGCATTGCTGTGCACAAGAGTCAAGTCCCCCAACCAAGATGATTGGAACAAGCTGGTCCGGTTGATCAAGTATTGTAATGGGACACGTCAGGACAAACTGATTTTGTCAACTGAGGATTTGCACGTCATCAAGTGGTATGTGGATAGCGCCTTTGGAGTGCATCCTGACCTCAAGAGCCACACCGGAGCCGTCATGACATACGGTGGTGGAGCAGCTCAATCAATTTCTCGCAAGCAGAAATTGAACACACGAAGTAGCACCGAAGCTGAGCTTGTTGGTGCAGATGATGCGGCAACTATGATATTGTGGACCAAGCTATTTATGGAAGCTCAAGGTCACACAATTGAAAAAAATATTTTGTACCAAGATAACAAGAGTACAATTTTATTGGAGAACAACGGAAAACGCAGCTCGAGCAAGCGTACACGTGCGTTTAACATCCGTTATTTTTTCCTGACCGATCAAGTTGAAAGAGGAAATCTCAAGATCGAATACTGCCCTACCACTGAAATGTGGGGTGATTATATGTCAAAACCACTTCAAGGAAAATTGTTCCAAAAATTCAAGAAAGCAATCATGGGACATTGAGTTTCGGCCAAAGGATTGGTCGACAGGAGTGTGTTGGAGAAAAAGAAAAAAGAAAAAAATAAGTATACGGTACATGAAATCGAACCGGAAGGCACGGTATGACCATTGAAGACCCGTGACCAATAC
>JBMFVX010000290.1:0-1034 GCA_049965775.1 Phycisphaerae bacterium
CGAAAAGCGGAGCGTTTCGGTTCATATTTCATCCAAATAGGCGGCAAGGCAGAAAATTACGCTGGTTTAAGGCCTAGGGCACCTCGACAGCCGAAGCATGCCAATCAGATATTCTGCCCTGCTAAACCACAGCACCAGAAACTCATTTCAATTTACTATAGATCCGAAGTGCAATAAGGCAAGTACTTCTTTAAAATTTTTTAAAGTTTTTTACAGTGCCTGTCATTCCACGAAAAACCGCCATCCATTGCACGCCAGAAGGCATATCATTTACTACGGCGAAATATCGCGATGCCCACACCCCTGATTCGCCCACCCCAACTACCTTCGCCACGACTAAAATATGACAGTTCAAAGGTGAAAAGGTCGCAGCCGATGATATCTACGCCGTCCCCAGCAGCCCCGGGCCGAACGACCCGTGAACCTCGATCGCAGAGTTTTTTAAACACAAAGGCGCGAAGGCACAAAGAACTTTTGGGGCGCTGCGCGACGGGGGTTAACCGCAGGGGGCGCGGGGTAACGCAGGGTTTATAAACAATTTATTTATTGCTCAGTGCTAATCCCCGTCGTCGTCCTCCACGCTCTCGGCGCCTCGGCGGTGCTTGCGACGTCTGCGAGCATCGTGACCGGGATAGATTTCACCGCCGAGGCGCAGAGAACGCCGAGATTTTTTAAACATTAAGACAAGACAAGAAGACGACGAAGGTCGCGCGCAGAGCCGCAGAGAGCGCGGAGACGAAGGCGGTGATTTACCACCAAGGCACTAAGACGCCAAGATTTTTTTGGGGCGCTGCGCGACGGTTTAACGATATCACTGGAAGGAGGCTTGGAGGAATTCGAGTCCCGGCGCGCCGGGATTTGACAGCCGGGCCACTTCGGCCAAGAGACCAGCCACCTGTTTGCAAAGAGCAGGCAACCTGCTGTTGCAACGCTGCAATGGTGGCGTCGCGATGGGCAAGTTGCGCCGTCAGTTCGGCAATGCGTTGTTGATAGGCTTGCTCGGTACGTACATCCATGCCGCTTTGACCAATCCT
>JBMFVX010000291.1:0-1030 GCA_049965775.1 Phycisphaerae bacterium
CTCGGCACCACCTTGGCTTGCCAAGCGCTGCTCTTTCCACGGCGTTAACGCCGTGGCCACATTGAAGCCACAAGCCACTGGGCGACACCTGCTGGGTCATCAAACTTTCCACGGCGTTAACGCCGTGGCCACATTGAAGCACATACTATTATATCGTCAAGCTATACTTTGTCAAGCTTTCCACGGCGTTAACGCCGTGGCCACATTGAAGCCTGAGGAATAATTAACTCCAACGTAGGGCCGTTCGCTTTCCACGGCGTTAACGCCGTGGCCACATTGAAGCTGCGCGACTCGGATGCCTCACGCCTGCATGTCGCTGGCTTTCCACGGCGTTAACGCCGTGGCCACATTGAAGCACGCCGGTGAAAACTGTGAATGGGTCGGGGGGCGTCCTTTCCACGGCGTTAACGCCGTGGCCACATTGAAGCAGCCGTTCGTAATACCGATACCGTTATGGTCAAGCCTGCTTTCCACGGCGTTAACGCCGTGGCCACATTGAAGCAGCGCGGCGAGTGGTATGCTTCTTCGGCGGGTGTTGGACTTTCCACGGCGTTAACGCCGTGGCCACATTGAAGCAAGCGTTCGCCGTTGTCACCAAGCAGGCGGCGGACGGCTTTCCACGGCGTTAACGCCGTGGCCACATTGAAGCGTCGGTAGTCGAGCGATTCGGTGTCTGTATCGCAGTCTTTCCACGGCGTTAACGCCGTGGCCACATTGAAGCAAATCTCGACCTGGAACACCGCGAGGATTGCGGCCCTTTCCACGGCGTTAACGCCGTGGCCACATTGAAGCGGACGTGCTGGCGCGCACGTTAATGAACGGTTTGGTTCTTTCCACGGCGTTAACGCCGTGGCCACATTGAAGCCCAAGCGTACGCGCCCGAAGTATTTGACGCGATTATCTTTCCACGGCGTTAACGCCGTGGCCACATTGAAGCGCAGGTGTTAGCGCCGCTCTCACCATCGTCAAACAGAACTTTCCACGGCGTTAACGCCGTGGCCACATTGAAGCCTGCTCGCCGGCGGCACTG
>JBMFVX010000292.1:0-1000 GCA_049965775.1 Phycisphaerae bacterium
TCCATGACTTCCACGGCGACTGGAACTATACGATCACGCCACGTCAACCGTAGCGGTTATTTGTTTACGCGCCCTTATAAGAAGGGCTACGAATATTTGGTTGACGCTCTGCAGAAACATCTCCCAGGCGTACGTATCGTTGTTCTGGGGCCTTCACCTTATGACGACCTCACCCAAAAACCCCGCTTTCCCGGCGGCTACAACGCGGTGCTGCAGCGCTATGATGAATTTGACAAACAACTCGCCGCCGAGCATCACCTCTATTATGTTGATTTTAACGCACCCATGGTCGCCGTGATTAAAAAACTGCAAGCCACGCAGCCCCAGTTTGCCGGGCAGGTGGTACCCGGACGGGTGCACCCCAGCCCGGCAGGCGAATTGCTCATGGCCGAGGCATTGCTGAAACTTTGGAACGCCCCGGCAACGGTGAGCAAGGTTGCGATTGTCGGCAGCACGGTCAAAGTCGCCGACAACACGCGCATCACAAACTTTCAGGCGGCCAACGGCCGCATCAGTTGGACGCAGCACGATCATGCACTGCCATTTCCAATGCTGTCGCTGCATGAAGTATGGCCGCAGTTTCCACCCGTTACCGGCTGGCAGGCGCCAAAACCCAGCTTCAAGTTTATCAACGCTCCGGCGGCAGCCATTATTCACGCCGACCATTTATATCGCCAGCTTGATCAAGAGATTCTGAAGGTTCAAGGCCTATCCGCCAAACACTACATGCTGAGTATTAATGGTCAGAATATTGGCACATTCAGCGCCGCGGCACTGGCCCAAGGCATTAATCTCGCCCGGTATCGCACTCCCATGTTGCTGCAGGCATATCATGTTTTGGCCATGGTGTGGAATCGTACGCAAGCACGCTTTTATGCCTGGCGCGATGTTCAGGTGCCCATCGAAGGCTACACCCCGCCATGGGGCATAGGCGCTAACTTAACGCAGGTGGTTTCCGCTTCCTTTTACCGTGGCACCGTGGCATAGGCCCTTGCGAATA
>JBMFVX010000293.1:0-999 GCA_049965775.1 Phycisphaerae bacterium
ATGACTTCCACGGCGACTGGAACTATACGATCACGCCACGTCAACCGTAGCGGTTATTTGTTTACGCGCCCTTAGCGGCGATCGCCAGCACATTCCAATTATTCTTGTCAAGCAACGACGGCGTTATGTACAACTCCTGAAGTTGGGTACCCGAACCAAAATAGCTCCAAACTTGATCAGCAAACCCACGATCACTCATCGAATGCAATCGTCGAGTCAGACGGGCGTAGATAATTCCATGAACCATCAGCGAATTAAGCGGATACAGCGGCGCCCGTTTAACCACATTGGCGTATACTTCCGCATCGCGATAGTTGATCCATTTTTGGCACCAGGAACCAGCGCCGATAAAGGCGTGATCACCTCCACCTCGCCATGTGGAATCCACGTTGAGCAGCCAGAAGGGCGAAGGCCAAGTGCCCGTGGTCTGATTGATATACACGCGAGGCTCCGCAAGGCGTAGGGTGCGGATCAATCGCAACATCGCATCGCCATCGAGCGTCTGGCCAGCTGATGCGGCCCGAGCGCCGGCGGCAAGACCATCAAACTTAAAGACGTTAACGCCATAACGATGAATCATGTGCATGCATACTGCGGCAAAACGGTGGTAATATTTGGGACCGGAAATTGAAAGCCCACCACTGTCAACCTCATAGCCGTGCGCTTTGGCATACGCAATCCGCTGGTCGCGTGCCGAGCCATAACCGCCAAAAGGCGACAGCCACACGCCGATGTGTGCACCATACTTGGCCGCCACCTGTGCCAAGGGCGCAAACCCATGCGGGAAACCGCTGTTGAACCGCCATATGCTGTTGCGGTTATCCCAACCGTCATCAAACAGAAAGGAGTTGATCTTTACGCCGCGTTTCTGCGCAAGTTGGCGGCCTATGGCATTGATGGATTTAAGGCATGGCCCCTGACTGTAAGGGCGCGTAAACAAATAACCGCTACGGTTGACGTGGCGTGATCGTATAGTTCCAGTCGCCGTGGAAGTCATGG
>JBMFVX010000294.1:0-989 GCA_049965775.1 Phycisphaerae bacterium
CATTCGGCGCGACGGGCAAAAGGTTCTTCTGGCGCTCAAGAGCATGGGCGGCGAAAGCGAAGCGGCCTGGCGGGCGGTTTTGGACGACCTTGTGACCCGCGGCCTGACCAAGCCCGAGCTCGTCATCGTCGATGGCGCGCCGGGCCTGGAGAAGGCACTCGCTACCCTCTGGGGCAACGTGCCGACGCAAAGATGCACGGTGCACAAGTATAGGAACCTCTTGGCGCACGCGCCGAAGAAGCTCTATGACGAGATCAGCGCCGATTACACCGACATGATCTACGCCAAAACGGCAAAGGACGTGGAGACCAAGCGCAAGGCGTTCATCCGCAAATGGCGTCTCAAGTGCCGCGCGGTTGCCGACAGCCTCGAGGAAGCCGGCGACAAGCTCTTCACCTTCCTGCGCTTCCCTGACGAGCAGTGGAAGTCGATTCGCACCTCGAATGCCATCGAGCGCCTGCATGAGGAGTTCAAGCGGCGCATCAAAACTCAGTGCATGCTGCCCTGTGCCGAAACCGCCTGCATGCTCTTTTGGGCTTTGCTGGCAAGCGGGCAGATCACGCTCCGCAAGGTCGACGGTTGGAAGACCCTTCATGTCGCCCCTGCCGAGCAAATTCGTAAGCGCTAAGCGGCTGCCCTTGTATTCAGGTTTGGTTGATCATGCGAAGACGTCTCCGCGTAGGGCGGAGGTGTTGGCATGAAAGGAGACGACGAAAAGGGCGTCCACTTGGACGTCTTGAGCGAGGGCTATGCGGGCCGTCTGGAGGTGATCGCCGGCCCGACGGGCCGCCGGCAGCGGTCGGATTTGGAGAAGGCGCGGATTGTTGTGGAAAGCTTGGGGCCGGGTGCGCGGGTAGCGGAAGTAGCGCGCAAGCACCGGGTGACGCGCTGGCAGATCTATGATTGGCGGAAGCGGCTGCGGGCGGGAGGACTGGCGCTGCCGGAGAGCGCGGGCCCGACGTCGGCCTTCGCCGCGCTTCTGGTGGAAG
>JBMFVX010000295.1:0-973 GCA_049965775.1 Phycisphaerae bacterium
GGACGGATCGTGTGGAATGCTGAAATCTTATGCCAAACTTTTTTATGGAAATTTATTTGCATTTCTTCCGGGGGGGGTAAACTTTACATGTGGTTAGGCCCGTCGTGAGTCTGACTGGCCGAAAGGCCGTGAACGGTTACGCCTTGCGAAATCACCATTCGGAGCGATCCAGAGTGCGGCGCGCCGCAGATGAAATGAAGCCGTCGAGATCGCCTCGCGATTTGCTGACATCCGCACAGGTACGATTCATCGCATTAGTAACCTCGTCGGGCGAATGTTTGACCAGATACTCGTGTAGCGCATCGCTGAACAGACGGCTACGCGACTTACCAAAGTGCCGGGCCAGCCGCTCGGCGCTGGTGTAAATATCATCGGGAATGGACACGGCAACTTTCATACCAATGGTATAACTCCGGTAAGCATGCCGGGCAACACGTGTATAACAGAAGCAACGTAGTTGCATGTAAGGATATACCACGGGTTTTTTGGGTCAATGACCACAAGGTTTTGCGTAATATCCCCGGTGGGCCGCCACGGCTTTGGCTTGCAACCAAGGCCGAAAAAATCGAAAAAAGTCCCGAAATCGAGCGCAAAGTGCGAAAGTCGGGTTAGGCCATATAGTCTTACTGTTACAGTAGGGCTGATGATCTATGAGGCATTAACCCCATGATATCAGACTCCCAACCGCTTGAACGCTTCGCGCGGCGTGGCATAGCCGCCGGCGTCTGGGGGGGCGATGGCCGCAAAGGGTCTTTCGTTGAGCGTAAACCCGATGTCAAACGGCGACCATGCTCCCGTCCGAAGGTGGTGTTTCGCTGTCGCCTCCAATTCATTCATCGAACCAATGACCGATTTATTCAGCGGTTTGCAGAAACGCACCGATGCCGTGGCAGGTGCCAGGAAGTTCATGTAGATCAGGCCCAAGCCATCATATGACATAAATTCGCGGATGCTGTCTACAGCAAGCTTGATG
>JBMFVX010000296.1:0-971 GCA_049965775.1 Phycisphaerae bacterium
TCCGGTGCGGTGGAATGGATCAGCCGCGGCATTTTGCTGATGTTGGCGGTTGGCGGGGCCTGGTGGGCGCGGCGCGCCATGCATGCTGGACATGACGTTTCGGGAAGACGAGTCGCGGGTTCGCGAGCGGAACGGAGCTCGATGCCTCGCGATTCTGCGCAAGATCGCCCTGAATCTCATCCGGCAAGATGCTATCCATAAGGGAAGCCTGCGCGGAAAACGCAAGAAGGCTGGGTGGAGTAATGCCTACATGGCCCAAGTCGTCTTCGGAGAGTTTCATGCGTGAGCCCTGCATCATGGGTTGTGAGAACAACCACCGCTCGTCACTGTGACAAAAATATTCGTGCCTTGTCGCGGTGATAATTGGTGAGCATCACGATTTGCCTGGGCGCGCTCCAGAATGAACTGCAACACCTATGGTCCAAAGGGACCGGAGGTGATAAATGGGCAAGCATTACAATCAGTTGAGTGTCGATGAGAGAAATCAGATGCAGAGAGGGCTGAATGCCGGGCAGAGCCTGAGAGCCTTGGCCCGGAGCATGAATCGCAGTCCTGGCACCTTGAGTAGGGAATGCTGTCGTGGTGGCTCAAGGCACAGCTACGATGCGGTCCGTGGTCGGGATTGGGCGCAGACGCAACGTCGGCGTGGCCCGTGCAAGCTACTGCCTGGAAACCCCTTGACGGAGCAGGTGCATGCGCTGATTCTGGAACGTACCTGGTCACCAGAGCAGATTGCCGGGAGGCTGCGCGTGGAACATCCAGACGACTCCAGTCAGCGGGTCTGCCATGAGACCATCTACCAGCATATCTACGCGCACCCGGCCGGGGAGCTCAAGAAGATGCTGATCGATGCCTTACGGAAGGGACACCAGAAGCGCCGTCCCCGTAGCCGTGTGCGTATTCCGGGGCATCGTGGGCACCCATTCCGTTTGATCGTGGGCAGTGATTCCGATTGATCGTGGGCAGCCATT
>JBMFVX010000297.1:0-955 GCA_049965775.1 Phycisphaerae bacterium
ATGACTTCCACGGCGACTGGAACTATACGATCACGCCACGTCAACCGTAGCGGTTATTTGTTTACGCGCCCTTAGGCGTCGGTACTGATTGTCCAATTCCGGCTGAACCAAGACATCAATAAGGTGCAGGTTGGGGCGAGCGTACTGCTTGGCAAGCTCGCACAGCACCTTGTTAAATGCCGCCTCGCGCTCGGTAGTTGTAGCGGCCGGGTCGGCTGCAAAGCCGGCCGTGGCCGAGTTTGGATAAATGGTGATAAGCGCGATTGGCTTATTGGGATGAGCCTTCAGCATGCTTTGGAGCAGATGCTCGGCGCGGGTACGGAACTCTGCGGGAGTGAATTTATCGCGCATGTTTACGCCGAGTTCGAGCGTGGCAATGTGCCAGTCGGAGCGGCTGGCAAAATAGTCGGCGACAGGCGCCTCGCAGAGACAGGAGCCGGAGAGGCCTTGGTTGAGCACATCCAGGTTAGCGCTGCGGGCGGCGTGGTAGATGTATGCTTGATGATGCACGGTTGCAGCACCGCCGTGGGTGATGGATGAGCCGTAAGCGAGCCAACGCAGGGATGGCAGTTCTGCGGGCAGGGGTGGTCGGCGGGCAAAGCCATAGGTGTCGAGATTAAAGTAGATTGCGGGAAATCGTCCGCAGAAGATGCGCCAAACATTAGCAGAAAAGCCGCAGCCGCTGCGTTGGGCGTCTTGAATTTCATCAAACTTTTCGATGCCGGGAATGTTGACGACGTTAATTTGGTTTTGCCGGCCCGGGTCAATTCTATAATGCGAGTGAAAAAAAGCGCCGCGGAAGATGATGATATCCTGCAGGTGCGTTTCCCAGGGCGAGAGGATATTGGGCCGGGAGCCGATCGAGAGGCGAAAGCTTTGTAACTGTTTACCGCTCCGCGGTTGAAGCTAGCGGGTTCAGGATGAATCCAGCAGGACATCGGTAAGCAGGCCGGGA
>JBMFVX010000298.1:0-940 GCA_049965775.1 Phycisphaerae bacterium
ACCAACGGTGGGAACGCTACTGGGCCAACCGCCCCTCACTCGGCAGGTGCAGGGCCGCGTAAAGTGTCACGCACCCCCTATCAAGCTGATTTCCTGCAAAAACTTAAGGGATATTTCCGGCGGGCTGTTGAGTTCAATGCGAGTGGGGCGGCTGCGCGAGCTTTTTCCGAAATTACCAGCCGGCATTATCTGAAGGTAGATCAGCTTCCCGAAATGCCTTATGTGTGTCTGCGCGTTCCGACGGGCGGCGGCAAGACTTTTTTGGCGGCGCACGCGGTCGGCATCGCAATCAGCGAATTGCTTCGCCAAAATACGGGGCTTGTCCTGTGGCTTGCGCCGACCAAAACCATCGTCGAGCAGACCCTTGCGGCCCTGAATGACCGACGCCATCCGTACCGCGAAGCGCTCGATGCCGCCTTCGGCGGTAATGTGGTGGTCACCGGGGTGCAAGGCGCTTTGTATTTGCAGCGCTCGGCCCTCGACGGCAACACGGTGGTGATTGTTTCAACGTTGGCGGCACTGCGCGTAACTGACACCGAAGGCCGAAAATGTTACGAGGCCAACGGCAATTTGATGGCGCATTTTACCGGGCTTGAGCCGCAGCAGATAAGGGAATTGACACAAAATGCGAATACTGATTCTTCATTGATTACCCCCTCGCTGGCCAACGCCATTCGCCTGCGCCATCCGATTGTGATCATGGATGAGGCGCACAACGCCCGCACGCACCTGAGCTTTGACACACTCCAGCGTTTCAGCCCGTCCTGCGTGATTGAGCTGACCGCCACCCCGGAAACCGTACACAAGCCCCAGGCTGATCAATTTGCCAGCAACGTGCTGCACCATGTTTCCGCGGTGGAGCTTAACACGACAGCGCTATAAAAACTCTTCACCTTTACTCCGGCGTTTCCGACTGGCGTAGGAAGCGGCGTTGCGTATC
>JBMFVX010000299.1:0-922 GCA_049965775.1 Phycisphaerae bacterium
TATCATCGTGATACTTACACAACTACATGTAAGTGCTTATGGCAAAAGAACTTACGGCACTAAGTTAATGGCATTCGCAATAGCTACCTATTTGAAATGTGGGTAAATGATTCGCGCACCACTACTAACACTCGATCTGTAACTGTGTATTCTGGAACCAGCAGTTCCGGCAGTGTCACACTTAAGTATTACGTCTCCACCACCGTCGGCGGCGGGCAATTCGCCACTGGCACCTTCACGGCCGACGCCACAGGAAGCGAAGTTATTACAATTGTCGGAGCGGCTCCTAGCGGAACCTCCCCTGATGCACAGATTAACGCATTCCAAGTGCGTGCGGTCCCTGAGCCAGCCTCGCTGGCGATTTTTGGCGTCGGAGCAGCCGGCCTGCTGCTGGTGCGCCGTCGCAAGGTTTCAGCGTAAGGCCATCGGGGCTGATGCGACAATCTCAACAGTGTTTTAACCGGGCCGGGGAAACTAAAAACTCCCCGGCCCTTTTTTACGCATGGGAGTCTGTTGGCCACAAGTACCCATAAAAATAAGCCTCCGCACCACCGCAACCCCGCCAAAATGCAGACCGATCTTGCCCCCCTACTATTGGCATGTGGAAAACACCGGGGCTCAACCTACCGTTTTAGACATAAAAAATGGGAAATGCATTTTACAAAATAGGCGCTTGGTTTATACCTCTATATGTGTTAGTCTACAATTATAAAACTTGGCGTTGGCGGCCATATTGCATTTTTCAGCCAGCGCTGTATTACATATTTCGGTCCTTGCACTGCGGCGATCAATAAACATAAGCCGATAAAGAAATGGTTGTGTTTGTTTTAGCACCGCGGTGTATCGCAATGGTGTCCGGCAATTTCGCATCAGCGATGCGTCAATGGGCGTGATTTGCAGGCCGAGCAGCAATGTGCCGGGG
>JBMFVX010000300.1:0-921 GCA_049965775.1 Phycisphaerae bacterium
AGACAAGTCGCCCCGCCGGCGATAGAGGCGAGCACTTTCCATCCCTTCCTTTTGGTTGCGGCGGAGCCGCGCTGGGAGCTCGGCAACTTTGCGGTGCGCCGGCTCGCCACGGCAGCCGGCGTAACCTGGCGGATTCAATGACATCGTAAGGCCAAGAGCCAAACTCACATTTAACATCTCGCCAGCAATGCGGCATTATTTGGGGGGCCACGAAGCCGCCGGCGCCATCGCCGATCCCGCCGACCCTTTGCGAAGCGCCACGAGTTCCTCGTGAATGCGGAAGATAACGATCAGCAATTCGCAATAAATGTGGACGAACAGCGGACCCAAAGATTGTCTTGCTTCAGTCGGACTCAGGCACTCAGTTCCGGCACCTATGGAGCAGACGCCGGCGGTTTATGACGCATGTCGCTTGAGCCAGATGGCTTTGATACGCAACACAATCAGGTACAGCAGTAACAGCATATTGGCTGCGAAAATGCCAATGTGCACGGGCGACGGTTTTTTGAAAAGTTCATAAACCTCCCAAGGAATAAATAGAGATGTTTCGATGATGATGACATATTCGGCCCACACTTTTTTCAGGGCCAGCCCGACACCCTCAACGATATAAATCGCCCCGTAGAAAAAAGTTCCCAGCGCCAAATACTTCATGGTCTGCGCATTGATGAGGTGGAGTTTATTTACCACGACATCAAAAAAATAATTCTGTGGATCAATACGAAAATAGGCCGCCCAATGGCTGAAAAATCCCGCCATATCGGCTTTTCTGAACACCAGCGCCGTCGCGCCGGCGGCGATAAGCATCGCGGCCTGAAATAGCTTAAATACTGCAATGGCCAGCAGATATACCTCCCACGGCCAAAATTTGAAGGCTTTATTGCAGTGTGATGGTGAGATACTCCGATGATAGGTAATACC
>JBMFVX010000301.1:0-920 GCA_049965775.1 Phycisphaerae bacterium
GCGTTGCGCGATCCATCCTCCTTATTATCGGACAATAACCACAAATGGTATCAGTTATTTATTTACAGGCCCTTACGTCCAGGGGCAGCGCATGAGGGCGGCGATCTGGCGATAAAGCCCGCAAAACTAGTTTGGCCCGCGTGGTTGGTCGCCGCGGTAACCCTGCCAGCGATTATATTTATCGCATTTAATTGGCATTGGAATTTCGACAGCGAAAAGATGGGGTTACCGCTGGCGCTGATCTTTAGTGTTCTGGCCCTTTTCTTTGGATCATTGGTGGTGCTAGCAATTGGAATTCCCCATGAACAGGGGATTTCAAAATGGATTCCAAGATTTTTTCGTTCCCGCATCATGCGATTCTTCGGCAAATACTCCTACGGTATTTATGTGATACACCCCTTCGTTGAAAAGCATGTTATTTGGTTTTTCAACCATAAACATTTAGGCTTTTTAATTGGCCATTTTGTAATTCAATTGTTGTCGCCCCTGACGAGCCTAGGCATCTCGACCGGATTAGCGGTACTCTCCTGGCATTTTTATGAAAAGAGATTCTTAGACCTCAAGCGGTATTTTCCATCAATTGTAGGGTCATCATCGAAGTAGGCCAAAATGGGCCAAAATCGCGAACTTAATAGATGCTTCCCTTGGACGCTGCGTGGTTATATCTCGTCGCTTGTATATAGGCACCATTATCCCATTGAAAATGAAACAAATACGACAGGACTTTTTGGGATCGGGGCAAGCACCGGAGGGGCGACGACTGAAACGGAAAACGGTTCCCATTTTATCGCGGAAGGTATCTTGTGTGGTATGGTATCCTCCGGCCACTGCTCGGGCCGCCTGCAATGGCCGCTCGTTTACACGGCGCAATCGGCTGCATCGCCGCCTCGCCCGCTTGCCGGCTCGCTTGCTTCAAAAGT
>JBMFVX010000302.1:0-916 GCA_049965775.1 Phycisphaerae bacterium
ATTATTTAGAGTCGGCTCGATCCTCCGCCGCGCATACGGGGCATTTCAGACCCATCGCAATCCCGGCTATTACTCGGACAGGCTCCTAGCCATTTCGTGAGAGTCTATCCGTGGTGCTAAGTGCCGCATGGCAAACAGGAGGCTCGGCGCGGCCCCAATTGCCCCGGCTGCGTCGCGCGTTGGAACTGGGCACGCAAGCGATAGCGGATATCTGAATGCGAGCGAAACGCCAACCCAACTACCAGGAAGGCCGCCTCGCTTGCGATGAACGCAATCGCTGACGCGAGGTTCGCGGCCTTTTGAGCATTGTGATAGCGATTAAAAGATTCATAATAAGGTGAAATAAATGTTCTAAATACACAATGCTATTTTTATACATCCTATAAAATAGTGGATAATTTACACTGTCGCTTATTTTTTCAAAAAAATTTCAACCTGCCCATTGACTTCGTAAAAGTTCATGCCTAGAAGTATATGAAGCCGATTCCTATATGCAGGTAGGAGCGGAGTTCACCTCGGTAGCAGGCCACCAAGTGGGTTCGGTGGCGGGTATCCGGTAAGTCAGTACTCGCGGAGCGAGAAGATTTGACTACCCCAGAGCCGTGCGCTTTGGGTGGCATTGTTTGAATCGTCCCGCCTGAGCGGCGGACGGCATATATAGGGTGCGATGAAAAGAGAGAGGGTACGGCGATGAGAAAGAAAATCAAAATATGTTTTGCGCCCGCTGGGCGTTCGGCGAGGTTATGGGCCTCTGCTGTAGCTTCGGCCTTAACGCTTTGGATTGGTTCAACTGCGTTAGGCTCGACGATTACGGTTATCAGCTACTCGGGTGGCGGGCCGTGTCTTGGTTCAGCCGGAATTGGACAATCAGTACCGACGCCTAAGGTACTGTCGGGTTCGGACGGTTGCGTTTTTT
>JBMFVX010000303.1:0-895 GCA_049965775.1 Phycisphaerae bacterium
AGCAGGCTCTCCGCATTGCGCTTCGCTTGGGTATTGCGAATATGATCCCCTGCCGGAGTGCCAAAAAATATGGCCACACCCGTTAAAATCGTCGTTGTGTCATTGTGTTAAAAAATCGTTGTTCCACAGTATGATTGTTTGGTGCGGTTTCAAGACCAGCGGCTGGGTCAGCGATATTTCTCGGCCGGAGATGAGGTTTATGGCTCTGGTTATATCCGGGGGAATCTTCATAGCATAGGTGTGATGACGCGAGCAATTCATGCGGATGAGGAACGGGCCATATTGCAAGCGGTAAAAACCGGCCAGGCCGAGGTATGGGCCGTACGAGGCGCGGGCAAAGGCTCTGAAATGCCCCTTGGTTACGATATAACCTTTGGGCAGTTTGGGAATAGGCAGCCACTGGCCGGCATACGCTTCGTGATACTTATTGCCCGGCGGGATAAAGCCGTGAAACTGGACTTGATCAATATCATCGGGTCGGGTGTAAAAATACCCGCTGGGGGTGAATGCAACCTGTTCGTGGGCCCGCACGAGGCGATCTATGGTGGGTGTTGTGTAATAAACGCGGGCAAGGCTGTTGATGCCATCATACGCGCGGTAATAAAGCGACGCATAGAGCCGCGTGTGGTGGTATTTAACAACCACGACGCCATCGTGCGGGTCGGCCTAGGCAAAGTCTCTCTGGCCGTGCGCCATCGGAAAGCGCGCCGGACTTGGCACCAGTGCGCTTACCACGGCGTATTGCTCCGGCAGGCGCAGCATGGCTTTTACGGAAATGTCACCGGAATTATAGAGCATGGGGCGAACGGCCTGAAATAGCTCAGGGCAATCGCATGTAGATTCAAGCCAGCAATGTATTGAGCAGATACTGCGGATTTCGAGCACAACGCTTGCG
>JBMFVX010000304.1:0-886 GCA_049965775.1 Phycisphaerae bacterium
GCTGCAGGGCCGCCTGGCTCACGCGCGATGGGGGAGCGGTCAGCAGCACCTGCACAGGCCGATCGCCGCGATGCAGATGCCGCGCTGCCACCAGCGCATCGCCGCCATTGTTGCCCGGCCCGCATACCACAAGCACTTGCCCGGCCGCAGGACTGAGGCTTTCGACGGCGTGGGCGACAGCAGCACCGGCATTTTCCATAAGCGAGGCGATGGGTATGTGAAACTGCTCAACGGCGAGGCGATCGGCTTGCGCAAGTTGGGCGCGGTTAAACCATAAATTTGAAGCGGCGGTATTGTTAGGCTGCATCGGCATCTTGAGAGATGATTGTACGCTTAAATAAGAGGCTGTACATGCAGGCAAATGGTTGGCGTATCATGACTGCCAGTTTATTACCACCGGCAAGCCGGCGGCTAAATAGGGGGCCTGCGGCACGGGTGCGGCCTGCAATAAGTGCAATGCGTAGCCGCCCGGAAAATTCGCCGAACCCCTGCGGCCGGCTGTGGCGGCTCGCTTGCCTTGGGCGGGGCAAACGATTACAACATATAAAGCCGTATGCGGTTCCGGCCCGTTTTTGGGCATTGCATGCCTATTAACGGGTTTTAGGGGGTTTTCCCTGCCATGAGTTTGGCTCATTGGCCTTGGGGAGCCTTCGTTGGGCTTCCTGCGATTGCGGTGCACATACGGCGTGCTCGGGAGTGAGCGTTATGTCGGAAGCATTGCCTGCCGGCGGCCTTGGCTGCAGCGTGCTGGTGCTTAATCGCCTGTACATGGCGATTCGCGTGGTTTCCGCGCGCCGGGCGTTTTCTTTGCTTTGCCGTAATCTGGCGGAAGTTGTATCGGTCGAAAACGACGCCTATTTTTCTTACAACATAGATTCGTGGCTGG
>JBMFVX010000305.1:0-880 GCA_049965775.1 Phycisphaerae bacterium
ATACGCAACGCCGCTTCCTACGCCAGTCGGAAACGCCGGAGTAAAGGTGAAGAGTTTTTATAGCGCTGTCGTGCTAGGCTTAGGCTCCATTGATCACGTTGGCCTTGTTTTCCGTGGCCTTTCAGAAGGAACTCGTCCCTGCAACTCATAACGATTTTCTTTTCTTAAAGTGACCTAAACCGAACTAATCAATCGGAATATCCTTCCACCCGTGCCGATGAACAATGTCTTTTAACATCCGCACAAAATCACATTGCTGCTCGCTGGGCATGTGCCCGAAAAATTCCCGGTCGTTTTCATCGGCGAGTTGGGCCAGCCCGGGTATGATTTTTTTCCCCTCCGCCGTGAGAGTCATGCTCTGATAGCGGCGGTCCTTACCGGACGAGGCCGATCGCCTGACGAAACCTTTATTGCTTAGCCGGTCGAGAAGCTTGGAAATGGCCCCCCGCGTCATGCCCAGTTGCCGCGCCAATTGGCTGGGATTGATAGGGCCGGCCCCCAGCATTTCGCGCATGAGGGCCCATTCGGCGACAGTGACGCCTTGGGCTTCCACCTTCTGCATGAAAGCGTGGGAGACATGGTTCGAGACGTATCGCAGCCAATAGCCGACATGCGATTCGAGTTTACTGATTTGAATTTTCTTTGCCATCGGTTTTCTTAAAGCTCACGGGTTAACTGTGCCAGGCGAGTGAGTTCATCCTCTAGCTCCATGAGGCCGCGCTCAAAGGCATCATTGGGCATCCCGGGAGGACTTTCAAGCGTCATGAGCAACAGCGAGCCGGTGGAAGTGGGGATGACCCGGGCATAGGCGCTAACTTAACGCAGGTGGTTTCCGCTTCCTTTTACCGTGGCACCGTGGCATAGGCCCTTGCGAATAGTC
>JBMFVX010000306.1:0-879 GCA_049965775.1 Phycisphaerae bacterium
CCTACATCCAAGTGATCCATTACCCCGACTTATATTCATTATCGTATTTTTCAGAACTCATGCCGCAGAAGATGCAGTTTTTTACCGGCGGCAGTATACTTATTGCAGCAGGAGCAGCCCAATACCTTTTGGGAGCGCGGCGCCACCGGCAGCGGCCCGGTGGGTACCTTCAGCGAAAAGGGTGGCGAAACCGCCCTGGTGGTACAAGCTTTGCTCGATGTGGGCCAAAGCCTCAAACTCAAGCGGCTGAGTATTTTTGGCCCACAGCTCAAGCCGGCAATTGCGTATCTTACCAATCTTAAACCCACCGGCACCTACGCAGCCTCTTACCAAGCCAATGCCATCACGCTTTTGCCACGCAAAGGCAAGTTTCGCATGGCTCTCCGCTGGGACGGCCTTTACTTCCTGCGGGCGGTTCATCGTGACGGCGCCTACAGCTACGCTTATTTTGCCAACGCCGCGCGCGACAAGGTATTTGCCGCGCCAACCGCATGGGATAACTCCAACAGCCAGTATGGCGTGTTGGGCGCATGGGCCTGCATTCATGGCCTGCGTGGCGAGTGGCCGTTGGCCTACTGGCGTTTGGTGGCCCGCCATTGGCGGCAAACACAGTTTCCCGATGGGTCCTGGGGGTATTGGGGCTTCAGCGGCGAACTTCCAGCCCGGCAGCCTTCGCTCTGGCGAAAGACCTCGATGACGCCCGCAGGCGTGGCGAGCCTGCTCATCGCCGACGAATACCTCGCGCCGCCCAGCGATGCCGCCGTCCTGCGCGGCCTGCACTGGATGAATCAAAACTTTGATCCTAAGGGCCTGTAAATAAATAACTGATACCATTTGTGGTTATTGTCCGATAATAAGGAGGATGGATCGCGCAACGCT
>JBMFVX010000307.1:0-871 GCA_049965775.1 Phycisphaerae bacterium
CGGATTCCTAAAAACGGCGCCATTGTATCCTTAACGCCAAAAGCCCCCTTGTCCAATTCCGACTGAAGCAAGACAGACTTGCAACTCTCTTCCCTCACTTATAGAAGTCGCGCGGCAGGGTGGTGACTTCAACCGAGATGGTTGGATGGTGTAATCTACTGGGGTTGTGCAAGCGTGCTACTCAAGGAGACTCACCGATGCGTCAATTTCTGGAACAACATGCTTCGTCGATCATGGGTGTCATCAACGGTTTTGATCGCCTGCGGTTTCGCGGGACGCTCTTGCGTCTGGCCAATGTGCAGGGCCTGCGTACATTCATGAGCTACTTCGGGATACTGTTGAAGGATGCCGGGGCGTGGATGGAAGCCCGTACCGAGGAACTCAAGGCGGCTTCTATAGCTGTAGCGACGTCGGCTGGTCGCCCGGTGGAATATATTGCGGATCCTTCAGTGCGTAAGGAGGCCATCGCGGAGGAGATTGCTCAACGGGACGGCATTACCAATGGCTTGGTGTGTATCTTGAAGGCGGTGGAGCCGTGCCAAAGCTTTGATATTCGTCGCAACCGTGAGATCAAAAAGCTGGAACTCGTCAGCCGCCGCCGCAAGTGCCTGCACTATTACCATTATTACCAGCATCCGGAATTCGGCCTTATGCACATGCGACTGCAAACATGGCTACCCTTCACGGTATGGTGCTGTATCAACGGTCGCGACTGGTTAGCCAAACAATTGGATACCAACGGGATCGGTTATCTGTGTCTTGGTTCAGCCGGAATTGGACAATCAGTACCGACGCCTAAGGGCCTGTAAATAAATAACTGATACCATTTGTGGTTATTGTCCGATAATAAGGAGGATGGATCGCGCAACGC
>JBMFVX010000308.1:0-865 GCA_049965775.1 Phycisphaerae bacterium
TAGCCGGAGTTGCTTTCGAGGACGGACAACGAAAACCGGCCGCCTGATCCGCCGTCCACAAGATTTGACAGTAACTCCTACGCGAGATCATTGCAGGGGTATGCTTGGTAGAATACAGGGGGTGTTTATGGCGCGGTCCGTACAAGACAGCAACTCATCTGAAGGCACGGGCGTCGGCTCTCCGGGGCCCGCCCCAGCCATTCCGACGGGGTTTCGCCGGATAGAACAAGAAGATGCCGCCGCAATTGCTCAGCGCATAGGGTACTTTCGCCAACGGCGCTTTGTGGTAGCCGCTTTTCACCCCGAAGCAATGGCAATTATATGGAAGGACGGCATAGACTCGGGCTTTGGCACCGGGGGATGGGCTTTTTATTGCACCCACCTACTTCCGCTGGCCGTCAAATTGCAGGCGGATTTGACCGACCAAGGGCACATTGGACAGGACGTTCTGGTGCTCGATATACAGGATAAGCATATCTACGCGGCCCCGCGGTCTTGCGCAGAGGAATTTATAGCCACCGCAGTTGGCTTGGAGACTCCGCACCGCCGCTGTCTCTGTGCCCGCCCCCTGGAGCCAGGCGAAACGTGCGGCGCTTGTCCGGCCTACCGCCACATTAACACGCAAGGACCGGAGGAGCGATCGGCCTCGCCGGGAGATTCGGTCAACTAGCCCGGATATTTCATAGGTATTGTGATCTTGGGCCTTGCGCGCAGGCCTTGCACCCTGTAAAATCAAGGTGTTAACTAAGTTCCGTCATTTTGCAAGGAGGCAAGGCCATGGGAACAGATGTCTTGGTTCAGCCGGAATTGGACAATCAGTACCGACGCCTAAGGTACTGTCGGGTTCGGACGGTTGCGTTTTTTT
>JBMFVX010000309.1:0-862 GCA_049965775.1 Phycisphaerae bacterium
ACGTTGTTGGAAAAGAAATCCAGAACATTACCGTTGAGGTTGCGCTCGGCGACGTTGAGCGTGCCATTGTTTTGGGACTCAAGAACGGCCGCCGAGTTGAGCAGGCCGGTGGCGTTAAGCGTAAGCGTGCCGCTATTGATGGGGTCATATATGCCCGAGAATCCGGCAAGGTTGCCGTTAAGTGTCAAGGAGTTGCTTGCAACCCTGAAGATAAACGTACCCGTCGGCGTACCGGAAAATGTATCCGCCGCAGTGGGGTTGATGGTCAGAGAATTGCCGCCCAGATTAATCGCCCCGCTGCCCGTAAGGTCCGTAATAGACAAGCTGTTGCCGACATCAAACGTACCGCCATCTGCCACAGCCCCGGTAATAGCCCCGGTGACATTCAGCGTAGAGCCGGAATTGATAATCGTACCACCCGTGTAAGTGTTGGAGCTGGACAGAGTCAGGGTATCGGGACCAGCAACGGTCAGTGCACCCGTGCCGACAATCGGCGCACTGATCGTGGCATTCGAATTCATGGTAACCGTGGTAGCGCCTGTGAGATTAAGGTCGTCACCAACGCCGCCGCTGGCAATGGTGTAGACTCCGCCAGCGCCCATGGCATTAAACGTAATGGCCGACGCGGATACGCCGGATTGATCAATGGTAACCGTGACCGGGCTAGTGCCGCCGGCTCCGAACGAGGCTATGTCGCCATTGGCCCAAGCCTGGGGCGTGCCGCCAGTTGCAGCCGAACTCCAAACAGTATTAGCACGACAGCGCTATAAAGGCTCAAGATTTTCGGGTCTGCCAATTTTTCTGGCATTGTGCATAATAGTGCATAAATAGGCCTACGGAGCGTTCCGTGGGCGGTTTTGTG
>JBMFVX010000310.1:0-842 GCA_049965775.1 Phycisphaerae bacterium
GCGTTGCGCGATCCATCCTCCTTATTATCGGACAATAACCACAAATGGTATCAGTTATTTATTTACAGGCCCTTATCATGAAAACCCGTTTTGTTTACCGTACCATCATGGCAACAGCAGCCACCCTTGCGGCGGCGTGGGCTGTGGCGCCGGCCAACGCAGCACTCATCACTTGGTCACCGGCCGCCGATGTGTCGGCACCCGCTGATGTCTCCACGACAGGCACACTCGTTGAGGCCTACTCATTCAGCAATGCCACCGGCGCCGCGACAAGCCCAGACGTCAACGGTGTAACCTTTACCGGCGTAGCGGCTACTGGGAAGAATTCGGTCTCCTTCGGCAGCAATGGCGATACGCTCGCTGCCACGAATCCTGGCACCTCCAATGTGGACGGCTACAACGGTTTCCTTTACCCCTCGGCTATTACGGACACTGGGTATCGGTCGCTTCTTACTTCGGCAGCTTATGAGAGCACCAACACTACCGGCGGTGTTTTGACTCTGACGCTCAATAGCCTGACCGTAGGCAGTACCTACCAATTCGAAATGTGGGTAAATGATTCGCGATCGAGTTCTGTTAGCTCCTTCAACAATGGTAAAAATCGATCTGTAAATGTGTATCCAGGAACCAGCAGTTCCGACAATGTCATACTTAAATATCAGACCCCCGCCGATACCAGCACCACCAACTACGGCGGGCAATTCGCCACTGGCACCTTCACGGCCGACGCCACAAGCGAAGCTATTTCAATTGTCGGAGAGACTTCTAGGCCTTAAACCAGCGTAATTTTCTGCCTTGCCGCCTATTTGGATGAAATATGAACCGAAACGCTCCGCTTTTCG
>JBMFVX010000311.1:0-830 GCA_049965775.1 Phycisphaerae bacterium
TCATGTAGCCCGCCGACGTCGTACCTGCACGATTGCGCAACCCGGCTGCCCTCATGTAGTACATGAAGGCCCGTTTGGGGTTTTTCCTCACGCCCTCGCCAGCCTCGTACAATCGGCCGAGGACGCAATCCGAACTCGCGTTCCCTCTCCCTTCCCCAATCCTTGCCCACCGCAGGGCGGCCTGATAATCCGGGTGCGGCGCGTGTAGGAACGCAAGTGCAACCGCATTATCGGCCGCCGTCCAGCCCATCGAGCCGGCGGCCGCTATCGCATGGCGAGCCTCATGCCGATAGATAGGCGATATGTTGAGGGAAACGGAAATCTGATAAAGCGCTCGGAGCGCCGGCAAGTAGTTGGAGCGTACAGACTTTTTCAGCCAGATGATCGCCTTGGCCAGATTGGGATGGACGCCTTTCCCCTCAGCGTAAAGCAATCCCGTCGCGTATTCCGCGAAGACATCCCCCTCCCTCGCAGCCCTACGGTTAAGCTCAAAGAACGCTTTCGGGCTGGCAGCCGTATCCTTTGATGGCGTTGTGCGGCAGAGTTGGAGATGGTACTCCGCTCTTTGGGCCCAAGGTGCCGCACCGACCTTAACCGCTCGGTTCAGCCATTTTTCCGCCTCCGGCAGGTTGCCTTTTTTTGCAAAATAGAAGCCCAAAATATAGGGCGCCCGGCCGCTACCGGCATGGTAGGCCACTTTGAGGTACTTCATTCCGCGCTGAGGGTTGGGATGGGTTCCAAGCCCGCCGAGCATCATGTAGCCCGCCGACGTCGTACCTGCACGATTGCGCAACCCGGCTGCCCTCATGTAGTACATGAAGGCCCGTTTG
>JBMFVX010000312.1:0-828 GCA_049965775.1 Phycisphaerae bacterium
GACACCAAGATACAGCGACTGGTAACCGAGCATTTTGTGCCGCTATCAATAGACACCGGCACTTCCCGCGGTGGCAACCTGTTGGCAAGCTACGGCCAAGAGGTAATTCCAACCATTGTAATTGCCGATACCGCCGGCCGCGCAATCGTAATCGGTCATACCATGACGGCCACCGAGCTTGCGGCATTTATGCGCCGTGCGCTCCCCCATCATCCATAAGCGGTGCCGCGCAAATAACAACACTTCGTTTATGTTGATCGGAGCCTCGTATTCAGCCGCGGACATTTGCTCTTTTTTGCCCAGGCTGATAAACTCCCGCTCTTTCCATCCATTCATAATGCCGACTTGCGCGGCTGTGCAGGGCGATGCTGCGACTGTGGTCGCTCGCGCCAGATTTTCTCACTGGAGAATAAGAGTGAAGTCCTTTAACTACTCAATTACCTCCGCTCGCTTTGGTAAAGTCACGCGGACGCTTCTGGTCATTATTGGCTTTATGGTCACGATATGTGTCAGCGACTTGGTGGCGGCGCACCCGCCTGTCGTACCCGTGGGCAGTGGTTCTTATGCATCTTACCCGCCAAAATCTGCCGGGCCAGGCGCCCAGCGCATGCTGGCATGGCAGTTTCCGCTGGTAGCACCGACGCATAAAGCTATCCCCACCAACAAATACTGGACGTGGCTGCTCCGCGGCAAGGCTTCCGGTAATTTGTGGAGTTATCCGTGGCGTGTTGACCCCACCAATCAAGGCATTAATCTCTTTTTTCCAAAGCACTCCAATGCCAACGGCACCGATGCTGTGTGCAACGCGCCGCTGCAGGTAGGCGAGCA
>JBMFVX010000313.1:0-819 GCA_049965775.1 Phycisphaerae bacterium
GTAAGCGCTAATCGGCTGCCCTATACGGAATGAGTTGACACCTTTTGGAATCGCCAGGGCATGAGATCCTCGATGCGACTCTGCGGGTGACCATTGAGGATGGCGTGCAGGGTGCCGGTGATGTAGGCCGTTGGGTGGTCGTGTCTCTGAAGTGGTGGAAATTTGAGGGTGGCGTAATCTCCGAATTGGAAACCTCAACAGACCGGCGGTTAGCGCCGCCGGCGGAGATCACGCCATGACGGAGAATATCGCGAAAGAGGCCGAAGTACCATTTCTGGGCGCAAATTGGTTCGACCCGCTGGAAGCAGGGGTGCGGGAGCGGATCCGCGGCTTTATCCAGAACCTTCTGGAGGATGAGCTGGCGGCGGCGCTGGGTCGCGGCCGCTATGACCGCGGCGGGGTGGCGGGCTACCGGCACGGCCACCGGGATCGGCAATTGCTCGGCACGTTCGGGCCGGTGAGGGTATCGGTGCCACGGGCGCGGCTTGTCGGGGCAGATGGCAAGCAGGAGGAATGGCGAAGCCAGGTGCTGCCGGCCTACAAACGGTTGACGGCGCGGGCCGAACGGCTGATTGCCGGGACCTATCTGGCCGGCACCAACACCCGGCGGGTTCGGCGGGCGCTCTCGACGCTGTTCGGGGGCGCGATCGGCAAGGATACGGTGAGCCGGGCCTGGCGCAAGCTTCAGGCGGACTGGGCGGCCTGGCAGAAGCGCGATCTCTCCCAGGACGACATCGTCCGCCTGATCCTCGATGGTACCGTGGTTCGGGTGCGGCTCGACCGCAAAGCGACCAGTCTCTCGGTCCTGGTGGTTCTCGG
>JBMFVX010000314.1:0-814 GCA_049965775.1 Phycisphaerae bacterium
GTCTCGTCGAGGCGTGAATCTCGATTTTTTATTTCGATGGTTACCGGCGACCCAATGGTCCGGCCCCGCCGCACGCCGGTGAGAAACGTCACGGTATCCGTTTCAATCTTCTGGCGACCGCCACGTCCATAGCCCCCCTGCCGGCGCCGGAGTTCACCGTTGATCAAATCCAGATCAAGCTCAAGCCCCGCCGGGAGGCCTTCAATGATGCTGATCAGAGCGGGACCGTGAGATTCGCCCGCCGTGCGGTATGTCAATGTCGCCATGGGTTAGTTCCTACTCATTGAGGTGTTGTTGTCGTACCATCGATCCCGGTCCATCAAACTCAGCCCATCACTGGGGAACGCAGACTCAGTGCACAGGTGGAGCGGCCGCCGGTTATCGAGTACACTCATGTGGCTGAGGCTTCGGTCATGGTCGGGCCCGATGCACGGGTCGGCTGTGAACCTGGTCAGGTCCGGAAGGAAGCAGCCATAAGCTTGCTCGGTGCCGTCGGTCGCCCGACCGTGACCGCAGCCTTTCTTCCGGTCCAAGCGGACCGGTCAACCGCCATGGCCCGCCAGCGTCCTGCATCATCCAAGCTCTGCCTTTAAGCTTCAAGACTGAATACGCTTTCCGTCACATGGGCCTCATCGCTTCCGGCGGCCATGATGACTTTGCGGTCCGGATTCGCCGCCAGGCGGCGGAGAATATGGAAGACCGTTTCCACCTTTGCGCCTTCGCCGATGGCAACGGCGATCTGTTCGGCCGTTCCGCGACCGCCCGACTTCAGATACGCCAGCACCTTCACCTGCAGGGCGATTACCGCCGATGC
>JBMFVX010000315.1:0-809 GCA_049965775.1 Phycisphaerae bacterium
GTTCAAAAGTTAAAAAGGTCGCAGCCGATGATGTTTGGCGCAACCGGATGAGCAGTCATTCAATTACTTATAAACCCTGCGGTGAAAATCAATCGCTGATGTATTAACCGCGGAGACGACGGGGTTAGCCACAGAGTTCACGGAGAGGTACAGAGATATTTAGTTGCGTGAATGTGTATGGGCGCTGCGCGACGGGTGGCACGCAGAGGCGCAGAGCACGCGGAGACGACGACGGGGGTTAACCGCAGGGGGCGCAGGGTAACGCAGGGTTTGGGTGAAGGCGGGCCTGCTTATTAAGATTGACGTAGTCATGGTCGGCAGGGCTTCATTTTAAAATATTTTATTCAGGCTCATTGCATCAGGAAAGCTTGGTTCAGCGGCCGGTTACCCGCGAGAGACCTCTGCGCGACCCTGCGTACCCTGGCGGTGGAAATCGCCTGCCGAGGGACCAGCCGCCCAGGGTGCTGCGCGGCGATTGGTGTGGGCGGTGCGATTGCCTCGCTATGCGGCGATTGTGCTAATAAAAAAGGCCGATCCGCACTTTCGCAGACCGGCCTTGGGATTGTTTAACTTATAGCTGCAGCGGAACCCTTCCGCAGAGTATTACCCTTATGCAGCCGCCGCATCAGGCAGTCTTGCGGCGTTTGCCCAGCAGCAGCAGGCCCACCGCTCCAACACCAAACAAACCCAGCTCTGCGGGTTCAGGCACCGCCCCCGCGGGGGTAACCGAGACATTCGTGAAGTCGCTCGCCGAGCCCGAGTTAGAGCTGCGCAAGAAATAGAGTGTATCGGTCGTGGCACTACCGGCT
>JBMFVX010000316.1:0-808 GCA_049965775.1 Phycisphaerae bacterium
CGCGAAAATTTAAAAGATATCGCGCTGCCGGGTGATCAGGATGTTGTACTCCCCGCAGAAAAAGCTTTGAGTCCGCATGGTGGGCTTAAGATTTTGAAAGGCAACCTCGCACCCGAAGGGTGTGTGATCAAAACTACCGGTGTAAAAAATCTCAAACATCGCGGGCCGGCGAAATGCTTTGATTGCGAAGAAGATGCCATGAATGCCGTGCAAAGTCTTAAGATCAAACCCGGCGATGTGGTGGTCATTCGTTATGAGGGGCCCAAAGGGGGACCGGGTATGCGCGAGATGCTTGCCGTTACCGCCGCCATTGCCGGCCAAGGCCTTGGCTACAATGTCTGTCTCATTACGGACGGACGATTCAGCGGCGGGACACGCGGCCTGTGCATCGGCCACGTCGGCCCCGAAGCGCAGGTCGGCGGCCCCATCGGCCTGCTACGCGACGGCGATATCATTCGTGTGGATGCGGAGGTCGGAACTATTGACGCGGAGATTTCTGAGGAAGAATGGACCGCTCGACGTGCGGCCTGGAAACCGCACGATAACGGCTATCATCGCGGCGCACTGGCCAAATACGCGAAACTGGTCGGCCCGGCATGCCAGGGCGCTGTAACACACTGACTCCGGGCGCAATTGACGCGACTGGAGATGTGCGTCCCTGCATAGCCAAGTTGGGGGATCGCCGCGCTGAGGGCCCGAACCGACCAGCTTCCACGCGCGTAACCTACGGCGAGGGCAACTTGACGTTGTGCGGATCAATGTTGCCGGACCAGTTAAGACTCCAGAGGTCCTGAAGCGGCACGGTTCG
>JBMFVX010000317.1:0-783 GCA_049965775.1 Phycisphaerae bacterium
CGACTTGGTCGATTTCAACGATTCCTGTGCGGATCTCTTCGTCTTGATGAGACGAATACAGCGATGTCTTTAAATTGAAAATCGGACCGGAATTGGTTGACTTACGATCGAAAACGTGGATTCTTGTTCTCGACCTGCTGACAGTAAGAGAATCTTGACCTGTTCCTCTTCTGTCGTAACTCGATGAATTCTTCTTTGATCTTGTCGCTTCTTTTTCGACTGTCTTCCTCTTATCAAATAGGAGACTGTAGCAAGTTGTCTGGTCGAAATTGCTTGTGTTTTGATGGAGATACTAGTGTCTTCGGCTTCTCTGTTGCAACAGTTGCATTGGCCTTGAAATTTGAATTTTTTATCGCTCTTTCTCGGTACTGATTCTTACGTAGACGGCTACGATGCGCGCCGGAAACCTTCCGTGTTCAGCGTATCGGGACTGTTGACCTTCTGGGTGATACCTTCACCGCTTTACCTCGTTTCTTGATGAAAACACTTGCTTTTTCTTCTGCCTGTACCTCAGACATTTTAAAAACAATCAGGTTGATTGCTCTCTTTAGTTAATGTTGGTAAGAACACCTAAGAGCTTTACTATCCTAACCCAGGACTAAGTAACGCAGTTAACTAAAGAGAGTGAGGCGAGAGGAGAGAAGAGCGAACCTCTGCTCCTCGTTAAAAAGGCGTTTGAGCCAACGGTAACACGTATGAAGTACAGACACGTGTCTGAATCACTCTTGGTATTGGTCACGGGTCCTCACTGGTCATCCCGTGCCTTCCGGTTCGATTTCAAAT
>JBMFVX010000318.1:0-776 GCA_049965775.1 Phycisphaerae bacterium
CTGTCGCGGCAATCGCGTGGAGGTTCGCCTGAGGACGCCTCGCCGGAACATTTCGCGAAGGAGACGGCGTGCAGCAAATGGGTTGGCCCCCCGTCTGGTGAAAGCGAACTTTCGTATCTCGACCGTCTCGGCTTACTGACGGACGAAGAGCGGACTGCATTATCTCTTCCCAAGGGGGCTGCCGATGAAAATGCTTAATAACGTTTTCATACTCACCGTGCGTGTTGTCGTTGTGGCAGTTGTCTTGACTGCGTGGCTTGCTCTTATGCGGGCACTGTAAACGGCACCGCTCCACACTTTGCCGCGGCCACCCGGCTTGAACCGCTGGCCGACACTGGCACGCCGGGCGATTCAACGCACGATATATCGTCCAATGGCCAACCAACGCCGCAAACGGCGGCTAATGAATTGCAGCAACCAACTAACCGCGTATCGCCCGGCGGATAACAGGGCGCAGTTTCACACGCGGCACAGCCGCAGAAAAGGAGCCTACCATGGCCAAGTCACACTCTTCACCGCGTACCGCGACGCACGCACCGCACGCGATTGGGAACCACACTGCCGGCAAGGTCGCGCCGGTAAAAGCAACGCCGAAAACGGAACCTGTCTTTTTGTCCGGCGAGGCGCACTACGCCAAACTCCAAGGCAAAAAATAACAGGTGTCCCAACATCCCTGGCGCGCTCCGGTTTATGGCCGCGCCGGGGTGGGATAGGGCGCGAAAATCCTTAGAACTTTTGTTCCTTTTGACCGCGACCCATCGCGCGCGTTTGTGCGC
>JBMFVX010000319.1:0-775 GCA_049965775.1 Phycisphaerae bacterium
TGCCATGCTCGATGGCCCGGTTGGGCCGACGCCATACACATCAACGGGGTTGGATGTGCTGTACCAACCGCTTTCATGCGCGATGCCCGCGCCGGGTGTCCAGGTCCAAGAATAGTTGCCGCTGCCGCCGATGGCCGTTGCATTGTATTCGGAGTCAACATTCGGAGGATAATTCACCACGCTACCACCACCTGGAAGCTGTGTGACCGTCACCGGCGCATTATCCACAATCACATACGGCGGGCCGGTCACATTCACGGCAAGCTGCTCCACATCAAAATCCTCGGTATCGGCCAGGCCGGTTCCCGATCCTTCGTCGGTGGTTATTGATTCCGGTGCCAGTATCACCGGGTGCTGCCCTGTTGGTGCATCGCTTAACGCATCAACCGTAACCCACATTGTAAACGCAGAGGTTGGCAACGTGCCAGTGAGCGAGAAGGTCCAAACCGTGTTCGCCGCGTTCTGACTGATGATATTAACCGAAGCCCCGAAAAGCCCGCTGTGCCTATTGCTTTCCGCTCGGAGAAAATTGGTGCACAACAATGCCTTTCGGCAGTGGCTCTAATGGCGGAAGCAGTTTGATGGCTTTAGCGGCGTCAGGTTCCCCGCGGTGGCTTTGCAGGTAAAGCTGCGCGGTCTGTACGATACCATCATACGCTGAAGGATCGTACCGAACAGCCCGCAACGAGAAGTTATGTAAGTTCATCGCTGCGAGATAGTAAAGGTGGCAAACCGTTGCCGACGACCCGCCAGAAAGCGTGACGAAGGTACCTCG
>JBMFVX010000320.1:0-761 GCA_049965775.1 Phycisphaerae bacterium
GTGAGCATGATACTTTCCAGTGCAACAGTCGGGCTCGCGGCGTCTTCTCTCGATATCCGTTCTCGAGTAGGCTTGCCATTATAAACCATTCTTCCCTTAATTGATTTGTCTCTCTTTTCAGTGAGAAACATAAGTGCCTCCATTGTTTTTCTTTTTTCTTCAGGAGACAGCTTTGTCACATCCATTGGTGTGAAACAATTTCTTTTGTGCAGTTGCTCAAGTTCCTTGCTAGCTGCATCTTCTCCGGCCTTTTTAAATTTCTTCAGACCTTTTTGCAAAATATATTGCTGACCATAGCATGAACCATACATAGTAGCTTTGGCATTGATCTCTGCCATGCACTTTGCAATCAGCATTGCATACTGCTGATTATATTCCTCAAGATGTTCTGGATTCACAGTGATATCAAATTTGACATGCTTTTCTTTTTCTTTTGACTGAGCATATGTCAATCTTTCCGGTGCTTGACGGTTTCTTGGTGGTTGCACTCGCTCAGGTTGTGCTTCCGGCTCAGGCATTTGGTTGGGTTCCTCCTCGGGATCCTCTTGGGCATCATGCTCTTGTGCCTCTTCTTCTAGCTGTTCTTCAGCTTCATTTTCTTCCATGTCGGTTGGATTGGCATTTTCTTTCTTTGCCATATCTGCCATTAATTCATCAATTTCTTGCTGGTCGACTCGATCGAAATTTTCTTCCTCCTCGATCGCATCGTCGTGTTCATACTCTTTATTATTGCTTTCTTCGTTTTCGTAGTCGGTGTCATC
>JBMFVX010000321.1:0-753 GCA_049965775.1 Phycisphaerae bacterium
GACGCCAAGCATTCATCGCTACCTTTAATCCTCATCCCATTCATCACCAGACCTCAAATACATTTGCTCGTCCTAAAGGTCTTCGCGCCTTGGTGCCTTTGTGTTTACCCCACGTCGCTACCATAAAATATGCAAATTCATCAAAACACAGGCACCGCTAGGCACCTTCTCTATAGAATTATTCGTTTTATCCCATGCTTCATCAAAGCCACATTAAAGTTAAGGATTAATGCCAGACCGTGGCCAGTCAGCCGTAGGTATGTTAAGGCCTGGGCCTCAAAAAGAGGTATCATCCTTTCAACCGCCTTAACTTCGACGACGAGGCAATCCTCTACCAGAAGGTCTAAACGCAGTGCCGCGTCAAGCACCTGCCCATCAAATTTGATCGGAACCTGCACTTGTCGCAACACTTTGGCGCCGCGACGTGTTAGCTCGTGTACCAGACAGGTTTCATATACTATTTCAAGCAAGCCGGGGCCCAATTGCCTATGTGTTTTCACCGCAGCGTCAACTACAACCGTAGCCGCCTTCTCCGCCAATATTCGCCTTTGGTCGGCATCCGCCATCTAAGCCCCTTCAAAGCTTTTCATCATCCGCCGCCGGCGCGTCTGCCCACACCGCCGATTTCGAACACCCAATATCGGGATCGAGTCTTTGTGTCGGGAGTCATCGCTGCCATGCGCTCGATTTATTAGACACAAAGACCCGAAGACTCCAAGAACGACGCCAAGCATTCATCGCTACCTTTAATCC
>JBMFVX010000322.1:0-753 GCA_049965775.1 Phycisphaerae bacterium
CAACAAAAGGTGATGATGTTTGCCCCCAATTCACAGGGAAAACCACAAACAGCAACATATGCAACAGTGAAAGAAGCAATCATCCAGCAGGTCCAAAAGACATTCAAAGATGGACAAGATGTTGCAGAATCAATTGAGAAAGGAATGCCATTTGATTTAAGCAGTGTGGAACCAACAAGAAGTATATCAGCTGAAGAAGACCCAGTCAAAGCTACATTAGAGCAAACTGGTCTTGATATCAAATACCAAGAGGAACTACGCCGTTACCTCGACAGGAAAGACAATTTGCGGCAAGGCATGGTAAAAGCCTACGCATTAATATTCAGCAACTATTGCAGCAGGATCATGCAATCAAGGGTGGAGGAACACCCAGAGTTTGACACAACAATCAAAAATGATCCAATCAAGCTGTTGGAAGTGATCAAGGTGCTGATGCATGATCCAGTTCATGCACAGTATCCAATGATCTCAATGACAGATGCATTGACACGGTTAATCAATGATAAGCAGGCTGAAAATGAGCCACTGCTTGACTATATTAAGAGATTCAAGCAACTTCGAGATGTGGCAGTTAGACATATGGGATCCGAGATGTTACACAAGTTTCGTGAGTTTCAGGTTGAGTCCAAGGACCTGAAGACTGACTTGGACAAAAAGAATTACAAGGATGAAGCATTTGAGGCTTGGATGGCCTATTTGCTTATAAGAGGGCCCATTTTGAACCTTGCCCGCATTCGCGCCCTGAAAGTTGTT
>JBMFVX010000323.1:0-719 GCA_049965775.1 Phycisphaerae bacterium
TGGCTTCGCGGTAAATAAAATCTTCTGCGGCAAATCTGGCCTCTGATGTTGGGCTGCGGGCATAGCCCGCGCTGCGCCCCCTGCGGTTAACTCCGTCGCGCAGCGCCCTGGACGGTCGGTTTCTCGGCAGACCATTTTAACCGCAGGGTACGCAGGGTAACGCAGAGGTTCCATGCGGGTACTCCTCATCAAAATATCATAGTTTCGTAGCTGTATTGCAAATAGGGTATTTTATAAACTCACGATGGGTCTGCCAATAAATCTGGCGTCGGGCCATGCCGAATCATACCAAGCGGCATTTGCGCTGCAAAAACGTGGGTTATGACTATGGAATATCACGTCACGCCCGAAAAATTAGCAGACCGTTCCGTCAGGGCGCCCCGAATTGATGGTGACGGCAGGGTATCGAGACGATAAAATAGAAAACTCGTCGGCTGGGCGGCCAGGGTGGCCGCGCTCAAGTCGCATGATGTGCCATCGTAGCTCAATGGCAGAGCACGAGTTTTGTAAACTCGCGGTTGTCGGTTCGAGTCCGACCGATGGCTTTTTGTCCCCCTCTTACCCGCCCCAGGAGCCTGTCCAAGTAATCGCCGGGTTGCGACAGCATGATTTTTGGCACTCCTTAAGTAGCGGCGACAATGGCGTACCTGACGCAGATGGTACTCCGAGGAGCCGCGCCGCAGAGGGGGGCCAAAAAGCATGCCGCCCTGCGGGGTGGG
>JBMFVX010000324.1:0-353 GCA_049965775.1 Phycisphaerae bacterium
GATGTCAAGCAAAATCTTTAAAAAAATCTTGGATTTTTTTTTTATGCCGCTTCACCGGCCATATTTAATCGCAAACGGCATTTTTATACGCTTATACGATAATACCAGTCTCGTTGACCAACGTGTCCAGCTTTGGGTGCCGATCGCAGGCCACAAAATGAGACCTCACTCCGCCACGAGCCACCCAATCAAGCCACAGGCCCGCAACCCCCGGCGATACATTCCGACGCGGCCCCTTATGGCACGAAGCCCGATTTATTGGCAGAACCGACTTGCCTTAGAGCCTGTTTGGAAACTCCGGCGGGATCGTCTTGCGGCCCAGGGCGGCCGTCTGCTGCGTTCTCGCTCCTCGC
>JBMFVX010000324.1:363-709 GCA_049965775.1 Phycisphaerae bacterium
TTCGAATATGCCTCGGAGCTGCGGCCTTGCATCCGGCCACTCTGGGCCGCAATCCGACCGCACCAGCCTTTTCAAACAGGCTCTTACCCCTCAAAATAAATTCTGATATTTTTTATTTGACTTTGTCATTATCATGGCGATAATTTTGTTAATTCGTGGGTCGCTTAATAGATATGGAACGGTCTTATGGCGCACAGGATGACGCGCCTTGTTGGGACAACCCGGTAAAAACTTGTTTGTGGCTTGTTGCGGTTGGCAGGTGCCTGCATCGAGTCGAGCGTTGCGCACCGGCAAGACCAAATGTGTCGTCTTTTATAGAAGGATGCAGTCATGAAGCTATCATCAC
>JBMFVX010000325.1:0-706 GCA_049965775.1 Phycisphaerae bacterium
TGCGTATTCGCATGAAAATTGCCACTTAGCCGCAGCAAAATTGCCACCCCTGAGTTCCCTGTTTTTCTCCCCTGCCGGGAGTCAGATCAGGAGTCGACTTGGGAGGTCGACTGCACTCTAGTTTTTCTCATAGATTCTCCTTTTAGATCAAGTGTGTATGCGCCGTGGACCAGGCGATCCAGGATGGCATCGGCCAGCGTGGGGTCTCCGATCCGCTCGTGCCAATCCGGACGAGGGATCTGGGAGGTGATGATCGTGGAGTGGATGTTGTGGCGGTCCTCCAGGATCTCGAACAGCCCCCTGTGTCAGGATAGTTGTCGCATGACTTTGAGGAGTCTTTGAGGGATGATTGATCAAAAACAGATCAGGTGAGGAGAGAAAAGATGGGACAGCAATACGCATTGGAATTCAAGGAAAGCATCGTCAAGAGAATGCTTTCTCCGCACAACGAATATATCCCCACCTTGTCCCGTGAAACAGGGATTCCTGTTGATACTCTTTATACCTGGAGGACAAAATATCGATCTCGCTTAATGGGCGCAGCCCTTTCAAAAGATCGGGAAACATCTTCCCTGAGCCCGGAAGAGAAGCTTTCAAGTCTTCTCGAAGCAATGTCCTTAAATGAACACGAGTTGGGAGAGTACTGTCGTCAAAAGGGGCTCTATCCGGAACAGATCGAGGAGTGGAAGAAAACGGTTTTAGAGGG
>JBMFVX010000326.1:0-706 GCA_049965775.1 Phycisphaerae bacterium
AGCGCCGCACCACTTCGGGCCTTCGGAGCACGTTACTTATTCGGCCCTGCAAGCCCCGCATCTCAGGATGTTCTAAAATGTGCGCCAGTCGCTCGTTGGTGAGGCGAACGCGTCGGCCCCAAGCGTCGGCCAGAATCTTCATAATTTGTTCGCAACGCCTCGAACAAAAGCATCATCTCACGCGGATTATACGCGCGAACGCGGTAGAGCCACAACGCTGCGCAGCGCCGCTGCGCGGCGAGAGCCCCGATAATTGGCTCCTTGCCGCAGAGGCCCGTCCCGGCCAGCGCCGGGAGATTTCCGCGTCCTGCGTCAAACCCGATGGTTGGTTCCATACCCGTAGAGGCCTGTCCCGGCCAGCGCCGGGAGATTTCGGCATCCCTGCCTCAACTGGTGAATTTGGAGCAGGTGATCAGGTGAGAGTTTGTGGTGCGGGCTTCCAGCCTGCGCGGCCCGGGCGCTTGCGCGACGGGGTTAACCGCATCCCGAAAGGCGGCTCCTGCCCGTCGGGATTTCGGCATCCCTGCCTCAAGGCAGATGTACGCAGAGGTCTTTCGTTACGGGGCGCTGCGCGACGGGTGTTAACCGCAGGGTACGCAGGGTAACGCAGGGGTTTTAATTGGCTTGCAACATAAATAAATCTTAGGGTTTATTTAACTTTGTGGCTTCGTGGTAAATCACCTCGTCTCTGATCTCTCTGAGTTCT
>JBMFVX010000327.1:0-705 GCA_049965775.1 Phycisphaerae bacterium
CGAAGGCAATTGTACTGGCACAAATTGTAATTTAACTATTACATCACCATAACAAAAAATGGCCAAACCCATGGCGCATCTGCTTTTACACCCGCGATTTTATTACCTCCGTTAGGTATTGGTAGTATTTTAATAAGTTCTGTAGGATAAAGCTAAAGGAAGAGGGAATAATACCCATTAAAAAACAAATTACCAAACTTTGGTAAAAGCAAAATCCAGCACGCTCGACGGAGCGAAGCGGAACACCCCCTGACTACCGCTTGCCGGTAGTCAGGGGGTGTAGAGCGAAGCGAAGCGAGAGCGTGCTGGAGAATCTCCTAAGAAAAGCAAACCGAAGGCTTGCTCTGACTACCGCTTGCCGGTAGTCAGAGTTTGCGGGGGGGGATAAATTAAAAGCCCTGAAAACCGTTACACCAGATGCCTATGTTTTTACCCAAAAACACTACAAAAACCCCCTAAATTTGCAGTGTTTGAGTTTAGCAATATATTTTTTATTGCTTGCCCCCAAACATGAGCTCCTAGACCCCTTAGATTGCGTGTATGGGTAAACTGTAAAGTAGTTTTAAGACACTTTTGCAAAAATAAATTGACATAAGAATTAAAAGCAGTAGATTAAAATTAAGGAGGTTGAACTATGGAAAAACTTATAAATATCAAAATAGAAAAACTTCCAGAAGGTCTTTATCTTGCAACATCTGATGATAT
>JBMFVX010000328.1:0-690 GCA_049965775.1 Phycisphaerae bacterium
GGATACTTCTGCTTGCCGCCCCCGGAACGCAGGAGTCGGTAAGCCGCGGCGGCTGAGATCACCGGGTATCCGTCGCTGGTCGACTTGGCGGTGGGCAGCGGCGCGGTGAGCGTGAGATGCGCGGCGTCAACCGATGGCGGCTCCTCTCAAAGGGAGCCTACCCGGGCGTCCCGCAACGGCAATGCTGTCCCCTGGTGTCCCGACAACTGCACGGCCGAAATGCGAAAACGAACGCGCGTTTGGTCGCGAGAGGTGGTAGCGAGACGGTTTCGGGCGCAAATGAAGAAGCCCTGGCGATCAACAAAAGATGTCGATTACCAGGGCTTCTCGAAGCAGGGGAGACAGGACTCGAACCTGCAACCCCCGGTTTTGGAGACCGGTGGTTCCAGTGCGGAGTCAGCAAAATCAAGGGAACTAACTGCCAGAAAAGCCCTGGACTGAGGGAGTATCGAGCTAGTTTGGTACCCAAAGCCGGTACCCAAATGAGACTGTACCCAACGTCAAAATTTGTGTACCCAACGTGGTAGGCTCGTCGGCATGGCTTCCTCCGTGGACCGCGTTCCGCTTCCACAGCTGCACGTCCGTGAACAGGGTGGACGCTATTTCTACGAGGCTAAGTTCTGGTATCAGGGGCGGCAGGTCAAGCGTCGCGTCGGGCCGGCCTGGCTAGAGGCCGATGACTCCGGTGCC
>JBMFVX010000329.1:0-682 GCA_049965775.1 Phycisphaerae bacterium
CGTTACATTGCCTGAAATCTGCGCAGAGACCTGCACCCCCTGAATGGCGCTTATGCTGCCGACAACATGAATTTCCTGAGGGAGCAGCACGGTGCTTACGGTTCCGGACGATACGACCGTTGGCGGAAGGTGCTGGCTCGCCATCTGCGCCATAAACTGCTTGGCCTTCATCGCCCTGAAATAAAAGAGGCCAAAGATCGCCGCAAAAAAGATCGCCACCACGATCACGGAAATAATAACTCGTTTAATCATTACCTGTGCGGACCTCCGCTTTGGGTTGCGGCAGTTGACTGCCTGGAAACCAGCCCCGGCGCGGGCTTAGCAACATCAGAAGCCGATTTCTTCGACGCCATTGCCGAACTTTGATATTGTTTGGGCCACCAGCCGCCGCCCATCGCTACAAACAGCGCCGCGGTATCCTCAAATCGCTGCGCTTTGGCCGAAACAACTGCCAAACGCGACTTTTCATACTGAACCTGGGCCGTCAGAAGCGACGTGTATTGCACTGCGCCAGCCTTATACTGCCACCGGGCAAGTTTGTATGCCTTCAGAGAGTCGGTATAGGCCGCCTGCTCGTAGCGGAGCGTTTGTGCGTCATGCTGCACCGCCCTTAGGGCATTGGCCACCTGACCAAATGCGTTAAGAACCGTCGTACGGTAGTCGGCGATAACCCCTTTCAGAG
>JBMFVX010000330.1:0-666 GCA_049965775.1 Phycisphaerae bacterium
ACCACCGCATCTTAAAGTCGCCACATCTTAAAGTCATCAAGGGCCGCCTTTACGTCCTCAATGCAATAGGCGAGGATATAACACGACTTCATTGCCTTTGCCTGCTCGCGGTACTTCGCCTGCTCCGCGGATAACCGGCCACCCTTTACCTTGCACTCAATATCGAGGCGATACCCGCCGATGATGATGCCTGTAATGTCTGGCTGGCCAACGAGGCCGTACCGTATGAACCTGTCCCCGATGCGTGTCGCACCCGTGTTCTGCCGCCATGCGATAACGTCCTTCCGCAGCCGCAGGTAGTCAAGAATGCCTTTTACGAGATCGCTTTCTCGGCTACGGAGCTTGGTTTGTTTTACCATAGATGCACCAGAATAAGGTTTCAATCCGCTCCGTGGCTTTGGGCCACGGAAAACCGCTTGATATTTGCTTTAGCCGTTGCCGCAGCCGTAGCCGTCGCCGATGCCGCTGCCGCCGCCGATGCCGCTGCCGCTGCCGTCTCCGAAGCCGATGCCGCTGCCGAGGCCGTAGCCGATGCCGCTGCCGCTTCCGTCGCCGTCGCCGTCGCCGTAGCCGTAGCCGCTGCCGTCTCCGCAGCCGCTGCCGTAGCCGCTGCCGTCTCCGTTGCCGTTGCCGTTGCCGTAGCCGCTGCCGAAGCCGCTGCCGAGG
>JBMFVX010000331.1:0-662 GCA_049965775.1 Phycisphaerae bacterium
CATTACACCAATGCAGCTTGACTTTCCACGGCGTTAACGCCGTGGCCACATTGAAGCTCAAACGCACCGTACGCTCTATGACAATATCGTGCTCTTTCCACGGCGTTAACGCCGTGGCCACATTGAAGCTTGGCAACTTCGATATTCGTGTCGTTGGCAAGCGAGGCTTTCCACGGCGTTAACGCCGTGGCCACATTGAAGCACCTCAAAAGCATCGGGCGAAGCTACAATTGCCTCCTTTCCACGGCGTTAACGCCGTGGCCACATTGAAGCTCATTGTCTGGATTTGGGAATAACAACACCGCTTCTCTTTCCACGGCGTTAACGCCGTGGCCACATTGAAGCACTACGATTCTCAGTTGTGGGGAGGGGCTGTGTCTCTTTCCACGGCGTTAACGCCGTGGCCACATTGAAGCTGTTGTGAAAAAACTTGCTGCTGCCAGGAGCGTAGCCGCTTTCCACGGCGTTAACGCCGTGGCCACATTGAAGCCAGCCCGCACTACTCGCCCCCACGGTGTTACCCGTGCTTTCCACGGCGTTAACGCCGTGGCCACATTGAAGCAAGAATTGTCCGATATTGTTTGCGCCTGATTTGATTCTTTCCACGGCGTTAACGCCGTGGCCACATTGAAGCAAGCTATCGTTAATGGTAACTCTTTTGT
>JBMFVX010000332.1:0-365 GCA_049965775.1 Phycisphaerae bacterium
TGCATGAAGGAACGCCAGTTTCCCTTGGAGACTTTCATGAAGTCGTGGACGACGTAGAGCTTGTTGTTATATTCAACCGCGATACCACGCCGAAGATCGATTGCTTTGATACCCATTTCAGAAGTATTCCTGTTCAATAAACCTGCTGCATCCCCCCGTCGGGTTGCAGCGAGCCGCCAATGCCCTCATGGGGATTCGAACCCCAGTTACAGGCGTGAAAAGCCCGTGTCCTAGGCCTCTAGACGATGAGGGCAGCAGAGCACCGTAGTATATCTTTGGTGGTGGAATTGGGCAAATTCACTCAGCCAACGCCCCGCCAGGCGTGTGGCAATTTTTCCGGGCGCCGCCGGGGGCGCGGGTGTCCT
>JBMFVX010000332.1:375-655 GCA_049965775.1 Phycisphaerae bacterium
AAATAGTCTTGCCATGGCCACCATGGGGCGTACTGTGCAGATCTTCTGAGGCTGCCCGAAAGAATTGCCTTGCCCCCCCATCGGCGGGGCCGGGGTGTGCAGATCGCGGGCGTGGGTCGTCACATCACGCCCAGGGCCTTGAGCGCCGCATCGGCTGGATCGGCGTAGAAACTGGTTTGAAATTTGGCGAACAGCTCGCCGGGCACGGTGGAAATGTCCTGCACGCTGGCCATCGGGAGAAGCAACCGCCGGGCCCCGGCGTCAAACGCCACCTGAAGTG
>JBMFVX010000333.1:0-654 GCA_049965775.1 Phycisphaerae bacterium
TTACGCTTGGCCGTTACCTCGCCGGCAGCCGGGTGCAAATAGGGCTGCTGGCCGGCGCCTCTGGACATGGGGCTTTCGGGCCGCATCGTTTACATGCTTCAAGATCGAACCCTCGCGGGGTTCCCAAGTTCTCCGGGCCATATTGGGCGATGATTTTGCCGGTACGCTGGTCTGCGATTACTTCTCGGCTTATCACAAATACAGGAAAGATTCCGGCGTATCGCTGCAATTCTGCATGGCACATTTAATCCGGGATGTAAAATTCCTTGCCACGCTGCCGGAAGCGGCCATCGCGGCCTACGGCCAGCGGCTGTTGGAAGCCTTGCGGACGCTGTTCCATACAATCCATCAGCGGAAGATGGTGGAAGCACCGGCGTTCCAGCAGGCATTGGAACAGGCCCGCGATAATCTGGTGGCCGCCGGCCTGGATGCTCCGGAACATAAACCGGCCCAGAATATGGCGGAACGCTTCCGCCAAAATGGGGAATCATACTTTCAATTTATCACCACACCAGGCGTTGAGCCCACCAATAATCTCGCGGAACAGGCGATTCGTTTTGTGGTCTTGGATCGACATGTCACGCAGGGAACACGCAGCGAACGCGGGCGGCAATGGTGCGAACGCATCTGGTCGGCTATTGCCACCTGCACGCA
>JBMFVX010000334.1:0-647 GCA_049965775.1 Phycisphaerae bacterium
TTCGGTGACCGGCGGCGAATCGACCCGCGACCAGACGGCAACGAGAAATCGCCGGTCCGGCGACATGACGGCCTTGTGGGTTCCGTCCGCATCGGTGAGGCGAGTGAGTTGAGTGCCGTCGAAATTCACCCGGCAGTAATGGACGAAGTAGGGGTCCTGCGAGGGATAAATTCCGCCGACGCGTAACCATATCTGGCGTTTGGCAGGGTCTACCCAGAGGACACTGCGTACGACCCAGGGGCCTGAGGTGATGCGGTTTTTCAGCCGCCCGGTGGTCAGATCAAAGAGATAAAGGTGATTCCAGCCGTCGCGTTCGGACATCCAGATCATTTCGTTGAATTTGGGGAGATAGAAGGTGAACTGTTTGCCGGAATAATCGAAGAATTTCGGGGATCGGTCATCGTGGCATATTTCCTCGACGACGGGATGGATGTGTCCGCTGTGCGCATCGACGCGCAGGACGCGCATGATCTGGTGACCGCGCTGGTTATACAGGTAGGTAAACGAGCCGGAATCCGGGTTCCAGCGGATTTCGGTGATGCTCCAGGGGTTGGACGCCAGATGCGTTGAGAGGGGTATTTCTTTTGGCGGCGTGACGTGAAAGAGGTGCGGGCGAGACACGGTGACGCGATCGCCGGGCTTTTGCT
>JBMFVX010000335.1:0-627 GCA_049965775.1 Phycisphaerae bacterium
GGAGGTTGCGAGCTGCCGCCATAGGCCACGCCAAGCGATTGGCCCGCACCCAAGCCCGATGCCGGAATGTACCCACCCGAACCACCCGAGCCAGACGAGCCGGTGGAACCCGTCAAACTCGTGGGCGATGCCTCGACGGAATTACCCGCGCCACCACTTCCGAGGTTCAGCCATGGAGCGATCAGGGGTGACGAGGAGTTAGAAGTTAGGAGTTGGGAGTTAGAAGAATTCTGAAATGCGCTTCCGCCGGCGCTTCGCTCAATGTTGAGGCATGGATGCCGAAATCCCGATGCTGGCGGGATCGGCAGATCGGGTACCAACGAGCAATGATCAACGAAGGAAAACCGATTTTCGCCACGAAGGCACAAAGACACGACGCTATCCACCAGTAGAGCATCGGAGGACAGCGGGGGATGGGCGAAGCGTCTGCTCTTGCGGAAGCGCCATCGCTCCGCTGTGCGCGCGGCAGGAATTCTAACTCCCAACCCCTCGCTCCTGACGTCTGCACCTAATTGTTCAGCCGCAATTACCATTCGCTCGGATTCCAAATTCTGTCATTGATCTGTGATCCTTGGTCATTGTAATCGGTTCCCCTACAATCTCCAGGGCCGCTACACGGTTCACCCT
>JBMFVX010000336.1:0-621 GCA_049965775.1 Phycisphaerae bacterium
CTGGTCGCGCTGGGCGTAAACTTCCTTAAAGTCCCAGGTGGTGTCTATGTGCAGCAGGGGAAAGGGTACCCGGCCGGGATGAAACGCCTTCATGGCCAGCCGCAGCATAACGGCAGAATCTTTGCCGGTGGAAAACAGCATGACGGGGTTTTGAAACTCGGCGACAACCTCGCGCATGATGTGAATGCTCTCGGCTTCCAGCTCTTTAAGGTGGGTCATTGCGGTGGTCATAGGGTAGTAAAACTCCTAAGCATCTACTATTCCGATAAGAATAGTAGGTATTCCCTCTTTTTGCAAGAGGTGCAAGCAGTATAACCCATCTTTTGGCCCATGGTTGTATCGGGTGCGGCAATTTTTGCGGGCGGTCAGCCGGCTGCGCCGGTAACGCAGACATCTTGTCTGCATCGCTTCGCACCTCCAAACCCTTGGCCCCGCAGGGCGGCATGCTTTTTGGCCCACCCTGTGCCGCGACTCCTCGGAGCGCCACTTGGGCCAGATACGCTATCCCAACCAAACCGCGCCTACTTTCATTACATGCCCAAACCCTGTTCAACACACTCTCTGCATTGCACACCTGTAACATCTTTTTATATTGGCAAGAAACTCGCCATCTGTTGCCCC
>JBMFVX010000337.1:0-613 GCA_049965775.1 Phycisphaerae bacterium
CTGAAGATGTTGAGGAATATGATCAGCAGTATGCAATGCTGATTGCAAACTGCATGGCAGAGATCAAGGCCAAAACTACAATGTATGGATCAAGCTATGGTCAGCAGTATATTTTGCAAAAAAAGGTCGGAAGAAGTTTAAAAAGGCCAGAGAACTTGCAGCTGGCAAGGAACTCGATTAACTGCACAAAAGAAATTTTTCCATGCCAATGGATGTGACAAAGCTGTCTCCGGAGGAAAAAAGGAAAACAATGGAGGCACTCATGTTTCTCGCAGAGAAGAGAGACAAATCAATTAAAGGAAGAATGGTCTATAATGGCAAGCCTACTCGAGAATGGTTATCGAGAGAAGATGCCGCGAGCCCAACTGTTGCACTGGAAAGTATAATGCTCACTGCAATTGTGGATGCAAAGGAAAAGCGCGACGTCATGACTGCCGATGTCCTGAATGCGTTTATCCAAGCGCAAATGCCAAATTTGGATGATGCTAACGAGCGTGTTTTCATGAAGATTACAGGAGTGCTGGTTGACTTGTTAGTTGAAATGGCTCCAGAAGTTTACAAGTCGTTTGTTACGCATGAAGGCAACAAGAAAGTTATCTATGTTCAAGTACTG
>JBMFVX010000338.1:0-609 GCA_049965775.1 Phycisphaerae bacterium
CCGATACCACCGATACCAGCACCGCCGGCAACGCCGAATTCGATAATTCCGAGACCGATACCGGGACCGCAAATGTTGGCAATGCCAAAGGCCACGAAGACCCGATGCCGAAATCAGACCTTGACCGCGTACCGATCGAACTCGAGGAAGCCAACGCGCTGGAAGCCGGAACCAACGACGCTTCTGCCGGAGTTTGTGATGAGTTAGCTTCCTGACGGCAGCGCCCCAGCATTCAAAGGTGCGGGCAAAGACACGAGCAAAGATACAAGCAGTGGAATTTTTATGCCCCCGGCGTTAATATATTCTTTCATCCGCGGGCGTGGCGGAATTGGCAGACGCGCTAGATTCAGGTTCTAGTGTTCAAAAGACGTGGAGGTTCGACTCCTCTCGCCCGCATAAGTGATAAAACCCCTGATAGCATTGCACATTATTGCTGTCGGGGGTTTTGCATTTCTGCTAATAAATAACGAAAACCATTGATTTCATTGGCTATTATTGATGCTGAAAATGAGCAAAGCCGCATGGATATTGGCTTTTTGTTGATGTTTTTTATCATTAATTCATATCTTTAAAAACCCTTAAAAATCAAAGAAATATGAAAATCGATGC
>JBMFVX010000339.1:0-602 GCA_049965775.1 Phycisphaerae bacterium
GTACTCACCACCGACGACCTTCGCCAAAAACTAAGCAAATTAAAAGCCAATCGCGGCCGGCCTTCGTAAACAAATGCTCTGCCACGTCTACAAATTAGTATTGATTGGCCGCCAACACCCCAGTCGCACCCCATCCACCCACAAAGCGAGCCGCCGGGTTTATCCCGGCGGCCATTCAACGTTACCCCACCGCGCGTAGCCGCCGGGCGCGACCCGGCGCTCGTTAACCGCCAAATTGATGTGCCGCGCCGCCCAATCTCTTTGCCTGCCCACATAACCGAGGGTAAACTTCCGTCTTCACCGGTGCGGCCGAGATTGGCGGCAAAACAGCGCAATGCTGTCGCGGCTGGGGCCGCCGCATCACAGCATGGAGCAACAAATGCCGGCAAATCTTTCATTGAACCTAAGAGCCGAATTTACTTCCGGTCACATGCGCGGCACCGCGATTGAACTGCGCAACCGGCATAACACCGGCTGGGCACAGCGATCCCCGGACGAACTGCTCCAAATAACCTATCCCACCACCGACGTTCAACGCTCGCTCCTGGCCATTTCCAAAAAAGCGCAGGGCCGGCCATTGGTTTTTCTGGGCCAGCGCGGCC
>JBMFVX010000340.1:0-600 GCA_049965775.1 Phycisphaerae bacterium
CTTCAGGTTTGGGCCGGTTATTGTGGGGGTCTTCAGCAAAAAGTTCTTCAATTTCCTGTTGATCAACACAATCATATTGCTCTTCATTATCGGTTGTGTTGTCTGTTTCAATTTGGTTTTCGTTGTCATCATTGTCGGTGTCATCATTGTCATTGTCATTGTCATTGTCATTTTCATTCATATAGTCCACTCCTGCAATCCAGTTGGCAGGGTAGAAAACAGTTTTACGATGGTTTTGTAGCTTGAGGGACTTGATTCCTTGTTCCTCAGCCATAGCTTCAACAGCCTTAATTACAAGATTAGTAATAGGAATTTCAACAGCTCTTGGACGGGTAATAAGACGACCAGAATTGAGATCCATTAACTCATGTCCACCTTGGATATTATCCACAGGACGTAAATAGATAGCATCAATGGTACGCGGTGCATTAGTGTTCTTGGGATTATTTTCTTGCACAGCTTGTACATAGGCTCCAAATGGGACTTGGCAGTGCTTGTTGTAGTCAATATTCCTGCCACCCAAAATAACATGTGGGCTCAAATAACTTCACACATCTCCCTTAGCTGGAAATAAATTTAGTTGTTTGGTGCAAACCATAG
>JBMFVX010000341.1:0-597 GCA_049965775.1 Phycisphaerae bacterium
GTGGTAAAAGAAGTTCCGTAGTGATTTGGAACAGGAAGGCTTCATCTTCAATCCTCATGATCCCTGTGTTACCAACAGGGAAATTAACAAGAAACAACAGACCGTGCAATTTCATTTTGATGATGAAATGAGCAGCCACATTGATACCAAAGTCAATGAAAAGTTCGAAATCTGGCTCAACAAGATGTATGGAATGCATGGGAAGGTCAAGAAGACACGAGGCAAAGTTCATGATTACCTCGGAATGGTTTTTGATTTTTCTGAAGAAGGCAAGGTGAAAGTCGACATGTGTGAATATATTGCTAACATGGTCGATGATTTTCCAATAGATTTGAAGCCAACTGACACTGCTCTAACTCCAGCAGCTGATGATTTATTTTCTGAGAACGAAGGTCCAAAGCTAGACAAGGACAAGGCCGAAGTTTTTCATACTTATGTTGCAAAGGGTTTGTTTGCCTGCAAAAGAGCAAGGCCTGATATTCACACCGCCATTGCATTGTTGTGTACTCGCGTGAAGTCCCCGAATCGGGATGATTGGAATAATTTATTCCGTTTGATCAAACATTGTAATGGAACGCGAGGAGACAAGTTGATCTT
>JBMFVX010000342.1:0-586 GCA_049965775.1 Phycisphaerae bacterium
TCGCTGCCAACGGTTGTTGAATTTACAAGGTTACTGCTGCCGGAGTAATTTTGAAGGGTAAATCCGACCGAGCGAATCAATTCTCCCGCGGAAAGGGTGCTCGCGGTTGAATTATCAATTGTAATGGTAAGATCGCTGTTGGTTGTACTGAAATCAAACGTAATAGTAGCCGACAAAGGATTACTCGGATCCGCGGCGTTATAGTTTGTGAGGGTTGCGGTTTGAATGATATCCGCCTGAGTCGCGGAAATACCCACGGTTGCCGCCACAGCCGCCGCCAGAGCGCCGGCGAACAAAGCCCGCTTTACTCCTGAATAATTGCTGAACATGACTCCATACTCCTTTTCTTAAAAAAGACACCCAAAACGCGGGCAGGGCACACGCGGCCGCACCACGCAAATCCCAACAATACATATATCCATTCGTGCAATTACTTCGGGCCAACCTGCAGTGCATTACACTCCAGCCGATCCAACAGGCCATAAGCCATGCGCACCATCCGTACCACACAGCCTGCAGGAATGTTATTTCCTGCAACCGATCAGCGGCATCCGCGCTACAGATAAATGCCCAACTACCTGGCTGC
>JBMFVX010000343.1:0-584 GCA_049965775.1 Phycisphaerae bacterium
AGCCATGCGGAAGCCTGAATGGCGGCCTCGAGCATTAAAACCCCCGGCAGCACCGGGAACCGCGGAAAGTGGTCGGCCAGATATTCTTCCGCCATGCTTACCTGCTTGGTCATTACAATGCTTTTGCCGGGGTCTAACTCCAGCAAACGGTCTACCAACGTAAATTGCACAGGCCTATGCCCCCAAAGCTTGCCACGGTACAGCGATCACGACGATGGCAAATCCATTGAGGTTTTAACCGGCAGTGGAATGTTTGACAAGCAAATGGGGCGGCGCGGCCTTCGGGCCGGCGAGACGGGCGACGGGAGTTATGAGGCGGGAGTACGAGGCGGCGCGTTTCTTGTTAAAAATAATCCCGACGCATCGGGATTACAGGTGTGCGATGCAAAGATTGTTTTTGATCACGATGCCGCACACAGATGGTCACAAGAGGGTATCGGGACAGGCGTTACGACGACAGGAAGTTTTTTTAAATGAGGTGCCGCTACGCCGAGAAAATGGAAAGGTGAGTCTCGACAGCTTGCTCCGTGCCGCGGAGGCCTGCCCCGGCCAGCGCCGGGAGATTTCGGCATCTATGCTGCAAC
>JBMFVX010000344.1:0-582 GCA_049965775.1 Phycisphaerae bacterium
GTTTGCTCTAATGTAGCTTTGACTGGATCTTCTTGAGCTGAAAAAATTCGTGTTGGGTCCACACTGCTCAGATCAAACAGCATTCCTTTTACAATTGATTCTGCAACATCTTGTCCATCCTTAAATGTCTTTTGGACCTGCTGGATGATTTCTTCTTTTACGGTTGCATATGTTGCAGATTAGTCATGTTTGAGCTGGGTTTGGCGCTTTTTGCCACTTGCTCACGAAAATTTTTTTGCGAGGGATTCCCCCTATTTTGAGACTGGCAGCACAGTTCTTGGTTCAGGCGGCACCCCAGGTGACACTCTGACTTGATTCAAAGCCTTTATACTTGCTTTGATGCTTGAATGAGTGTTGACTTGAGCTTGACCTTGCCCAAATCCCTTCCTTGCTTGGTTTCTAAATAACTCTTGAAATATTCGCTTGTTTTTCTTGATTCTTGAATAGAACCTGACTATATGTAGGCTTTCGATTCGATTGGTGCAAAAACTGGCTCGAACGGACGGAAATTGAAGTTGGGGTGACTTAACCGAAGTCGTTGGACTTGAAATTGCTTTCAAAATCTGTAAATTTCGCGACAGC
>JBMFVX010000345.1:0-560 GCA_049965775.1 Phycisphaerae bacterium
ATGACTTCCACGGCGACTGGAACTATACGATCACGCCACGTCAACCGTAGCGGTTATTTGTTTACGCGCCCTAAGTCCACCATCAGAGAGGATAGCCGCGCACAGGTCTTACGGCTGACGCGATTCTCCAGGCGACACAGGGTAGAGGGCGAAGCGAGAGGCTTTTGGGCATCCACGCCCCGATTGGTCAGAATCTGCCAGAGTGGATCATCCCGCAGCGTCTGGTGATCGTTAAGGTCTTCCCAGCCGCAGGCAATGCCCATCACACGCTGGGATAACAGCGTCCGCTGGTGGTGCTCGATCAAATCCGGGTCACGTGGATCGGGAATGCACGCCGATATCCGCCGCACCAGCTTCAACCGCCGATCCGCCTCCCTCAACAATAAGGCCCCGGCATCGGATGTGATCCTCCCGCCATCGAACTCCAACAGCAACTTCTGCCGGCGAAGAGATGACAACGAAATAGATTTTGTGGTACAGTCTGTGTCTTGCTTCAGTCGGAATTGGACAAGGGGGCTTTTGGCGTTAAGGATACAATGGCGCCGTTTTTAGGAGTCTGT
>JBMFVX010000346.1:0-554 GCA_049965775.1 Phycisphaerae bacterium
CATGACTTCCACGGCGACTGGAACTATACGATCACGCCACGTCAACCGTAGCGGTTATTTGTTTACGCGCCCTTAGCAAACGGCCTTGGCTTTGCTCGCGAAGTGTGTCGGTCCATCCGATCACGATCCGTTCGAGTTCCGAGGGTACTAACCGGGCGAAGATGCGACCAAAGGTATCGTGCGAGGGTATTCCTCCGGATAGCTTAAGAAAGGTGCGAAACCATGGTTCCTCATCTTCAACAAAATCATGGACATCCACCCAGCCTTCCGCGCCGCCAAGAACAGCCAGAATGGCCATGACAATGATTTCTGAAAGATTATGTATCCGATTGTGGCGGCGCGGGTCGGCCACACTCTGCGCTAAAGACAATAGGTCCCCGAAGGCTCGGTCTTCCATGACAAAGCTCCTGATGTAAGAGTCTGATTGTACAAAACCTTGCGCGGCCGCGCTGATACCAGCAACGCGCTGGCATTATCACTATTTACCACACCATCTTAAAAAGCGCAAATTCGCGGGCGCGAATTATTGGTGGGTTCTACATGCAATCGCCCTG
>JBMFVX010000347.1:0-550 GCA_049965775.1 Phycisphaerae bacterium
TCTCCAGTTTCGCACAAACCGCCGACTTAGGCTTGGGCACCAAAAAACTGACGCCACCAGTCTTATCGTCGAAAGTTCCGCTCTTTTGCGCAAACCCCTGCCTCTTCTCCTTTTCGCACGCGCGGACGATTCTCGTACCAAGCGTCCATCTCGCGTATCTATCGTTATCTATCTGCCTGTACGTTATAGGCCCATGTCGCCACGAGCCACGTAAAAACCTTTGCAGCGGCCATGCTCCACCCGTTGCAAGCGTTACGTCAAGATTATAGTCGCGAGAATTAAAAAGGCAAGGATTTTGTTAAAGAAAAATCTTGCCTTTGCCACAGGACGCTCCTATTGTTAAAAAACGCCACTTATTCCCTTTTTACGAATGTGTTGTATGTTATAATCAAAATGGCCTGCCAGCAACAAGCTGACAGGCCGGTGCGATGTTGATGGATCGTCTACCTTATCACCGGGCGATGCTCCCTGGCGATAGGCTTATATTTCATCCCTTGCTCGCCTTCCGACGGCCCAGCAGTAGGCCTACCCCGCCAACTCCCAGCAGGCC
>JBMFVX010000348.1:0-287 GCA_049965775.1 Phycisphaerae bacterium
GCGCGCCCGGGATCAGTTGATGCCCGAGGTAGTGGTAGCGGTGCACGTATCCGTTCCACAGCGGCGAGTCGCGCTTGGTTACCAGCTCCACGGTGAGCTTGCCGAGGTCCACCTCCGGCACGAACTCGGGTGCCTCGGTGAGACGTTCGATGTGCGCACTGAGCCGATAGCCTGCCGGCTTTGCCCACCTCGGCGACGGCAAGGTGATCAGCCCGTCCTCTGCCATGCGCAACATCGCGACACGGCAGCTCATCTCCTTCAGCCGCCCGTCGGGACGGCGCCAGGCG
>JBMFVX010000348.1:297-546 GCA_049965775.1 Phycisphaerae bacterium
GCAGTAGTGCATGGCTTAACTGGAGTTGATCATGCCGGCCCTGCGTGCTCGTTTGAACACACGCACGGCGATGTACAATTGCAGCCAGCCGCGCCACATCACCGTCATGCCCGGCTCGGCGTCCCGCTTGCGTCCGAGATGCCCCCCGATCTTCGCGACCATCCGCACTGCATCCTGCAATGGTGGTGGCTCCTTTGGTGGCAGACCCTCGCGGGTCAGCACGTGCATCGCCTCCAGCTCTTCTTCGGA
>JBMFVX010000349.1:0-543 GCA_049965775.1 Phycisphaerae bacterium
GACGACCATCACATCAGCTTGCCTAGCCGCCGAACCGGCGGGACTCATGGGACATGGAAGGAGACGCTGGCATGGCGGCCGCCATCGGCTCGGCTTGTGCCTGGTCGAGCGTTGCCTCCTCAGCCTCGGGCGTCGGCACGGGCATCAGCGTCGATGCCATCGCGGAGGTGACGGGCGCCGCCACTGCATCGCCGCCGGCTTTGCTGTCAGCGTTCGCGGCAACCGGAGGCAGTGCCGCTCTCTGCGCCGCGTCCATCGCGGCGAGGAAGGCAAACCCGGCCCGCAGCTCCGCCTCGGACCAGCCCCCCAACCCAGCGGCGAGGGCGAGGCCGCCAAGCCGGTATCTGTCCTGGTCGGCGAGCTGGCGGCGGGCCTGCTCAATGGCGGCACGTTCCTTGGCCTGCTGCGCCTTGGCTTTCAGCAGCCGCAACTCCCGCACCTTCAGGGCCTCCGCTCCGGTGAGCTTGTCGCGCTTTCTCTTCTCCAGCAGTTCCTTGAGCCGGTTCTCGGCCGCCTGATTGAAGATGGACACGGGTTGTTTGG
>JBMFVX010000350.1:0-539 GCA_049965775.1 Phycisphaerae bacterium
TTGGGTACCGGCTTTGGGTACCAAACTAGCTCGATACTCGCTCAGTCCAGGGCTTTTCTGGCAGTTAGTTCCCTTGATTTTGCTGGTTCCACGCATGAGCCACCGGTCTCCAAAACCGGGGGTTGCAGGTTCGAGTCCTGTTTGGTGACGATGATGGGCCTCGTCAGCGCGCCCGAAACCGTCTCGCTACCACCTCTCGCTACCAAACACGCGTTCATTTCTGCGTTCCAACCGCAGGCTCGGGTTCCGCGTCACAGATCCGTGGGCGACACGAGCGCCGGTGCGAGACCTCCTGTTGGCGAGTTGCGCGTCTCTCGTGGGTTGGATCCAGAGACCCGCTTTTGTGCTGGGACGCGAGCGAGGTGTGCGACGGTTGCTTCTGTACAACACGCGTGCCATCTTGTACGCTCTATGCATGACGACGATGACTGTTAGTGCGGCCCGCCAGAATCTCCCTGGCGCCGTCGACCAGGCACAGACCGAGCCCGTGGTGCTTGAGCGCTACGGCCGTGCGGCGGCTGTGCTGGTCAGTCCTGAGC
>JBMFVX010000351.1:0-539 GCA_049965775.1 Phycisphaerae bacterium
GTGGGGTTGTATTCGGTGGTTTTCTTTCCACGGCGTTAACGCCGTGGCCACATTGAAGCGTCAGTTCGTACTTCATGGTGTTCTCCTAAAAGAGCTTTCCACGGCGTTAACGCCGTGGCCACATTGAAGCCGGCGGCTCGCCGGTTCGGCGGCCTACAATCTCGACTTTCCACGGCGTTAACGCCGTGGCCACATTGAAGCTGCTGGGACAGGGACACCCCTCGCTTGCGGGGCCGCGCTTTCCACGGCGTTAACGCCGTGGCCACATTGAAGCGATTTTGATTTAATGATGCAATTTGCAATAATTGATCTTTCCACGGCGTTAACGCCGTGGCCACATTGAAGCACTACAGTCCAATCTAATCCCGCCGCCTTGATCATCTTTCCACGGCGTTAACGCCGTGGCCACATTGAAGCCTAACCAACGACCCAATGGGAGCAACGACAAACGCACACTTTCCACGGCGTTAACGCCGTGGCCACATTGAAGCCTGCACCGGCTCCAGAAGGCGATAAGAGAATACCGGCTTTCCACGGCG
>JBMFVX010000352.1:0-529 GCA_049965775.1 Phycisphaerae bacterium
CCAAGCGTATTGTAGGCGCGGCTTTGTTGAGATAGTTGGGCGCTGCGCGACGGGCTCGCGCAGAGAATCAGAGACACGGAGACGACGATGGGGAGTTTTACCACGAAGTTGGTGAAGACACGAAGATGGATTGGCAAATGGTTATATCCACAGATTATGCAGATTGCTCAGATTATTTTATCAACTAAGATTGATTGATGTAGGGATATTGCGGCGGGAAGATAACGAATGTTTTTGCCACAGAGGGCACGGAGAAGCACCGAGGTGTTTTGGTGTATTTGTTTAGAGCGATGGGGGGATGGCGCGCAGAGCCGCAGAGTTCGCTGCTGAGGTTTTCATTTTTTTTATATTATGGCGCTGCGCGACGATTTTGCCACCGAGGGCGCCGAGAACCACCGAGATATCTTGGTGTATTTGTTTAGGACGATGGGGGGATGGCTTGGCGCGCAGAGCCGCAGACCCATGCGAGCTATCAAGGGGCGTGACAGTGATATCCGCCCGCAAGCCAAGTGCGAACATAACTTCTGCA
>JBMFVX010000353.1:0-527 GCA_049965775.1 Phycisphaerae bacterium
ACTAGTTCACTATCGGTCGCCAAGTAGTATTTAGCCTTGGGAGATGGTCCTCCCGGATTCCCACGGGGTTTCACGTGCCCCGCGGTACTCAGGGTATCCCTGGAGCGCAGCAAGATTTCGCATACGGGTCTATCACCCTCTACGGAAGACCTTTCCAGGTCCTTCTGCTACCTTGCGTGCGTCCCCTTGTCGGGACCCTACAACCCCCGAAGCAAAAAGCCTCGGGTTTGGGCTCTTCCGCGTTCGCTCGCCGCTACTGACGGAATCTCTATTTGATTTCTTTTCCTCCGGGTACTTAGATGTTTCAGTTCCCCGGGTTCGCCTCCGGTCCGAAGACCGGATGACCTCGTATTACCGAGGCCGGGTTTCCCCATTCGGAGACCTCCGGATCAAAGCCTATTTAGCGGCTCCCCGAAGATTATCGCAGCTTATCGCGTCCTTCATCGCCTCTTGGCGCCAAGGCATCCACCATTTGCCCTTTCTAGCTTGACCAACCTTTTTACCCAAAAGGACAACCGGTCAAAGCC
>JBMFVX010000354.1:0-517 GCA_049965775.1 Phycisphaerae bacterium
GGCATAGCCTTGTCTCGCACCGACAGCGCCATTCACCGCAGGGTATTCAGTATCTATAAACAATTGATTGATGACTCAATGCTCTCCCGCATGAGCACTCCATTAAAGATATGATTTTCCAGCGACAAAATAACTGAAACTAATGCCCGCCACATGAACGCATACAGTTTTACATGATCACTTAATTCAACCTCTGCGTTACCCTGCGCCCTCTGCGGTTAACTACGTCGCGCAGCACCCGGCAAACGCCCGCTTCCATATGAGCTGAGGCTTATCGGTATTGCGGCAACCATCGGCTGTTTTTATCGCTCATGCGAATATTTAGAACTTCCGATTTTTTTGCTTGACACTCTCTGGCCTCCAAGCCTATCCTAATGCACGAGGTTGGCGCGGAGCGCTTGTTATACCTGTCGTTGCGACCTGATTATGTTGCCGCACGACAATGCAAACAGCGCTTACAGTAGCTGTTGAAGCTGCCATCATTCCGCCGGCTTAGCCGGCAATTCCGCTTCGGGCC
>JBMFVX010000355.1:0-516 GCA_049965775.1 Phycisphaerae bacterium
TGATCGCCAGAGCAAAAGTGATATAGATGGCGCTGCCCTGCTCAATAAACTGCCGCGACTCACCGGCATAGTCAAATTGATACCCGGTGGGAAACATTTTTTTACCGGTCTGATCCAGAAAGGTCAGCGCGTCGCCCAACGAAACACCCGGCGCCGGCAGCCCCTGAATTGTCACAGAATTAAGCTGCTGGAACTGCGGTAAAAACTCAGGCTCGACCACATGCTTGACTTGTACCACCGTAGAGAGCGGAATCATGTTGCCAGCCGCGGTACGTATGTAGATGCGCTTCAGCATGGCCGCCGTTGCCCGCAGATGATCAGGTAACTGCGGAATCACCTGGTAGGTTCGTCCCTGCATGTCAAAGAGGTTGACATAGTTGCCTCCGAGTAGAGGCTGCAGGTCCTTGATCAGATCGCTATTGTTCAATCCCAAAGCGGCGACGAGGTTATTATCCACCCTCAACTGAATCTGCGGTGAGTCTATTCGCAAATCCTTCTGCATGACCAGAAACTTGC
>JBMFVX010000356.1:0-511 GCA_049965775.1 Phycisphaerae bacterium
GTAATGCCCGCCTCGTCGAACCTGAAATGCCGCGAAGGCTCCTCATACGGCGAGTTGACGACCGGGTTTTCAATGACGACTTGCTGCACACCAATTCCTCGATGACCGGCCCGGTAACGCAACCGTGCCATCAATGTACCCCAACCTCGCCCGCGCCGCCATAAGCCTGTCGCGGTAGTGGCCGGGACCCCGACGGGTCTCAAATGGCCCGTACCCACGCCGGAGGATCGGGCTAAATCTGAAGATGAGCCTGCGCTGCAAACCCGCAACGTCCAAAAGAATGGCGCCGCCCGGTGCTCCAACCCCCGTTACGCAGTGCACAACTATCTCAACCATGCCGCGCCTACCCTATTTACATGCTCCATCGCGCTTACTATTCCCGTCCCCAAACCCCGCCTTTACGAATCTTGTGGTCTAAATCCATCCCAACACACTGCGCGCGCACAACTTGGCATCCTTCAGCAAAAACCCAATACTTTACAATATTTGCAAAAACCGAACTTGGCGGCCT
>JBMFVX010000357.1:0-508 GCA_049965775.1 Phycisphaerae bacterium
GTGTAACCCACCTTATAGCCATAACAACCTGAGCGGTCTCGGCGACTCTGCGCGCTAACCGTCGCGAAGCGCCTCACGAGAATTTCTTTAGCCACAGAGAACTCCGAGAGCTCAGAGACGACGTGATTTACCGCGAAGTGCGCGAAGGCGCGAAGACCTCGACGGGGCATTAAAATCACGATGATATGACTATTCTTTTTATGCCATCTTTTATAAGAGGTACGTTGAAGTTTACGAGCAGTGCTAAGTGGAGGCCAGTGAGTTTCAGGTAAGTCAATACTTGTGCCTCAAATACCGGGATCACCTTCTCGACCGATTTAAGCTCCACGATAACCTTATTTTCCACAAGCAAGTCAAGCCGAAGCCCCGCCTGTAAATTGCAGCCGTCATAGACTATAGGAACTTCCACCTGCTGCTGAAATACCAGATGCCTTTTCCCCAGTTCGTAGGGCGTGGCAATTTTTCCGGGCGGCCCGGGATCATGCCGATTTTATTGGCATTCCCAGGC
>JBMFVX010000358.1:0-501 GCA_049965775.1 Phycisphaerae bacterium
GCCAGCGTTGCCGCTACTTGAGGAGTGCCAAAAATCATGCCGTCGCAACCCGGCGATTATTTGGACAGGCTCCTAGACACCCCGAAAGCATAAGCGGAGCAGTCATGCTGAACATCGTAGGCCAATCGCGAGCCATCGGACAACTTCAGCGGGCGCTAAGTTCCGGCCGGCTCGCCTCAACCTGGATGTTTGCCGGGCCGCAGGGTGTGGGCAAGTTTACCACCGCCTGCGCCATGGCTCGCACGGCATTGTGCGAAGCGCCGGTGCGAAAGGCCAACCGTCATGCCGACGGGCTGTATGTGCCATCGCTGCCGGACGATTTTATGCTTACGCTGGCCTGCGGCCGTTGCGAGGCGTGCAAAGCTTGCGATTTTAACAACCATCCGGATGTACACATCATCAGCCGGCAACTGGTGCGATTTCATGATCGCAGCGGCACGTCCAAGGCTACCACACTGAGCATTGGCGTTATTCGCGGCGAGATAACCGGCGACAGCAACC